>NZ_CP170578.1:3600000-3901071 GCF_042756445.1 Oryzobacter terrae
TGACCCCCTCGGCGGGCCGCACGCTCACTCCTCGAGGTCGGCCAGTGCCGTCTCGACGGCCCGGTGGAAGGTCGGGTAGGCGAAGACCATCGCGCGCAGGGTGGCGACGGGGACCCGCGCGTGGACGGCCGTGGCGAGCATCGAGAGCACCTCGCCGCCGCTCGGGCCCACCGCCGTGGCCCCGACGAGGTGGCCGGCCGAACGGTCGGCGACGAGCTTGATGACTCCCTCGCCTCCCGGCCCGTGGATCCAGCCGCGGGTCGAGCCCGAGAGGGCGGCGGTGCCGGTGGCGACGTCGATCCCGGCGTCGCGGGCCTGCTGCTCGGTCAGGCCGACCGAGCCGACCTCCGGGTCGGTGAAGGTGACGCGGGGGACCGCGTGGTACTCGGCCTCGGGGCCGTCGTGGCCGAGGACGTCGTGGAGCGCGATGCCCGCCTGGTACATCGACAGGTGCGTGAAGGCGCCCTTGCCCGCGATGTCGCCGATCGCCCACAGCCGGTCGCCGGCGCGCATCCGCGGGTCGGTCCCGACGCTGCGGGCGCTCGGGTCGAGCCCGACGGTCTCGAGCCCGATGTCCCCGAGGTTGGGTCGACGCCCGGCCGCGACGAGGAGGCGGTCGGCGGAGAGGTCGAGGTCGCTCCCGCCGGCGTCCGTGAGCGCGACCGTGAAGCGACCCTCGGCGTGGTCGACCCGGCGGATCGTCGCGCCGGCGAGCACCCGGACGCCCTCGGCCGCCATCGCCGCGGCGACGACCTCGGAGGACTCGGGCTCCTCGAGCGCGAGGATCCGCGGGGCGACCTCGACGAGGGAGACCTCGGTGCCGAAGCGCGCGAACGCCTGGGCCAGCTCGGCCCCGATAGCCCCGCCGCCGATGACGACCATCGAGGCCGGCAGGTCCGGGGCGGCGAGCACGTCGCGGTTGGTCCAGAAGGGGGTGTCGGCGAGGCCGTCGACCGGAGGCGCCGCCGGTGCGGTGCCCGTGTTGAGCACGACGCCGCGGCTCGCGACGAACCGCTGCTCTCCGACGACGACGGTGCCGGGGCCGTCGAGCCGTCCGTGGCCGCGGACGAAGGTGACGCCCGCCTTCTCGAGGCGCTCGACGGCGACCCGGTCGTCCCAGTCGTCGGTGGCCTCGTCGCGGATCCGGCGGGCGACGACCGACCAGTCGGGGGCGACCTCGGCGCCGCCCGCCAGCGACGCGACGCGCCGCGCCTCGGCGAGGGTGCCCGCCGCGCGGATGGCCATCTTCGAGGGGATGCAGCCGTAGTAGGGGCACTCGCCGCCGACGAGGCGCTCGTCGACGCCGACGACCGTGAGCCCGGCCTTCGCGGCCTCGGTGGCGAGGTGCTCGCCGCCCGGGCCGAGACCGAGCACGACGAGGTCGACGGGGGTGTCCGGGGTCATGTCCCCATCCCAGCACCTCGTGGGCCCGCGAGCGAGGGCGAGGGCCGGTCCTCCCCGGAGTCACCCGCCCGCCCCCGTCTCGTCGCGTGTGCTCAGGTGGTCGTCGGGGCAGCCACCCCGGCACACGCCGCGGGGAGGGTGCGGCGCGTGTGCCCAGGTGGTCGCGGGGGCAGCCACCCGGGCACACGAGGCCGCACAGCCGGGGCGGTTTGGGTGGCTCGTCGCGGCGACCTACCCTTGGGGGATGCCCGGTCAGTCCGTCTTCCGCTCCCTCGAGCCGCTCCTCGAGCAGGTGAGCAAGCCGATCCAGTACGTCGGCGGCGAGCTGAACTCCACCGTCAAGGACTGGGACGTCGCCGGTGACGCCACCGTGCGCTGGTCCCTGATGTACCCGGACGCCTACGAGGTCGGCGTGCCGAACCAGGGCGTCATGATCCTCTACGAAGTGCTCAACGAGCGGGCCGACGCCCTCGCCGAGCGCACCTACGCGGTCTGGCCCGACCTCGAGGCGCTGATGCGCGAGCACGGCGTCCCGCAGTTCACCGTCGACGCGCACCGACCCGTCGGCGACTTCGACCTGTTCGGCCTGTCGTTCTCCACCGAGCTCGGCTACACCAACATGCTCACCGCGCTCGACCTCGCCGGCATCCCGCTGCACGCCCGCGACCGCGACGAGTCGCACCCGATCGTCGTCGCCGGTGGGCACGCCGCGTTCAACCCCGAGCCGATCGCCGACTTCGTCGACGCGGCCGTGGTCGGCGACGGCGAGGAGGCCGTCCTCGCCATCACCGACATCGTGGGCGACTGGAAGCGCACCGGGCGGCCCGGAGGGCGCCACGAGCTCCTCATGCGCCTCGCCCGCACGGGCGGCGTCTACGTGCCGGCGTTCTACGACGTCACCTACCTGCCCGACGGGCGCATCCAGCGCGTCGCCCCGAACCAGCCGGGTGTCCCGTGGCGCGTGTCGAAGCACACCGTCATGGACCTCGACGCGTGGCCGTACCCGAAGCAGCCGCTCGTGCCGCTGGCCGAGTCGGTCCACGAGCGGATGTCGGTCGAGATCTTCCGCGGCTGCACCCGCGGCTGCCGCTTCTGCCAGGCGGGGATGATCACCCGCCCGGTGCGCGAGCGCTCCATCACCGGCATCGGCGAGATGGTCGAGCGCGGCCTGGCCGCGACGGGCTTCGAGGAAGTGGGCCTGCTCTCGCTGAGCTCGGCCGACCACTCCGAGATCGCCGACGTCGCGAAGGGGCTCGCCGACCGGTACGAGGGCACCAACACCGGTCTCTCGCTGCCCTCCACGCGCGTCGACGCGTTCAACATCGACCTCGCCAACGAGCTGACCCGCAACGGGCGGCGGTCCGGACTGACCTTCGCCCCGGAGGGCGGCTCCGAGCGGATCCGCAAGGTCATCAACAAGATGGTGAGCGAGGACGACCTCATCCGCACCGTCTCGGCCGCCTACGGCGCCGGCTGGCGGCAGGTGAAGCTGTACTTCATGTGCGGCCTGCCGACCGAGACCGACGAGGACGTCCTCCAGATCGCCGAGCTCGCGAAGAAGGTCATCGAGACCGGCCGCCAGGTCAGCGGGCGCCGCGACATCCGGTGCACCGTCTCCATCGGGGGGTTCGTGCCCAAGCCGCACACGCCCTTCCAGTGGGCGGCGCAGCTCGGCGCCGAGGAGACCGACGCGCGGCTCGACAAGCTGCGCCAGGCCATCCGGTCCGACCGGCGGTACGGGTCGTCCATCGGGTTCCGGTACCACGACGGCAAGCCGGGCATCGTCGAGGGACTGCTCTCGCGCGGTGACCGCCGGGTGGGCCGCGTCATCGAGGCCGTCTGGCGTGCCGGCGGCCGGTTCGACGGCTGGTCCGAGCACTTCTCCTACGACCGCTGGATGGAGGCCGCGTCGGCCGAGCTTCCGGCGGCCGGGGTCGACGTCGCCTGGTACACGACCCGCGAGCGCGGGGAGTCGGAGGTCCTGCCGTGGGACCACATCGACTCCGGCCTCGACAAGGAGTGGCTCTGGCAGGACTGGCTCGACTCGCTCGACGAGACCGAGGTCGAGGACTGCCGCTGGACCCCGTGCTTCGACTGCGGCGTCTGCCCCCAGATGAACACCGAGATCGAGATCGGGCCCACCGGCGTCAAGCTGCTGCCGCTCACCGTCCTCGGCTCCGGCCGTGAGGCGATGCGCGAGCACAGCCACGCCTGACCCGGGCACACTGGCCGGGTGAGCGCGTCGAGGCCCCCGGTCGAGATCACCCTGCGGTTCCTCGCCGCGCCCACGGACGCGGGGCAGTCGGGGTCGGTCTCGGCGGGGCGCGTCCTCGAGTGGATCGACAAGGCCGGGTACGCCGCGGCCGCGGGCTGGAGCGGGACCTACTGCGTCACCGCGTACGTCGGCAACGTCCGGTTCACCCGCCCGGTCGAGGTCGGTGACCTCGTCGAGGTGACCGCCCGCGTCGTGCACACCGGACGCACCTCGATGCACGTGACGGTCGACGTCGCGTCCGGCCCGCCGCGGACCCGCGAGCTCGCGCCGGCCACCCGCTGCCTCATGGTGTTCGTCGCCGTCGACGACGCAGGCCGCACGACCCCGGTGCCGACGCTCGTCCCGGCGACCCTGGGGGAGGAGCTCCAGCAGGGGTGGGCGGTCCGCCGGGCCGACCTGCGGGCGGAGGTCGAGACCGCGATGGCGGGGGTCGAGTACACCGCCGCGGGGACGGCGCCGCGGGTGGCGCTGCGCTTCCTCGCCGCCCCGACCGACGTCAACTGGGGCGGGAAGGTCCACGGGGGCGTCGTCATGCGCTGGATCGACGAGGCGGCGCACGTCCTCGCGACCCGGTGGACCGGCGACGTCCACAACGTCGCGATCTTCACCGGGGGAGTGCGCTTCTACCGCCCGCTGCGCATCGGGCACCTCGTCGAGGTCGAGGCGCGGCTGCTGCACACCGGGCGGACCTCGATGCACGTGGGCGTCCACGTCCGCTCCGGCGACCCGGCCGACGGCCCCGACGCGATGGAGCTGACGACGTACTGCCGCACCATCCTCGTGGGCATCGACGAGGATCGGCGGGCCGTGCCCTGTCCCACGTGGGTGCCGGTGTCGGAGGAGGACCGCGTCCTCGACGCCCACGCCGTCGAGCTCGTCCGCATCCGCGAGCGCTTCGGCGACTGATCGGCTCGCGCACGACCGCTGGTCTGGCCGCCTCTCCACCGACCTCCAGGCGCTGCGGCCACCCCGCCGCAGCGCCCCGAACCCCCGAATGTCACCGAACCTCCGGTCTGGCCCCCGATATCGGGCGACACACCGGAGGTTCGGTGCCATTCGGGACGGACACATCGCTGTGCCATTGACGATGCTGTGTGAGACACACTATAGTGTCGGTATGACCACTGAAGAGGACGTCCTCAGCGGACACCTGCAGGAGCTGCGACGGGGCACCGTCGTCGTCGCCTCCCTCGCGACGCTCCGGACCCCGGGCTACGGCTACGCCCTGCTCGAGACGCTCGACCGAGCCGGGTTCGGGGTCGACGCCAACACCCTCTACCCGCTCCTGCGACGCCTCGAGAAACAGGGCCTGCTCGTCGCCGAGTGGAACACCGACGAGAGCCGGCCGCGCAAGTTCTACCGGACCAGCCCCGAGGGCGAGGCGGTCCTCACCGCCCTGCGCACCGACTGGCGGGCCCTGGACGCCGCCATCTCCGACCTCGCCTGAGCGCGAGCACCGGCCACCCCGCCCCGACACCCCGACACCCCCACATCGCCACCGCCACCGCCACCGCCACGACCGGCAAAGGACACCCGACATGGCCCCCACGACCTCGACCCCCTCGGCCCCGCGCCCCGCCCGCCCCGGAAGGACCCACCCCATGACCTCGCTCACCGACCGCTACGTCACCGCCACGGTCCGCGGCCTCGACGAGGGCCAGCGCGCCGACGTCGAGCGCGAGCTGCGGGCCACGATCGAGGACATGGTCGACGCCCGCCTGGACACCGGTGCCGCCCCCACCCGTGAGGAGGCCGAGCGCGCCGTCCTCATCGAGCTCGGCGACCCGATGCGCCTGGCTGCCGGCTACTCCGGGAGCCCGCTCCACCTCATCGGCCCGACGGTCTTCCCGCAGTGGCGCCGCCTCGTCGTGCTCCTGCTGTGGACCGTCGTGCCGATCGTGACGGTGCTCAACCTCGTCATCCGCCTCTTCGTCGACGACGTCGCGGCCGACGGGGTGGGCCCGGCGTTCGGCAGCGCGGCCGGCCTGGCCGTCCAGGTCGCCATCCACGTCGTGTTCTGGACCACGCTCGTCTTCGCCGTCCTCGAGCGGACCCAGCCCGCCACGGACCTCGGCGGCTGGGACCCCCACCAGCTCCCCGAGGACGACCAGGCGCGCTCCGTCGGCCTCGGCGAGACCGTGGCGTCGCTCGTCTTCCTCGTGCTCATCGCCCTCGCCATCGTCTGGCAGCACGTCAACTCGCCGGTACGGGCCGCCGGAGAGGCCGTCCCCGTCCTCGACCCGGCCCTGTGGTCTTTGTGGATCCCGGTGTTCCTCGTCGTCGTCGTCGGGCACGCCGTCGTCGCGGTCCTGACCTTCCGGGCCGGGCGCTGGACCCTGCCGCTCGCCCTCGTCGGGGTGGCCCTCGACGTCGTGGCGACGGCCGTCATGGTCTGGCTGCTCCAGACCGGGCAGCTCTTCAACGCCGCCTTCCTCGACGTCATCACCGCCGGAGGATGGGTCGACGCCGAGCGCGACCTCACCCTGGGCCTGACCGTCGGGATCATCGGGATCACCGTGTGGGACCAGGTCGAGACGTTCCGCCGGGTCCGCGCCGGCCGCTGAGCCGCGAGGCCTGCCCGCTCCGCGGGTGGTCGGTCAGCCGAAGAGGGCGCCGACCACCTCGCGGAACAGGGCGGTGTGCCGGTCGACGTCGGCCCGGGTCGTGTCCGGGCACATGAGCGCCATGTTGTGGAAGGGCGTCATGAGCACGCCGCGGTTGCACATCGCGAGGTGCATGTAGGCGTCGACGTCGTCGTCGTGCGCGGCGGCCGACTCCTCGCCGGTGCGCGGGGCCGGGCGGGTGAACCGGTACTCCGCCCGGGCGCCGAGGCGGCTGATCGACCACGGGACGTCGAGCTCGTCGAGGGTGGCCTGGACGCCGTCGGCGAACGCGATGGCGAGGTCCCCCATCCGCTCGAACGCGTCCTCGGTCAGCACCTGGTCGAGGGTCGCGCGCATCGCCGCCGTCGACAGCGCGTTGCCGGCGAGCGTGCCGCCCACCCCGCCGACGTCGATGATGTCGGCGTCACCGTCGTCGGTGTGCCGGGTCACCGCGGCCGCGACCTCGTCGGTGATGCCGTAGGCGCCGCAGGGGATGCCGCCGCCGATCGACTTGCCGATGACGAAGATGTCGGGCTCGAGCTCCCACTCGCGGGTCGCACCGCCCCAGCCCGCGGAGAACGTGTGCGTCTCGTCGATCATGAGGAGGGCGCCGTGCTCGGTCGCGAGGTCGCGCAGGCCCTGGAGGAAGCCGGGCTCGGGCAGCACGATGCCGATGTTCGTCAGCGCGGGCTCGGTGAGGATGGCCGCGACGTCGCCGTGGGCGAGCTCGCGCTCGACCGACTCGAGGTCGTTCCACGTGGCGGCGCGCGTCGTGAGGTCGAGGGGGACCGGGGGAGCGACGTTGCCCGGCCGCGACTGCGCCTTGCCGTCGACGCCGGGCAGGGCGAAGGCCTCGTCGACCGAGCCGTGGTAGCAGTACGCGAAGACGAGGACCTTCGGGCGCCCGGTGGCCAGCCGGGCCAGGCGCACGGCCCACCGGTTGGCGTCGGTGGCCGAGAGCGTGAAGCTCCACAGCGGCAGCCCGAACCGGCGGGTCAGCTCCTCGCCGACCCACTGCGCGTCGGCGGTCGGCAGCATCGTCGTGATGCCGCCGAGGTCGCCCATCCGGCGCCCGACGGCCTCGACCGTGGCCCGCGGCGAGTGCCCGGCCATCGCGCCGGTGTCGCCGAGGGCGAAGTCGACGTAGGTGTGCCCGTCGACGTCGCTGATCCGGTTCCCCCGGGCGTGGTCGAGGTAGAGCGGGAAGCCGCCGCTCCACTTGTTCATCCACGTCATCGGGACCCGGCCGAACAGGTTGGAGCCCTGCTCGAACAGCTCGCGGCTGCGCGGGTGGCGCGCGGTGTACTCCTCCTGCTCCGCGGCGAGGAGCTCAGCGAGGCGTGACCTGTCGAGATCGGGCATGGTCGCACCCTAGCCACACGGATGCAGTGTCCGGCAGACGTTCCGGGGCACGGATCCGGTGGCGCGCCGCCGTACCCCCTCCGGTGTCCGCGACATCGCAGGTCAGGCCGCGCCCGGGGAGGCCTCCCCATTGCCCGTGGCGACGACCCCGCCTAGCGTCACGGGAAACAGGTGAGGGACGACCAGGGGGAAGCACGTGGGGGGCGGACCGGACGGCGTGGGCATGGTGCCCGCCGACATGGAGCACGACAGCGCGCAGTGGGCGGCCGCGGCCGGCCACCTCGAGCGGGCCCGGGCGCTCGCCCAGGGCGAGATCGACGAGCACCCCCCGTTCGGCGTCTACAACGACATGGTCGGCGCGTCCTACCGCTCCTCGGCCCGACCGGTGGCGGCCCACCTCACGGCCGGGGTCACGGCGCTGACCCGGATGGCGGAGATCGTCAGCGCGAACTCGGCCGAGACCCAGGGCAACGACGACACCGCCGGGACGACCGTGGGCAAGGCCGGCACCCCCTCGGGTGGCGGCGGTGAAACGCCTCCCACCGGAGGGCCCGGCGGCGGCGGGCCGGCCCCCGGGCAGACGCCGGACGGGGGAGAACCGGGTGGCGAGCTCGACGACCCGCCCGCCCGAACCCCGTGGTACCTCGTCGACCGGGACCGCGACGGCATCCTCGACGTCCACGAGGACGAGGACGGCGACGGAGTCCTCGACGTCTGGGCCGACCGTGACGGCGACGGCGTCCCGCGCGCGTGGGAGGACCGCGACCGTGACGGGCGGCCCGACGTCCTGCGCGACCGCGACCGTGACGGTGTCGCCGACGTCCTGCAGGACACCGACGGCGACGGGACGGCCGACGTCCTCCAGGACGACGACGGTGACGGGGTGCCCGACGTCTGGAAGGACGCGAGACTGCCGAGCACCGTCCCCGACACCGACCGGGACGGGGTGCCCGACCTCTGGGAGGACGCCGACGGCGACGGCGTCGTCGACCTCGCGCAGGACACCGACCGCGACGGCGTGCCCGACCTGCTCCAGGGTGAGGACGGGCTCCCGACCGACGACGTCGACCCGGGTGACGACGAGGACGACGGCGCCGGTGACACCGACGACACCGACGACACCGACGACACCGACGACACCGGGGACGTCACCGAGGTGGTCGACCCGGGCGAGGAGGTCGACGACTCCGAGGTCGACGACACCGAGGGTGGCGACGGCGACGGGGGCGTGGACGGCTCGGAGGACGTCGAGGTCGTCGACGACATCGACGACGCCGACCCCTCGGCGGTCGACGACGGCGACACCGGCGCGGACACCGGCGCGGGCGCCGGTGGTGACGGCACGGTCGACGACACCCACGCCTTCTGGACCGACGACAGCACCCCGCCGCCCGCGCGGCCCGCAGCGATGGAGTGGACCCGATGACCGACAGCCACGACACCGTCGTCTCCGACGTCCGGGCGAGCGTGTCGACGCTGCGCTCGTGGGCGGATGCCGTCATCGCCAACTGGGACTCCTACGCCGCGCTGCACCGGGACCACCCCGGCTTCGAGGACTGCCGTGACGGCTGGGTCGTCGTGCGCAACGACGTCCGAGACCTGTGCACGACGGTCACCGGCCGCGTCGACGACTCCTCGTGGATGGCCGACCTCGAGGACCGCGAGGCCTTCTGGTCCCGCGCCGGGACCCGGGTCGACGACGCCACCGACGCCGTCGCCGACGCGAGGCTGCGAGCGACCGAGTCGTGGACCCAGGGGGCGTCCGACCGCTACCGCGAGGCGATCCCCGGCCAGCGGATCGCGCTGGTCCGGGCCCACAGCGGGCTCACCTGGATGGCGAACGGCTGCACCGGGGCGGTCGAGGCGGGCCTGCGCCAGCTGACCAGCGTGCGCGACGCCCTCGAGGCGGTCGAGCTCCCGGGCTACTTCGGGGAGCCCGACGGGTCCGTGCCGACGAACGACTACGACGACTGCACCTTCGCCCACCACACGCACACGGGCCTGGGCAACCTGGGCCGCGAGCCGTTCGAGACGGCCGAGGCGGCGGTGTCGGCGGCGTGGGCGACGATGCGCACGGAGGTGCGCGACGCCTTCCGGGCCGTCGACCCGAACGTGCCGCCCTCCGTGCAGCCGACGCCGGTCCCGATCGCCGAGTCGTACGAGACCACCCCGTGGCCGACCGTGGGGGCGGGCTGAGCCGTCCGGCGGCGTCGCCGATTCGGCGGGGGAGCCGCCCGCTCCTAGGCTGCTGAGCCATGGCCCGCCAGCGCACCCCCGAGGGACCCCCTCCCGCTCCCGCGGTCCAGAAGCTGCGGATCCGCTACGCCAAGCGCGGCCGCCTCCGGTTCTCCTCGACCCGGGACTTCTCGCGCGCCCTCGAGCGTGCCCTGCGCCGCGCCGACGTCCCGATGGCCTTCTCGGCGGGCTTCCACCCCCACCCGCTCATCTCGTACGCGAACGCCGCCCCCACCGGGACGGCGAGCGAGGCCGAGTACTTCGAGATCCGGGTCACCGAGCGGGTCGAGCCCGAGGCCGTGCGCGCCGCCCTCGACGAGGCGCTGCCCGAGGGCCTCGACGTCCTCGAGGTCGTCCCGGCAGGGCCGGGGGCGCTCGCCGACCGGCTCGAGGCCAGCGAGTGGCGGCTCGTCGTCCGCGGGGCCGAGCCCGGCGTCGTCCGCGACGCCGTCACCGCCTTCCTCGCGACGGAGGTCGCCGAGGCGACCCGCACCTTCAAGACCGGCCCGCGGACCTTCGACACGCGCGGCCCGGTGCTCGCGATGGAGGTGACCGGGGTCGACGAGGAGGGGTGTGCGATACTTCGCATGGTCGTACGGCACACCACACCGTCCGTACGCCCCGACGACATCCTGACCGCACTGCGCGCAGTGACCGGGTTCTCGCCACCGGTCCCACCCCTGGTGACCCGGCTGGCGCAAGGCCCTCTGCTCGACGCAACTGCTGGGGTGGCCGACCCATTGGCCGCCGACAAGGACGCCGCCGGCCACGGATAGGTGCCGCGCCGCCCGCGCGAGCCGCTCCGGGGCAGAAGTCGACTTCCGTGCGGGGTGCGTCCCCACACGATCCGATCGCACACCACGCGGTCGGCGAGGGACCGGATCGCTTGTCGGACCGGGGCCGGTGTGGTCGCCACGGCGTGGGTGACGAAAGAGAGCCGGACATGGCGTCCGAGAACGACACCACCGACCAGACCACCCCCGCGACCGACGTCGCCGAGGGTGCCGCGGCCTCCGCCCCCGAGAAGCCCAAGCGGCGACGGGCGACGAAGAAGGCCTCCGCGCCCGAGCCCGTCGACCCCGGCACCGAGGGCGCCCCGGCCGGCACCGACGCCGACGAGGCCGGTGCCGCTGACGGCTCCGAGGCCCCCGAGGCCCCCGAGGCCCCGGTGAAGAAGGCGACGCGCAAGCGCGCCGCCAAGAAGACGACGACGAAGAAGGCCGCCAAGGGCGCCGCCCCCGCCGACTCGCAGGACGCCGCGCTCGCACCGACCGCCGACGAGCCGGCCCCGGCCGACCTCGGCGCCACCGAGGCCGACCCGACCGAGGCCACCGCGGACGACGAGGAGGAGGACGGCGCGGCCCCGGCCGTCCCGACCTTCGGCCTGGTCTTCCAGCCGCCCCAGCCGGTCACCCGCCCGCGCCGCCGGGCCACCTCGCCCGTCCAGGCGCCCGTCGAGCGCCCCGCCGAGGAGCTCGAGGCGGAGGCCGAGGCCGCATCGGCCACCCCAGCGGCCGACGACAGCGACGCGGCCCCGGCGGTCGGGACGCCCCGCCGGTCGCGCCGGTCGCGCGCCCAGGCCGTGACCGAGGAGAGCGCCGAGGCCGCCGACGAGGCGGGCGACGACTCGTCCTCCGACGACACCCAGCCGGAGTCCGACGCCGACGCGGGCTCGCGCCGCCGCCGCAGCCGTGGCGGCCGCGGCCGCCGTGGCCGTTCAGGCGGCGACGACGACGGCCGCGACCCCCGCGACGCCCGCGGGACCAGGGACTCCGACGACGAGGGCGACGACTCGTCCTCCGACGACGCCCCGCGCACCGGCCCGTCCGACCAGGACGACGCGTCCGACAGCGGCTCGAGCCGTCGCCGCCGCCGCCGCCGCCGCGGCGGGTCCGGTGACGGCGAGGGCGACGACCCGCCCGGCACCGTCACCCGCGTGCGCGAGCCCCGCTCGCCGCGCGACGAGCCGACCGCCGTCAAGGGCTCCACCCGTCTCGAGGCCAAGAAGCAGCGCCGCCGCGAGGGCCGCGAGGCCGGGCGCCGCCGCACGATCATCACCGAGGCCGAGTTCCTCGCCCGCCGCGAGAGCGTCGAGCGCGTCATGGTCGTGCGTGGCCGCGGCGACCGCACCCAGATCGGCGTCCTCGAGGACGGCGTCCTCGTCGAGCACTACGTCTCGCGCGAGACGACGGCCTCGATGGCCGGCAACGTCTACCTCGGCCGCGTCCAGAACGTCCTGCCCTCGATGGAGGCCGCGTTCGTCGACATCGGCAAGGGCCGCAACGCCGTGCTCTACGCCGGTGAGGTCAACTGGGACGCCGCCGGGCTCGAGGGCGGCAACAGCCGTCGCATCGAGAACGCACTGTCCTCCGGCGACACCGTGCTCGTCCAGGTGACCAAGGACCCGATCGGCCACAAGGGCGCGCGCCTCACCTCGCAGATCTCGCTGCCGGGCCGCTACCTCGTCTACGTGCCCGAGGGCCAGATGACGGGCATCTCGCGCAAGCTCCCCGACACCGAGCGGGCCCGCCTCAAGGCGATCCTCAAGGAGGTCGTGCCCGACCACGCGGGCGTCATCGTGCGCACCGCCGCGGAGGGCGCCTCCGAGGAGGAGCTGCGCGCCGACGTCGACCGCCTGACCAAGGCGTGGGAGAAGATCGCGAAGAAGGCCGAGTCGGCCAAGGCCAAGAAGGCCGGCAGCGGCGGCGCCCCCGCCCTGCTCCACGGCGAGCCCGACCTCACCGTGCGCGTCATCCGGGACGTCTTCACCGAGGACTTCACCTCGCTCGTCGTCTCCGGGGACAAGGCGTGGAACGACGTCAGCGAGTACATCGAGGACGTCGCCCCCGACCTCGCGTCGCGGGTCACCCGCTGGACCTCCGAGGACGACGTCTTCGCCGCGCACCGCATCGACGAGTCGATCGCCAAGGCGATGGACCGCAAGGTCTGGCTGCCCTCCGGGGGCTCGCTCGTCATCGACCGCACCGAGGCGATGACCGTCGTCGACGTCAACACCGGCAAGTTCGTCGGCTCCGGGGGCAACCTCGAGGAGACCGTGACGAAGAACAACCTCGAGGCCGCCGAGGAGATCGTCCGCCAGCTCCGGCTGCGCGACATCGGCGGCATCATCGTCATCGACTTCATCGACATGGTCCTCGAGGCCAACCGCGACCTCGTCGTGCGCCGGCTCCTCGAGTGCCTGGGCCGCGACCGGACCAAGCACCAGGTCGCCGAGGTCACCTCGCTCGGCCTGGTCCAGATGACCCGCAAGCGGGTCGGGTCCGGGCTCATCGAGGTCTTCTCCGAGACGTGCGAGCACTGTGCCGGCCGCGGCATCGTCGTCCACAGCGAGCCGATCGACCGGGGTGGCGCCGGCCAGGACCAGGGCTCGTCGGCGCGTTCCGGCCGGGGCCGTGGCGGCCGCAGCGGGTCGGGCTCCGGCTCGTCCGGGTCCTCCGGGTCCGGGTCGTCGTCCGCGGGCGGCTCGGCCGCCGCCGAGCGCGCCGAGGAGCACAAGGTCCACTCGGGTCCGTCCGCCGCCCAGATCGCGGCCGCGGCCCACGCGGCGGCCCTGCGCAAGTCCGACGGCGGGCACCACGACGAGGACCTCGCTGGCGAGACCGGTGGCGACGTCGCGGTCGAGCCCGTCGAGGACGCCCCGGTGACCACGGACGCCCCGGCGGCCGAGATCGTCGAGGCGCCCGACGTCGCCGACGTCGCCGAGCCGGTCGAGGACGTCCGGTCCGCCGAGGCGCCCAGCACGCAGCCCGAGGTCGCCCCCGAGCCGGTCGCCGTCGTCGAGGAGGAGCCGGTCGCCCCGGCCCCGCGGGGCCGCCGTCGCCGGGGTCGCGTCGTCGCCCCCGCCGGGCCCCCGCGCAGCGGTGCGGGCGAGGGTGGGGCACAGCCCGGGAGCGAGTGATTTTGAGGGCTGCCGGAGCACCGGTAGTCTGGTCCGTCGGTGCGCCCACCGAGCAGACGTCCCGTGTCGTCCACGGGGTCGCTGTCTGCCGGTTGTCCCAGGAGGCGTGCGAAGAGTGAGAGTGAGTACGACTGTGTACGCGATTGTGCGCGCAGGTGGTCGCCAGGAGAAGGTCTCCGTCGGCGACGTCCTGCTCATCGACAAGGTCGGCCAGGCCGGCGACAAGGTGCAGCTCCAGCCGCTGCTCGTCGTCGACGGGGGCACCGTGACCTCTGACGCGAGCAAGCTCGCCAAGGTCACCGTGACGGCCGAGGTGGTCAAGGCCGCGAAGGGCCCGAAGATCACCATCCTCAAGTACAAGAACAAGACCGGCTACCGGAAGCGCCAGGGCCACCGCCAGCCGCTCACGCAGGTCAAGATCACGGCGATCGACGCCTGATCCCGGAACTCACGAAGGACTTCTGAGATGGCACACAAGAAGGGTGCGTCCTCGACCCGCAACGGTCGCGACAGCAACGCCCAGTACCTCGGCGTCAAGCGCTTCGGCGGTCAGACCGTCAAGGCCGGCGAGATCCTCGTCCGCCAGCGCGGCACGCACTTCCACCCCGGCGACGGCGTCGGCCGTGGCGGCGACGACACCCTCTTCGCGCTCGTCGCGGGAGACGTGAAGTTCGGCGCCAAGCGCGGCAAGAAGACCGTCAACATCCTCCCGGCGGAGACCGCCGCCGAGTGACGCGTCGCCGGGTCGAGCACCCGGCACCACACGCACCACAGTCGTGAGGGGCGGGCCTGAGACGGGCCCGCCCCTCACGCCGTCCCACCCGCGGCACCACCCGCACCCGGCCCGTCAGGGCCCTCACAGATCGAGGAGCGCAGGCATGACGACCTTCGTCGACCGCGTCGTCCTGCACGTCGCCGCCGGGAACGGCGGCCACGGCGTGGCCTCGGTCAAGCGCGAGAAGTTCAAGCCGCTCGGCGGCCCCGACGGCGGCAACGGGGGCAAGGGCGGCTCGGTCGTCATCGCCGTCGACCCGCAGTCCACGACGCTGCTGGACTACCACCACACCCCGCACCGCAAGGCGACGAACGGCAGGCCGGGCGCCGGTGACGAGCGCAACGGCGCCGACGGCGACGACCTCGTCCTGCCGGTGCCCGCCGGCACCGTCGTCAAGGACCGTGACGGCAACGTCCTCGCCGACCTCGTCGGCTTCGACGCCACCTTCGTGGCGGCCCGCGGCGGCCGTGGGGGCCTGGGCAACAAGGCCCTGGCGAGCGCCCGCCGCAAGGCGCCCGGGTTCGCCCTCCTCGGCGAGCCGGGCGACCACCTCGAGGTCGTCCTCGAGCTGAAGTCGCTCGCCGACGTCGCGCTCATCGGCTTCCCGAGCGCCGGCAAGTCCTCGCTCGTGTCCGTCCTGTCGGCCGCCCGGCCCAAGATCGCCGACTACCCCTTCACCACCCTCGTGCCCAACCTCGGGGTCGTCACCGCCGGCTCGCAGCGGTACACCATCGCCGACGTGCCCGGGCTCATCCCCGGCGCCAGCGAGGGCAAGGGTCTCGGCCTGGAGTTCCTCCGCCACGTCGAGCGCTGCTCGGTGCTCGTCCACGTCGTCGACTGCGCCACGCTCGAGCCGAACCGCGACCCGATGACCGACCTCGACGTCATCGAGGCCGAGCTCGCCGCCTACGTCACCGACGACTCCCTCGGCGGGCGTCCGCTCTCGGAGCGCACCCGCATCATCGTCCTCAACAAGGCCGACGTCCCCGAGGCGCTCGACCTCGCCGAGATGGTCAAGCCGATGCTCGAGGAGAAGGGGCTCGAGGTCTTCATCGTCTCGGCCGTCGCCCACACGGGGCTCAAGGAGCTGGGCTTCGGCCTGGCCCGCCACGTCGCCGCGGCCCGCGCCGAGCTCGAGGCCTCGGTCGTCGAGCGCCCGCGCGTCGTCATCCGGCCGCGCGCCGTCGACGACAGCGGCTTCGTCGTGCGCCGCGAGAACACGCCCGACGGCGAGGTCTTCCGCGTCCTCGGGGAGCGCCCCACCCGTTGGGTCCACCAGACCGACTTCTCCAACGACGAGGCCGTCGGCTACCTCGCCGACCGGCTCGCGCGCCTCGGCGTCGAGGAGGCCCTGCTCAAGGCCGGCGCCGTCTCGGGGTCGACCGTCCTCATCGGTCCCGAGGACGACGCGGTCGTCTTCGACTGGGAGCCGACGATGACCGCCGGCGCCGAGCTGCTCACCGGGCCGCGCGGCACCGACGTGCGGTTCGAGAACGAGCACCGCAAGACGCGTGCCGAGAAGCGCGACGAGTTCCACGGCCGCAAGGACGCCGCGACCGCCGCCCGCGACGAGCTGGCTGCCGAGCGCCGGGCCGGCCACTGGGCGCAGGCGGACGACCCCGAGGACGCCTGATGTCCGGTGGGGACGCCGCCCGCCTGCGCGAGGCGGTGGGCGACGCCCAGCGGCTCGTCGTCAAGGTCGGGTCGTCCTCGCTGACGAGCGCCGACGGCGGTCACCTCGACGAGGTCGCGCTGCGGGCGCTCGTCGACGTCCTCGCCGAGCGGCGGGCGCAGGGCCGGCAGGTCGTCCTCGTGTCGTCGGGTGCCATCGCCGCCGGGATCGGTCCGCTGGGGCTGGCCTCGCGACCCACCGACCTCGCGACCCAGCAGGCCGCGGCCTCGGTGGGCCAGGGCGCGCTCGTCGCGGCGTACCAGGCGGCCTTCGGGGCGCACGGGCTGACCGTGGGACAGGTGCTGCTCACCGCCGACGACACGACCCGGCGCTCGCACTACACGAACGCGCGTCGCACCCTCGAGCGGCTGCTCGAGCTCGGCATCGTGCCGATCGTCAACGAGAACGACACGGTGGCCACCCACGAGATCCGCTTCGGCGACAACGACCGGCTCGCCGCGCTCGTCGCCGACCTCGTCGCGGCGCAGGGGCTGGTCCTGCTCACCGACGTGGACGCGCTCTACGACGGGCCGCCGTCACGGGGAGGGTCCCGGCGGGTGCCGCTCGTCGCGACGACCGAGGACCTCGAGGCCGTGACGATCGGCGGGACCGGCTCCTCGGTCGGGTCCGGTGGGATGGTCACCAAGGTCGAGGCCGCCGGTATCGCGGGTGCGGCCGGCATCCCGACCCTGCTCACCCGCCTGCCGGACGTGCGGGCCGCCCTCGACGGCGCGGACGTCGGCACGGTGTTCGCGCCGGCGGCCGCCACCCGGGCGTCCCGCAAGCGCTGGCTGGCCCACGCGACGACGGCTCGCGGGCGGCTCGTCCTCGACGACGGTGCGGTCGCGGCGGTGACCGAGCGCCGGAAGTCGCTGCTCGCCGCCGGGATCACGGCGGTGCGGGGGACCTTCGCCGCCGGCGACCCGGTCGACGTCTGCGCCCCCGACGGGACGGTCATCGCCCGCGGGCTGGTGTCGTACGCCTCCGGCGAGCTGCCGCGGCTGCTCGGGCGCTCGACGCCCGACCTCGCCCGCGAGCTCGGCAAGGCCTACGAGCGCGAGGTCATCCACCGCGACGACCTCGTCGTCCTCTGACCCCTCGACCCTGCCTCGGGTGGGTCAGTGCAGCCGCTCGACCTCGAACTGCATCCGCGGGTTGGCGATCTCCTCCTGGCTCTGGACGAGCTGGAGCTCGCGTCGGCCCGACCCGTGGGTGCGCTCGAGGAGGTCGAACACGCTCGACACGGTGCGGCCCAGCGCGACGCCGGCGTCCTGCGTCTGCAGCAGGTGGGCGGTGAAGAGCGCGGCGGTGACGTCGCCGGAGCCGTTGGCCTTGAGCGGCAGGTGCGGCGTGCGGACGATCCAGGCGCCGTCGCCGTGGACGGCGAGCATCTCGATGGTGCCCTCGGGCCGGTCGGGCCGCAGCACGCTCGTCACGAGGACCGTGGACGGGCCCATGGCGCGGGCCTGCTCGACGGACTCGAGGGTGGAGTCGAGGTCGCCCGGCTCGGTCTCGGTGAGGAAGCCGAGCTCGAACTGGTTGGGGGTGATGAGGTCGGCCTGCGGGACGACCTTCTCGCGCAGGAGGACGGGGATCGCCGGGTGGACGAAGCAGCCCGACGTCGCGTTGCCCATGACGGGGTCGCAGGCGTAGATGGCGGCCGGGTTGGCGGCCTTCGTGCGCGCGACCGCGTCGAGGATGACCTCGCCGATCTGCTCACCGCCCTGGTAGCCGGAGAGCACGGCGTCGACCTCCGCCAGCGCCTCGCGCTCCTCGATGCCGGTGACGACCTCGCGCACGTCCTCGGGCGGCATGAGGGGCCCTCGCCACTGGCCGTACCCGGTGTGGTTGGAGAAGTGGACCGTGTGGACCGGCCACACCTCGACCCCGAGGCGCTGGAGCGGGAAGACGGCGGCCGAGTTGCCGACGTGGCCGTAGGCGACCGAGGACTGGATGGACAGGATCGTCGTCACCCGCCCATCCTCGCACTGCGCCCGTGGAGGGGGGTCGTCGCGCGGTGGGGCGCGGCGACGCGCTCCTGCCGAGGACGTCCGGATGGATCACCGGGTGAGGCGCCGCTCGGCGCCCCGTGGAGGGGGTCGTCGCGCGGTGGGGCGCGGCGACGCGTTCCTGCCGAGGACGTCCGGATGGGTCACCGGGTGAGGCGCCGCTCTGCGCCCCGTGGAGGGGGTCGTCGCGCGGTGGGGCACGGCGACGCGTTCCTGCCGAGGACGTCCGGATGGATCACCGGGTGAGGGGTCGCTCTGCCCCGTGGAGGGGGTCATCGCGCGGTGAGGCGCGGCGACGCGTTCCTGCCGGGGACGTCCGGATGGATCACCGGGTGAGGCGACGCTCTGCGCCCCGTGGAGGGGGTCGTCGCGCGGTGGGGCGCGGCGACGCGTTCCTGCCGGGGACGTCCGGATGGATCACCGGGTGAGGCGACGCTCTGCGCCCCGTGGAGGGGGTCGTCGCGCGGTGGGGCGCGGCGACGCGTTCCTGCCGAGGAGATTGCGTCCCGTGAGTTGGTGGGCTTTCAAGGGTGACCTTGGTGCCTACTTGCCGCTGGTGATTGCGGTGGTGTCAGTATCGCGCGGGGTGTTCAGCAGCGCCATCGAGGCTTCGGACAGGTAGCGCCGGTCGCTGACTTGCCATTCGTCGTGGGCGTCGGCCAGGACGGCACCGACGAGGCGGATGACGGCGCCCTCGTTGGGGAAGATGCCCACGACGCGGGCTCGGCGTTTGATCTCCTTGTTGACCCGCTCGATGGGGTTGTTGGACCAGATCTTGGACCAGTGCGCCTTGGGGAACGCGGTGAACGCCAGGACCTCGGCCTTGGCGTCGTCCATGAAGGGCCCGATCTTCGGGAACGCCTTGGCGAGCTGGTCGCGCACTTCGTCCCAGGTGGCGTGCACCGCCTTGTCGTCGGGCTGGGCGAAGATCGTGCGGAACAGTGCGGCGACCATGTCCTTGTGGGACTTGGGGACCAGGGCGAGCAGGTTGCGGGCGAAGTGGACCCGGCAGCGTTGGTGCGCGGCCCCGGCGAAGCATCGGGTCAGGGCCTTGACCAGGCCGGCGTGCTGGTCGGAGATCACCAGGCGCACCCCGGCCAAGCCACGGTCCTTGAGGTCGGTGAGGAACTTGCGCCAGAACGTCTCGTCCTCGCTGTCGCCGACGTCCAGGCCGAGGATCTCGCGGGTGCCGTGCTCGGTGACACCGGTGGCGACCACGACGGCCTTGGAGACCACCTGCCCGCGGGCGACCTCGCGCACGTGCAGGTAGGTCGCGTCCAGGAACACGTACGGGAAGGCGGCGTGACCCAGGGTGCGGGCCCGGAACGCGCCCACCGTCTCGTCCAATCCGGCACAGATCCGCGACACCTCGGACTTGGACATGCCGGTACCGCCGAGCGCGGCGACCAGGTCATCCACGCTGCGGGTGGACACCCCGTGCACGTAGGCCTCCATCACCACCGCGTGCAACGCCTGGTCGATCCGTCGGCGCGGGGCGAGGACCTCGGGGAAGAACGGGCCCTTGCGCAGCTTGGGGATCGCCAGCTGAACATCGCCGGCCTTGGTGGTCAGCACCCGAGGGCGCGACCCGTTGCGCTCGGTCGTGCGGGCCTCGGACCGCTCGTAGCGGCCCGCGCCGATCACCTCGGTGGCTTCGAGCTCGACCAGGTCCTGCAACGCGACCCGCACGGCTTCACGGATCAGGTCCACGCCCTCCCCGGCGCGGAATACCTCGAGCAACTCGGTCAGGGCAGACTGGGACAAGGCCATCGGTGAGATCTCCTTCGGTGAGTGCTTGGCCGTACACACCAAGAATCTCGCCGATGGCCCCACCTACATCAGAGCCGCTCCGCTCCCACGAAACCCCACCACGCCATGGGACTCATACGCCGAGGACGTCCGGATGGATCACCGGGTGAGGCGCTGCTTTGCGTAAAGGGTCCGGATGGATCGCTCGGTGCGCCGACACCGTCCGCCATCCCTGTTCTCGAGGCCACCGTTCTTGTCTCGTTAAGACGCACACGGCGTGCGTCACGTGGCGATGCAGGCGGGATGCGTCGCATGGGGACGCACCTGATCGGTTGCGTCGTGTGGGGATGCCCCCGGTTGCGTCCTGAGGGCGGTTGTCGTCAGCGCAGGTGTTCTCGGCGCGGTCTGCGGCAGGCCGTGGACCGACTCGACGACCAACCGAGCGGATGGATCGTGTGGTGGACCAGGACCACGGGTCTACCGCACGATCCACCGGGCCGTTGCCCGGTGGGGGTGGGCCGGGTGCGCCGCCTGGTCCGCCGCATGATCCATCGGGACGTCCCTCGGTGGGGTGGGCCGAGTGCCCTGACTGGTCCACCGGGTGATCCATCCGGACGTCCCGGGGTGCAGACCGGGTCGAGGGGCGGGCGGGGCTGCCCGGCAGCGGGGCGCGCGACCTACCCTTGACCCATGTCCGAGCGCACCACCGGGATCGACCCCGCCGACGTCGAGCAGGTCCGCACCCTCGCCGAGGCCGCCCGCACGGCCTCGCGCCGCCTCGCCCAGCTCACCCGCGCCGAGAAGGACGCCGCCCTGCGCACCCTGGCCGACGCCCTCGAGGCCGCCACCGACGACATCGTCGCGGCCAACGAGAAGGACCTCGAGCGCGGCCGCGCCCACGGGATGGCCGAGAGCCTCCAGGACCGCCTCCGCCTCGACGCCCCCCGCGTCGCCGCCGTCGCCCAGGCCCTGCGCGACATCGCCGCGCTCCCGGACCCGGTCGGCGAGGTCGTGCGCGGCTCGACGCTCGCCAACGGGCTGCAGATCCGCCAGGTCCGGGTCCCGATGGGCGTCGTCGGCATGATCTACGAGGCGCGCCCCAACGTCACGGTCGACGCCGCCGGGCTCGGCCTCAAGTCGGGCAACGCCGTCATCCTGCGCGGAGGGAGTGCCGCCGCCGACACCAACCGCGCCACCGTCGCCGTCCTGCGCGCCAGCCTCGAGCGACAGGGACTGCCCGCCGACGCCGTCGGCCTCCTCGAGGGCGGCCACGGCGCGGTCCGCGCGCTGATGACGGCCCGCGGGCTCGTCGACCTCCTCATCCCGCGCGGGGGAGCCGACCTCATCCGCAGCGTCGTCCTCGAGTCCACCGTCCCCGTCATCGAGACCGGCGTCGGCAACTGCCACGTCTACGTCGACGCCGCGGCCGACCTCGACAAGGCCCTGGCGATCGCCGTCAACTCCAAGACCCACCGGCCGAGCGTCTGCAACGCGGCCGAGACCCTCCTGGTCCACCGGTCCGTCGCCGCGCAGTTCCTGCCCAAGGCGCTCGCCGCGCTGTCGGGGGAGGGCGTCGTCCTCCACACCGACCCCGCCGCGGGCGCCCAGGCCGACACCGCCGGCGTCACCCACGACGCGGTCACCGAGGCGCACTACGACACCGAGTTCCACGGGCTCGAGATGGCCGTCGGGGTCGTCGACGACCTCGACGCCGCCCTCGAGCACATCCGCCGCCACGGCTCGGGGCACACCGAGGCCATCGTCACCGAGGACCGCGGGGCCGCCCGCCGCTTCACCAACGAGGTCGACGCCGCCGCGGTCATGGTCAACGCGAGCACCCGCTTCACCGACGGCGGGGAGTTCGGCTTCGGCGCCGAGATCGGCATCAGCACCCAGAAGCTGCACGCCCGGGGGCCGATGGCCCTGCCCGAGCTGACGACGACGAAGTGGGTCGTCGAGGGCGACGGTCAGGTCAGGGTCTGAGAGCCGGGCCGATCGTCGGCCTCGACGTCGGCCGAGTCGTGCGCGACGAAGTACGACGGCCGGCCCTGCAGCGCCGTGTACGTGCGTCCGACGTACTCCCCGAGGATGCCGAGCGCCAGCAGCTGCACCGCGCCCACCGCCGCGACGATGACGACGGTCGAGGTCCAGCCGGGCAGGGTGTTGCCGAGGAGCATCGCGACGACGGCGTAGACGAGGACGAGGAGCGCCGCGACACCGCCGAGCAGGCCGAGCCACGTCGCGAAGCGCAGCGGAGCGGTGGAGAAGCCCGTGACGCCGTCGACCGACAGGCGCAGCATCTTGCCGAGCGGGTACTTCGAGTCGCCGGCGGCGCGGTGCTCGCGGCGGTACCCCACCGAGGCGCTGGGGAAGCCGAGCGCCGGGACGACGAGGCGCAGCACCCGGTTGTGCTCGGGGAGGGCGTTGACCGCCTCGACGGTGGCCCGTGACATGAGCCGGAAGTCGCCGGCGTCGACGTGGGCGTCGACGTCGGAGAGCCGGCGGATGGAGCGGTAGAACGCCCGGGCGGTCATCCGCTTGAACGCGGTGTCGGTGGAGCGGTCCTCGCGGACCCCGTAGACGACGTCGACCCCCTGGCCGCGGGCGACCGCGAGCATCTCGCCGATGACCTCGGGCGGGTCCTGGAGGTCGGCGTCGATGGTCACGACCCAACGGCCACGGGCCCGGGCGAGCCCGGCGGAGATGGCGGCCTGGTGGCCGGCGTTGGTGCGCAACCGCACCACCCGCACCTGCGGCCACGTTCGGCGCACCCGCTGGAGGACGACCGGCGTGGCGTCCCTCGAGCCGTCGTCGACGCACAGCACCTCGTAGGTGACGCCCCAGGCGTCGGCCACGGGGCGCAGCCGCTCGACGAGGAGGGGGAGGACCTCCTCCTCGTCGAAGATCGGGATGACGACCGTGAGGTCGACGGCGGCGTCCGGCATGCCCCCAGCGTAGGCGTCGGCCGGGGGAGGCGGGGCACGACTGAGGGCCCCCGAGTATGAGATCGGGGGCCCTCGGTCGGCGGCGTGCGCCGAGTGTCGAGCCGGTCGGTCCGCGCGGTCTCCCGCCCGGTGTGCCACTACGACGATGGCGCCGTCCCCGAGGGGACGGACTTCGACTCAGGCCGGACGGCCGCGGCACCAGCGCCGTCGAGCGCGTGTGTCCCCCCCTCGCGAGGGGGTTGATCCCTGCTGAGTGGACCCGGTAGGACCGGTGTGCCGTTATCCGTGCGACCTGCCCTCCCGTGCCCACCCCGGTGGTCTCCCGCCGGTGTCGACCCGTTCGGGCGTGACGCCTTTTCTAGTGCCGAAATGGCCTGTCACGCAAGCGCATCGGAAAGAAAACATCAACCATCTCGGCACCCGGCGTGTCGTCCACAACCCCTGAGCGCGAAACCCCCCTCCGTGCACAGGGGTGTGGACGAAACCCGTGGACAGAGCAGGCGCTAGGGTGGTCGCCATGACCGTCGCCCGCTTCGCCGCCGCCGAGGCAGCCCACCGCGAGCTGCCCATGCCCCCGTGGCTGTTCGGCGTCCTCGCCCTCGTCGCGTTCGCGTTCCTGCTCGGGGTCACCTGGTCCTTCCGCGGGACCGCGCAGAAGTACGCCCGGCCGGACCTCGAGGGCGCCCGCCACGGCCGCGCCGCGACGGGTCCCGACCACGTGGCCGAGGGCGACGAGCCCCACTGGCCCGAGCACCCGGGTCACCACTGAGCGAGGCACGCCCGCGGGTCGGGGTGATGGGCGGGACCTTCGACCCCGTCCACCACGGACACCTCGTCGCCGCCTCGGAGGTCCAGTCGCTGCTCGCCCTCGACGAGGTCGTCTTCGTCCCCACCGGCCAGCCGTGGCAGAAGGAGGGGCGTGAGGTCGCCCCGGCCGAGCACCGCTACCTCATGACCGTCGTCGCGACGGCGTCGAACCCCCGGTTCACCGTCTCCCGGGTCGACATCGACCGCGACGGACCGACCTACACCATCGACACCCTGCGCGACCTGCGCGCCCAGCGCCCCGACGCCGAGCTGTTCTTCATCACGGGCGCCGACGCCCTGGCGCAGATCCTGTCGTGGAAGGACGCCGAGGAGCTCTTCGAGCTCGCCCAGTTCATCGGGGTCACCCGCCCGGGCTACGAGCTGTCCGAGACCGGGCTGCCCGCCGACCGTGTCGACCTCATGGAGGTCCCCGCGATGGCGATCAGCTCCACCGACTGCCGCGACCGGGTCCGTGACGGCGAGCCCGTCTGGTACCTCGTCCCCGACGGCGTCGTCCAGTACATCAACAAGCACCGCCTCTACGCCGCGCCCACCGGCGCGGGCGCCGCACCACCGCAAGGAGCACCGTGACCGCCACCGACCGAGCCCTCGAGCTGGCCCGAGCCGCCGCAGGCGCCGCAGCCGACAAGCTCGCGACGACCATCGCCGGGATCGACGTCTCCGAGCAGCTCGCGCTGACCGACGTCTTCGTCATCGTCTCCGCGGAGTCCGAGCGGCAGGTCGGCTCGATCGTCGACGAGGTCGAGGACGTCATGCGCGACATGGGCTCCAAGCCGGTCCGCCGCGAGGGCCAGCGCGAGGGCCGCTGGGTCCTCATCGACTTCGTCGACATCGTCGTCCACGTCCAGCACGACGAGGAGCGCAAGTTCTACGAGCTCGAGCGCCTGTGGAAGGACTGCCCGGCCGTCGACCTGGGCGTCGTGGGCACGGAGCAGGGCGGGCGGTGACCGGGGCGGCACCCCTGGCCCCCCGCCGCGTCGTCGTCCTGCGGCACGGGGAGACCGAGCACAACGTCGCCGGCATCTGGCAGGGCCACCTCGACACCGGGCTCTCCGCCCGCGGGATCGAGCAGGCGGAGGCCGCCGGCCCGCACCTCGCGGCGCTGCGGCCCACCCACCTCGTCTCCAGCGACCTCACCCGGGCACGCGCGACGGCGCAGGCCCTCTCGCGCGTCATCGGGCTGCCCGTCGAGACCGACGAGCGCCTCCGGGAGGTCGACGTCGGCGCCTGGCAGGGGCTGACGAGCGCCGAGGTCCGCGAGGGCTGGCCCGAGGTCCAGGCGGCCCTGGGCCGCGGCGAGGACGTGCGCCGGGGGGACCACGGCGAGACGCTCGCCGAGGTCGCCGCCCGGGTCGCGGCCGCGCTCACCGAGCACCTGGCGCAGGTCGGCCCGGGGGAGTGCCTCGTCGTCTCGACCCACGGCGCCGCCGGCCGGGTCGCCGCGGCGTGGCTGCTCGGGCTCGACGACGACGTCGCGTGGCGGGTCCTCGGACCACTGGGCAACGCGCACTGGGCCGAGCTCGTCGAGGGACGCGCCGGCTGGCGCCTCCACACGTGGAACGCGTCCTCGGGCGCCGACGCGATCGAGGGCACCCCGCCCCCCTGAGGCCGTCGTCGCGGGCGGAGCGGGCTCCCTCGCCACCGGATTTGGTGGGCGGCAGGGTCGCTGCGTAAACTCGCCGTCGCCCCTCAGGGGGTGTCCCACCCGGGGCTGTAGCGCAGTTGGTAGCGCACCTCCATGGCATGGAGGGGGTCAGGGGTTCGAATCCCCTCAGCTCCACATCGGACACGACGGATGGGGCCAGCGGAAGCTGGCCCCATCCGTCGTTCTCGTTCCCGGCGTCCTCGGCGTCCGCGGCGTTCGCCCCTGCGGAACACCCCGCCGCCTGTCTTGACTCGTTCAAGAAAATCCGGCAGGGTCGACGCGTGACCCCGACGGCCGAGCTCGAGCAGCTGGTGCGCACGGCGGGGCTGCGCGTCACGCAGCCGCGGCTCGCCGTCCTCGCCGCCGTCCACGAGCGGCCGCACGCCGACACCGACAGCCTCATCGGCGCGGTCCGGTCCCGGCTGCCCGCGGTCTCGCACCAGGCGGTCTACGACGGCCTCGCGGCGCTGACCCGGGCCGGCCTGCTCCGGCGGATCCAGCCGGCCGGCTCCGTCGCGCGCTACGAGGCCCGCATCGGCGACAACCACCACCACCTCGTGTGCCGGACCTGCGGCGTCATCGTCGACGTCGACTGCGCGACGGGGCAGGCACCCTGCCTGCACGCCTCCGACGCCCACGGCTTCGCCGTCGACGAGGCCGAGGTCGTCTACTGGGGCCGGTGCCCCGACTGCCTCGCCGCCGCCCCCTGACCGACCCACACGGACCCACCCCGGCCCCTGACCCACCAGACCGCACGACCGACCGCAGCACCCTCACCGAACAGGAGATGGACGACCGTGACCGACCAGCAGCAGGGCGTGACCGAGCAGGGCAGCGAGAGCGAGAACCCCGCGATCGACGCCCCCACCCCCAAGGGGACCCGACCCCGCACGAACAAGGACTGGTGGCCCGAGCAGCTCGACCTGTCGGTCCTGCACCACCACTCGCCGAAGGCCGACCCGCTCGACCCCGGCTTCAGCTACCCCGAGGCCCTCAAGACCCTCGACGTCGACGCCCTCAAGGCCGACATCGTGCAGGTCATGCGGACCTCGCAGGACTGGTGGCCCGCCGACTTCGGCCACTACGGCGGCCTCTTCATCCGGATGAGCTGGCACGCCGCCGGTACCTACCGGATCGAGGACGGGCGCGGTGGCGCGGGCAGCGGCCAGCAGCGCTTCGCCCCGCTCAACTCCTGGCCCGACAACGCCAACCTCGACAAGGCCCGCCGCCTCCTGTGGCCCGTGAAGCAGAAGTACGGCCAGAGCGTCTCCTGGGCCGACCTGCTCGTCCTCGCCGGCAACGTCGCGCTCGAGGACATGGGGTTCGAGACCTTCGGTTTCGCCTTCGGTCGTGAGGACGTCTGGGAGCCCGAGGAGGTCTTCTGGGGTCCCGAGGACACCTGGCTCGGCGACGAGCGCTACAGCGGCGACCGCGAGCTCGGCGAGAACCTCGGCGCGGTCCAGATGGGCCTAATCTACGTCAACCCCGAGGGCCCCAACGGCGAGCCCGACCCGCTGAAGTCCGCCCGCGACATCCGCGAGACGTTCCGCCGGATGGCGATGAACGACGAGGAGACCGTCGCCCTCATCGCCGGTGGGCACAGCTTCGGCAAGACCCACGGCGCCGGGGACCCCGACCTCGTCGGGACCGAGCCCGAGGGCTGCCCCGTCCACGCCCAGGGACTGGGCTGGAAGAGCCTGCACGGCTCCGGCAAGGGTCGCGACACCATCACCTCCGGCCTCGAGGTGACGTGGACCCAGACCCCGACCCAGTGGAGCAACAAGTTCTTCGAGAACCTCTTCGGCTTCGAGTGGGAGCTCGTCAAGAGCCCCGCCGGCGCGAACCAGTGGCAGGCCAAGGACGGCGCGGGGGCCAACACCTTCCCCGACCCCGAGGACGGCTCGCTCACCCGCCCGCCGACGATGCTCACGACCGACCTGGCCCTGCGGATCGACCCCGAGTACGAGAAGATCTCGCGCCGCTTCCTCGACAACCCCGACCAGTTCGCCGACGTGTTCGCCCGCGCCTGGTACAAGCTCCTCCACCGCGACATGGGCCCGATCGAGCGCTACCTCGGCCCGTGGGTCCCCGAGGCCCAGCCGTGGCAGGACCCCGTGCCGGCCGTCGACCACGACCTCGTGTCCGACGACGACGTCGCCGCCCTCAAGGAGGCCGTCCTGGCCACCGGGCTCACCGTCCAGCAGCTCGTGCGCACCGCGTGGGCGTCGGCGGCGAGCTTCCGCGGCAGCGACAAGCGCGGCGGGGCCAACGGCGCGCGGATCCGGCTGGAGCCGCAGCGCAGCTGGGAGTCCACCGACACCGCCGAGCTCGACACGGTCCTCGAGGCGCTCGAGCGGGTCAAGGCCGACTTCGACGGCAAGGGCGGCGCGAAGGTCTCGATCGCGGACCTCATCGTCCTCGCGGGGTCCGCGGCGGTCGAGAAGGCCGCCCGCGACGCCGGCCACGACGTCACGGTGCCCTTCCACGCCGGCCGCACCGACGCCACCCAGGAGTCGACCGACGTCGAGTCCTTCCGCGTCCTGCAGCCGCGCGCCGACGGGTTCCGCAGCTACCTGCGCCCCGGCGAGAAGCTCTCGCCCGAGACGCTCCTCCTCGACCGCGCGAACCTGCTGACGCTCACCGCGCCGGAGATGACCGTGCTCGTCGGCGGCCTGCGGGCCATCGGCGCCAACGTCGGCGACTCGCCCCTCGGCGTGCTCACCGAGCGCAGGGGACAGCTGACCAACGACTTCTTCCGCACCCTGCTGACGCCGGGCACGGAGTGGTCGACGTCGGGTGCGGACGAGAACGTCTACGACGGCAAGGACCTCGCCACCGGCGAGATCCGCTGGACCGCCACCGCGGTCGACCTCGTCTTCGGCTCGCACGCCCAGCTGCGCGCGATCTCGGAGGTCTACGCCAGCGACGACGCGGGCGAGAAGTTCGTCCGCGACTTCGTCGCCGCGTGGGTCAAGGTCATGGAGCTCGACCGCTTCGACCTCCACCGCTGACCCACACGGCAGCAGCGCACGGGCGGCGTCCGGCTCAGTCGGGCCAGACGCCGCTCGTGCCGCGTCGGTGCGAGCCGAGGAGGTGGGTGTCGACGATGCCGACCGCCTCCATCAGCGCGTACATCGTCGTCGGACCGACGAAGGCGAAGCCCTTGCGCTTGAGGGCCCTGGACAGGGCCAGCGACTCGGGCGAGCTCGTGGGGACGTCGGCGTAGGTCCGTGGTCGGGGGGTGTCGGCGGGCCGGAAGGACCAGACGAAGGCCGCGAGGTCGCCCTCGGGGTCGTCGCGCAGCGCCACGGTGGCCCGGGCGTTGGTGACCGTCGCGAGGACCTTGGCGCGGTTGCGCACGATGCCGGCGTCGGCCATGAGCCGCTCGACGTCGGCGTCCTCGTAGGCGGCCACGACCTCGGGGTCGAAGCCGTGGAAGGCCTCACGGAAGGCGGGGCGCTTGCGCAGGATCGTCGCCCACGACAGTCCCGACTGGAACGCCTCGAGGGACAGGCGCTCGAACAGGCCCCGCTCGTCGCGCACCGGCATCCCCCACTCGGTGTCGTAGTACTCGCGCAGCATCGGGTCGGTGGCGGCCCACGTGGGACGGGCGAGCCCGTCGTCGCCGACGACGACCCCGAGCTCGCTCACGGCGTCCTCACGACCGGCGGAGGGTGACGATGGGGACCTCCGGCCGGGCGAGGACCCGGATGGCCGGCCCCCAGGCGCCGACGCCGCGCGAGGTGACGACCGGCGTGCCCGCGACGACCGCGAGCCCGTCGAGCATCGGCTGCTGGAGCGGCACGAGGTGGTTCAGCGGCCACATCTGGCCGCCGTGGGTGTGCCCGGAGAGCTGGAGGTCGACGTCGCGGCCCTCGAGGGCGAACGCCTGCCGCGGCTGGTGGGCGACGAGCATCGTGTAGCCCGCCGGGTCGGACCCGGCGAGGGCGGCGTCGACGTCGGGAGCCCACTCGCCCTCACCCTCGAGGTCGTGGACCCCGGCGAGCGTGATGGTGGCACCGTCGCGCTCGAGCGGGACCGACCGGTTGCGGAGCATCTGCAGGCCGATGGCGTCGAACGCGCGCAGCCAGTTGGCGGTGTCGCGGTACATCTCGTGGTTGCCCGTCGTGGCGTAGACGCCGAGCGGGGCCTCGAGGTCGGCCAGGGGCGCGATCTCGGGGGCGTACCGGTCGGCCTTGCCGTCGATGAGGTCGCCGGCGATGACGACGAGGTCGGGCTCCTGCGCGTTGACGAGGTCGACGGCCTCGCGGGTGAAGTCGGCGCTGCGCACGGCCCCGGCGTGCAGGTCGCTGACGAGGGCGACGCGCAACCCGTCGAACTCCTCGGGGAGGTCGGGCGAGGACGCCTCGACCTGCGTGACGGTGGGGTTGGCGGCCTCCCAGGCCCCGTAGCCGGTGGCCCCGACGGCCACGGCGACGACGAGCGGGGCGGCGAACCGGTTGAGCCGGCGCCGGCCGATCGCCCCGTGGTCGTGGCGCCACCGGACGAACCAGATGACGACGCTGGCCAGCCACACGGGGACGAGCCCGAGGAAGAGGTAGAGGTAGCTGGCCATGAAGGCCGAGCCGAGCCACACCCAGGGGCGCATCTGCGCGGGGGTGAACGTGCCGCCCCAGGCGTCGAAGGAGGCGAGCATCAGCGCGATGAGCGCCGCGATGAGCGCGGCCAGGACCCAGCGGACCCACGTGGCCCACTGCGGGGCGACGGCCACCCGGTGCCAGAGGAAGAAGGCGAACCCGCCGAGGACGACGGCGAGGACGAGGAGGGCCCAGCCGCTCATGCAGCGGCGGCCTCGAGGGCCGCCCGCACGTCGGCGGCGATCTCGGACGGCTCGGTGGTGGGGGAGTAGCGCTCGATGACCCGGCCGTCGCGGCCGACGAGGAACTTGGTGAAGTTCCACTTGATCCGGCCGCCGAGCAGGCCCTTCTTCTCGTTCTTGAGCCACTCGAAGAGCGGGTGCGCGTCGTCGCCGTTGACGTCGACCTTGGCGAACATCGGGAACGTCACGCCGTAGTTGACCTGGCAGAACTCGCCGATCTCCTCCTCGGTGCCGGGCTCCTGGCCGCCGAACTGGTTGCACGGGAAGCCGAGGACGACGAAGCCGTCGTCCTTGAGCTCGGCGTAGAGCTCCTCGAGGCCGGCGAGCTGCGGGGTGTAGCCGCACTGGCTCGCGGTGTTGACGACGAGGACGACGTCGCCCGCGTACTCGGCGAGCGGGCGCTCCTGGCCGGTGAGGGTGGCGGCGGTGAAGTCGGAGAGGGAGGTCATGCCCACATCGTCACACGCGTGCCCGACACCGGCCGCCTCGACGCCGCGGACCGGCCGCAGGTTCGACAGGCGCGGCCGTCATAGCCTTGAGGACGTGCCGTCCCCCACGCCGCTCGACGTCGACGTCCTCGTCGTCGGCGCGGGCATCTCGGGGGTCGACGTCGCGTGCCGGTTGGCCCGGCACCGCCCGCAGGACGTGTGGGCCGTGCTCGAGGCCCGGGACGCCCCGGGCGGGACGTGGGACCTGTTCCGCTACCCGGGGGTGCGCTCGGACTCGGACATGTACACGCTGGGCTTCCCGTTCCGGCCGTGGCGGGGCAACGGGTCGTTCGCGACGGCGGCGCAGATCCGCGACTACGTCCGCGAGACCGCCGACGCCTTCGGGGTGACCGAGCGGACCCACCTCGGCCAGCGGGTGGAGCGGCTGGAGTGGTCGTCGCAGACGGAGCGGTGGACGGTAACGGCGCGGACGTCCTCGGGGGTCGTGGAGCACTCGGCGCGGTTCGTCTACCTCGCGACGGGCTACTACTCGTACGAGTCGCCGCACGTCGTGGACTTCCCCGGGGTGGCGGACTTCGCCGGCCCGGTGGTCCACCCGCAGCACTGGCCCGCCGAGGGGCTCGACGTCGAGGGGAGGCGGGTCGTCGTCATCGGCAGCGGCGCCACCGCCGTGACGCTCGTGCCGGCGCTCGTCGCGCAGGGCGCGGGCCACGTGACGATGCTCCAGCGCAGCCCGAGCTACGTCGCGGCGCTGCCCGACCACGACCCCGTCGCCGACGGGTTGCGGCGGGTCCTGCCCGCCGGGGCGGCGCACCGGGTGGTCCGGGGGAAGAACGTCGCCCTCTCGCTCGCGGCGTACCGGGTGCTGCGGCGGTGGCCGGCGTGGGGAGCGCGGCTGCTGCGCGACCGGGTCGCCTCGCGCCTGCCGGGCGACTTCGACGTCGCGACGCACTTCACCCCGCGCTACGACCCGTGGGACGAGCGCCTGTGCATCGCTCCCGACGGGGACCTCCTCGACGTCATCGCCGACGGCCGGGCGTCCGTCGTCACCGACACCGTCGAGCGCTTCGAGCGCGACGGGGTGCGGCTGGGGTCGGGGTCGCACCTGCCCGCCGACGTCGTCGTCACCGCGACCGGCCTGCGCCTGCAGTTCGGCGGGGGAGCGGAGGTGCTCGTCGACGGCCGGGTCGTCGACATCGCCGCCGGCCACGTCTACAAGGGGCTGATGCTCTCGGACGTCCCGAACCTCGCGATGTCGGTCGGCTACACCAACGCCTCGTGGACCCTGCGCGCCGACCTGTCGGCCCGCTGGTTCTGCTCGCTGCTGGGCCACCTCGAGCGCACCGGCCGGACCGTCGCGGTGCCGCGCTACCCCGTCGAGGGGGAGTCGGGCACGGACGACGCCCCGCTCCTCGACCTCACCTCGGGCTACATCCGCCGTGGCGCGCACCTCCTGCCGCGGCAGGGCCGGCGGCGGCCGTGGCGGGTCGTCCAGAGCTACCCCTACGACCTGGCCGTGATGCGCGCGGGCCGGATCGACGACGGGCACCTCGAGCTGCGCTGACGGAGCTGCGCGCCCGTCCTCAGGTGAGGTCCGCGAGGACGGCGACGAGCGCGACGAGTGCCGCACGCGCCTCCTCGCCCTCCCGGTCGAGCTCGTCGAGCCACGTCACGGCGAGGTCGTGCAGCCGGGGGTCGAGGGTCCGGAGGACCTCGCGGCCGGCGGTCGTCACGCTGGCCCGGCGCTCGCGGGCGTCGCGCCACGACTGCTCCCTCTCGATGAGGCCGCGCGACTCGAGGCGCCCGAGGACCTGCGACACCCGCTGCGGCGTCAGGCGGAGGTAGGCCGCGAGGTTGGAGCCGGCGGACGGCTTGCGGGCGACCCGCCGCAGGACGTCGCACTCGGTGGGGGTCAGCACCGGGACGCAGGCCCGTCCGGCGCGCGCGACGTCGGCGTCCACCGCGGCGCTCGCCTGGCGCAGCAGGAGCGCGAGGTTCGCGAGGTCGTCGGGGTCCGGTCGCTCCCAGCGGCGGTCGAGGGCGACGCCCCGGCCGTAGCGGCCGACGAGGTGCTCCTGCAGCCTGACCCAGGGCGCGTTGAACTCGCGCTCGGATGACGGAACGCCGCGGCGCTCCATCCACGTCTGCGACCTCTCGCCCACCGTTCCCCCCGGACCTCGACGAACCGCCAGCATGCCCGACCCGCAGTCATCGCCTGGCCGTCATCCACAGGTGCGCACGGCGACGGCGAGGCGACGCCGAGGGTGACGAAGCGGGCGAGGGCGAGGGCGACGACGATGGTGACGGCGAGGCGACGGCCACGACGATGGTGACGGCGAGGGCGACGGCGACGCTCGGGACCGTCAGCACCGACAACAGCCTCGGCCTGCCCCGACACAGGTGCTCTCCTGAAGCCGTCAACCGGGTGGATCGATCGATCCACCCGGTTGACCGTTTCGTCGGTGGATCGATCGATCCAGCGGGTTGACCTTCACGTCGCTGGATTGATCGATCAAGTGGGTTGAACAGTTGTGGGGAGGGTGGTGTGGAGGGCTCCGCCGGGGTTCGGGGTCGAGATGAGGGCCTGGCCGGGTCCGGTTCGCGATGAGGACCTGGCCAGCCTGTCCGAGGTCCGGGTTCGGTATGAGGGCCTGGCCGGGGTCCGGGTCGCGTTCAGGGGTGGGCATGGCTGGCTCGTGTTCTGACGGCGGGGTGGTGAGGTGCGACACCCGAACCGGCGGATCGGCGGGCGTGGGCGGCAGGATGCGGCGGATGAGCGCCGACGTCGTCCTCCTCGCCGCCGTGGTCGCCACCGCCGGCGTGGCGCTGCTCGACTGGTGGGCCGTGGCCCGGCGCCACCGGCGGACCGAGGGGTGGGCCAAGCCGGCCGTCATGGTCGGGCTCCTCGCCGTCGCCCTCGCACTCGGCGCCGCGGACTCGACGGCCGGGCGCCTCGTCCTCGTCGCCCTCGTCCTCGGGATGGTCGGTGACGTGCTCCTCCTCGAGGACACCGAGCCCCGCTTCCTCGGCGGGCTTGCCGCGTTCCTCGTCGGCCACCTCGCCTGGGTCGGCGCCTTCGTCGCGAGCGGCCTCGACCGCCCCGGCCTGGCGTGGGTCGGCGCCGCCGTGCTCGTCGTCGCGCTCGCGGCGGGTCGCCGCATCCTCCCGGCCGCGCTCGCGGAGGGCGGCGTCGTCCTCGCCGGGGCCGTCGCGGCCTACATGGTCGTCATCGGCGCGATGGCGGTCCTGGGCTGGGCGACCGGCGACGTCCTCGTCGGGCTCGGCGCGGCCCTCTTCGTCGTCAGCGACACCGTCCTCGCCCTCGGGAAGTTCGTCCGCGAGCGGCCCTGGACCCGGCCGGTCGTCGTCGTCACCTACCACCTGGCCCAGGCCTTCCTCGTCGCCGGACTGGTCGGCTGACCACCGGAACCAGACGGCCCCGACCGGACCCGCTGCGATACCCTGACGACGTGACGAGGTTCCTGCTGCTTACCTAGCCGCGCCGGCCCCGAGGCCACGCGCGGCAGCCCCTCCTGCGTGAGGGGCTTTTTCATGGGCGCAGACCGAACGAGACGACGACGAGGACACGATGAGCGAGACCCCGCACCGGTACACGGCCGAGCTGGCCGGCGAGATCGAGGTCGCCTGGCAGGACCGCTGGGAGCAGCGCGGGACCTACCACGCGCCGAACCCGGCCGGACCGTGGGCCGACCCGCAGGGCGTCGCCGCGCACCCCGAGGGCCACCTGCTCGTCCTCGACATGTTCCCGTACCCGAGCGGGGCCGGCCTGCACGTCGGCCACCCGCTGGGCTACATCGCCACCGACGTCGTCGCCCGGTTCAACCGGATGCTCGGCAAGAACGTCCTGCACTGCCTGGGCTACGACGCCTTCGGCCTGCCCGCCGAGCAGTACGCCGTCCAGACGGGCCAGCACCCCCGCACGACGACCGAGGACAACATCGTCATCATGGCGCGCCAGCTGCGTCGCCTCGGCCTCGGCCACGACGACCGCCGCGCCATCCGGACCATCGACCCCGAGTACTACCGCTGGACCCAGTGGATCTTCCTCCAGATCTTCGAGTCCTGGTATGACGCCGAGGCCGTGCGACCCGACGGCGGCCGGGGCGGCGCCCGGCCCATCGGCGAGCTCGTCGAGGAGTACCGCAGCGGGCGCCGCCCCCTGCCCGCCGACGACGGCCGGGCCTGGGACGACCTGTCCGCGCCCGAGCGCGCCGCCATCATCGACGGCCAGCGCCTGGCGTACACGAGCGAGGCCCCCGTCAACTGGTGCCCGGGACTGGGCACGGTGCTCTCGAACGAGGAGGTCACCAACGAGGGCCGCTCCGAGCGCGGCAACTTCCCCGTGTTCCGCCGCAACCTGCGCCAGTGGATGATGCGGATCACCGCGTACTCCGACCGCCTCGCCGACGACCTCGACCGGGTCGACTGGCCCGAGAAGGTCAAGGCGATGCAGCGGAACTGGATCGGCCGCAGTCACGGCGCCCGGGTCACCTTCCCCGTCGTGACCGACGGTGTCCCGACCGGTGCGGAGGCCGTCGGGGTCCCCGCCGCGCCCGGCACCGGCATCGAGGTCTTCACCACGCGTCCCGACACCCTGTTCGGCGCGACGTTCATGGTCCTCGCGCCCGAGCACCCGCTCGTCGACGAGCTCGTCCCCGCCGGCGGCTGGCCCGAGGGCACCAAGGACGCCTGGAAGGGTGGAGCGGCCACCCCGGCGGAGGCCGTCGACGCCTACCGCCGGGCCGCCACGCGCAAGAACGACGTCGAGCGCCAGAGCGAGGGCAAGGACAAGACGGGCGTCTTCACCGGGGGCTGGGCGGTCAACCCCGTCACCGGCACGACCGTCCCCGTCTTCGTCGCCGACTACGTCCTCATGGGGTACGGCACCGGCGCGATCATGGCCGTCCCCGGCCAGGACGAGCGCGACTGGGACTTCGCCACCGTCTTCGACCTCCCGAAGATCCGCACCGTGCAGCCCGGCGAGGGCCACGACGAGACGACGGCCTTCACCGGCGAGGGGCCGGCCGTCAACTCCGCGAACGCCGAGATCAGCCTCGACGGGCTCGGGGTCACCGAGGCCAAGGCCACGATCACCCCGTGGCTCGAGGCACGCGGCATCGGCGAGCCGACCATCAGCTACAAGATCCGCGACTGGCTCTTCAGCCGCCAGCGCTACTGGGGCGAGCCCTTCCCGGTCGTCTTCGACGAGGACGGCGTGGCCCACGGCGTCCCCGACGCGATGCTGCCCGTCGAGCTGCCCGACGTCCCCGACTACAGCCCGAAGACCTACGACCCCGAGGACGCCGGCAGCGAGCCCGAGCCGCCGCTGTCGCGGGTCCAGGAGTGGGTCGAGGTCGACCTCGACCTCGGCGACGGCCGGGGGACCCGGCGCTACCGCCGCGAGACGAACACGATGCCCAACTGGGCGGGGTCCTGCTGGTACTACCTGCGCTACCTCGACCCGGCGAACGCCGACGCCCTCGTCGACCCCGCCAACGAGGAGTACTGGATGGGGCCGCGTGCCGAGCCCGTCGCCGGGGCGCCCGCCGGCACCCGCGACCCGGGGGGCGTCGACCTCTACGTCGGTGGCGTCGAGCACGCCGTGCTCCACCTGCTCTACGCACGCTTCTGGCACAAGGTCCTCCACGACCTGGGCCACCTCAGCAGCGACGAGCCGTTCCGCACCTACTTCAGCCAGGGCTACATCCAGGCCGCCGCCTTCCGCGACGACCGGGGCCAGCCGGTGGAGGCCAAGGAGGTCGAGGAGGCCTCCGACGGGTCGTTCAGCTGGAACGGGGAGCCGGTGACCCGCGAGTTCGGCAAGATCGGCAAGTCGCTCAAGAACATGATCAGCCCCGACGAGATGTACGCGTCGTACGGGGCCGACACCTTCCGCCTCTACGAGATGGGCCTCGGCCCGCTCGAGCAGAGCAAGCCGTGGGACACCCGCGCCGTCGTCGGGAGCCAGCGCTTCCTCCAGCGGCTGTGGCGCAACGTCGTCTCCGAGGAGACCGGCGAGGTCACCGTCGTCGACGCCCCGATGGACGACGCCACCGCGCGCGTGCTGCACCGCACCATCGACGCCGTGCGCACCGACTACGGCTCGCTCGGCTTCAACACCGCGATCGCCCGCCTCACCGAGCTCAACAACGCCCTGACCAAGCTCGGCGGCGGGGTGCCCCGCGAGGCCGCGGAGCAGATCGTCCTCATGGTCGCGCCGCTCGCCCCGCACATCGCGGAGGAGCTGTGGGCGCGCCTCGGGCACGAGGAGTCGCTCGTCCACCACGCCTTCCCGGTGGCGGACCCGGCGCTGCTCGTCGAGGAGACGGTGACCTGCGTCGTGCAGGTGCGCGGCAAGGTCAAGGACCGCCTCGAGGTCCCCGGCGACATCACCGAGGACGCCCTGCGCGAGCTCGCCCTGGCGAGCCCCAAGGTCCAGGCGGCCCTGGAGAACGGGGTGCGCACCGTCATCGTGCGCGCCCCCAAGCTCGTCAACGTCGTCCCCGCCTGAGGGCGTCCCGCACCGGGTGGGGCCTGCACAAGTTCGGGGTCACCCCGAACTTGTGCGCTCCACCCCGGTTGTGAACCCGGGTGGAGCGCGCACAACCGGGGCAGGGCCGACGGAACGCGGCCCGCGCACGCACACCCGCGTCTCGGGTCGTGGACCCCTGATGACGACCCCCCACCGTCCGCTCCTACACTCGTCGGCGTAGGTCATGAGTGCGTGCGACAAGCCCCGGCTCGCATGCCAGCAACCCTCCTCCGCGGTGGGGTGCTCCGGGTGACGACCTGGTCGGCGACCCCTTCGGCGCCGGCAAGCGCGGATCCCGGGAGCACCCGAGGTCCACCGAGACGTCGGAGACCACCGTGTCGATCGCCAGCACCCCTCCCTCCTTCCACCGCCGCCCGTGGCTGCACGCCGTGCCCGAGCGCCTGCCCGCCGTCGTGCGCGCCGACCTCGTCCCCACCCTCAGCGGTGACCACCTCGACTACGCCAACCTCGACCACGCCGCCTCCACCCCGGCCCTCGAGCGCGTCGTGCGCGCCGTCGAGAACGCCACCGCCACCTACTCCAGCGTCCACCGCGGCACCGGGTGGCTCAGCAGGGTGACGAGCGCGCACTACGAGGCCGCCCGCGAGGAGGTCGCCCGCTTCGTCGGCGCCCGGGAGGACGACGTCGTCGTCTTCACCCGCAACACCACCGACGCGGTCAACCTCCTCGCCCGCTCCCTCCCGCGCGACACGGACGTCGTCGTCTTCTCCTCCGAGCACCACGCGACCCTGCTCCCGTGGCGCACCAGGGACACCGTCCGCCTGCCCGTCCCCGCGACCCCGCGCGACGCCGAGGCCCTCCTCGAGGACGCGCTGCGCCACCTCCCGCGCGGCACCGCCCGCCGACCCCGCCAGGCGCTCGTCGTCCTCACCTCGGCCTCCAACGTCACCGGCGAGCTGTGGCCCGTCGAGCGCCTGGCCGGCATCGCCCGCCGCCACGGCGCCCGCGTCCTGCTCGACGCCGCGCAGTCGGCCGCCCACCGGACCATCGACCTCGGTGCCCTCGACGTCGACTGGGTCGCCTTCTCCGGTCACAAGCTCCACGCCCCCTACGGCACCGGTGTCCTCGCCGGCCGGCGCGACTGGCTCGACGCCGCCGCGCCCTACCTTGCCGGCGGTGGCGCCACCGCCGAGGTCACCGAGACCGGGACGCGCTGGACCACCGGCGCCGCCCGCCACGAGGCCGGCAGCCCCAACGTCCTGGGGGCCGTGGCCCTGGCCGCCGCGTGCGCCACGATCCGCGAGCACCGCGCCGTCATCGCCGAGCACGAGGCCCGCCTCTCGGCCGCCCTGCTCACCGGGCTGCGCGCCATCGAGGGGGTCACCACCTACTCGATCTTCGGTGACGACCACGACCGCGGACCCGTCGCCACGTTCACCGTCGACGGCCTCGACAGCGGGCTCGTCGCCGCGGCGCTGTCCGCGGAGCACGGCATCGGGGTGCGCGCCGGCAAGTTCTGCGCCCACCTCCTCGTCGACGCCCTCCTCGACGAGGACGACGCAGCGGTACCGCACGCCACCGCCGTCCGGGTCAGCGCGGGCATCGCCACCACCGATGAGCACGTCGAGCGGCTGCTGCGCGCCGTCGCCCAGCTGGCGGCCGAGGGCCCGGGCGCCGAGTACGTCGACCTCCCCGGCGAGGGCTGGGTCCCGGTCGACGACCCGCGCGAGCTGGACGTCGCCCTGCCCTGGTGACGGCGCTTCCCTCTCGACGTCACCGTCGGTCGCGGCGCTCCCGAACGATCCGGGCCGCCTCGGCGCGGTCGTCGGCGCCGAGCTTGAGCAGCACCGACGAGACGTAGTTCGCCACCGTCTTCGGGGCCAGGCCCAAGCGGGCGGCGATGACGGGGTTCGTCAGCCCGCGGCCGACGAGGTCGGCGATGACCAGCTCGCGCGGCGTCAGGCCACCGGGGAGGGCGGCGGCCGTGACGTCCGCGGAACCATCGGCAGCACCGAACCGCGGTCGCTCGACGCCGCCGTCGATCCACAGGGCCCCCGTCGTGGCGGCCTCCACCGCGGCGACGATCTGGCCCGGTTCCGCGTGCTTGCCGACGTAGCCGGTCGCGCCGGCGCGCAGGGCGCGGGCCACTGACGCCTCGTCGCCGAAGAGGGTCACGACGACGACGGCCACCTCGGGGTGCTCGGCGGTGATCCGCGCGGTGGCCTCGAACCCGTTGCCGTCGGGCATGGCGAGGTCCATGAGGACGACCTCCGGGGCCGTGTCCCTGACGACGTCCACCGCTTCGCGACCGTTCGTGGCCTGTCCGACCACCTCGTGGCCCGACGCCTCGAGCAGGGCCACGAGGCCGCGCCGGAAGACGGGGTGGTCGTCGACGACGACGAGCCGCGTCACGGGGTCTCCAGCGGGAGGGTCACGCGCAGCACGCACCCCGGGCCGGTGCGGTCGTAGGCGGCCGACCCGCCCAGCTCGTCCGCCCTCTCGGCGATGGAGTGCATCCCGACGCCCGCGCGCACGTCGGCGGGCAGCCCGGGGCCGTCGTCGCGGACCTCGACATGCAAGAGGTCGACGTCTGTCCGCAGGACCACCCGGACCGACGACCCCGGAGCGTGGCGGCGGGCATTGCCCACGGCCTCCTGCACGATCCGCAGCGCCGCGAGGTCGACTGCGGCGGACAGGTCGAGGCCGTGGGGGGCGGTGACCTCCACGTCGTCGCCCCCCACCACCTCGCTCAGCGCGGCGACGAGGCCGTGGTCGTCGAGCACCGGCGGCCGCAGCCCGTAGGCCAGGGCCCGCGAGCGGGTCACGGCCTCGCGGATCTCGTCGTGGAGGCGGTGGGCGTCGGGCGAGCGGGTCGTCGTTGCCAAGGCGTAGGCGCTCAACGCGATGCCGGACAGCGTCGGTCCGAGGTCGTCGTGCAGCTCGCGCCGCAGCCGACGCCGTTCCTCCTCGCGCGCCGTGACGACCCGGGCGCGGGACTCGTGCAGCGCAAGGAGTGTGCGAGCCCCGTCCAGCGCGGGGGCCGCCTGGGCGACGAGCGCCTCGACGACGCGCCGGTCCCGACGGGTCAGGGCCGACTCGCTGCGTCGGGGCGCGAGCCCGAGCACGGCGATGGTCTCGCCGCGGTACTCGATGGGGACCCGGGTCGACCCGGGGCGGCCGACCTCGACGGCGGGGAACCACGTCCCGTCGATCCGGCCGCCGTCGAGGAACGCCGCACCCACGACCGCCTCGAGCACGACCCTCGGCGTCGCCCCGTGGTTCTCCGGCGCGTTGAGCGCAGCGAGCATCCGCGCGACCGCCCTCCCGGGGCTGGGCCGTCCCCGGTAGACGAGCCAGTCGGCGATGCGCAGGGCGCCCAGCGCGACCGGTGCCCCGGCGACGGCCACGGCCACGAGGGCCACCCAAGGCTCCCCGGGGAGTCCCAGCGCGAGGAGGCTGAGGACCCCGACGGTGAGGAGGACGGTCGTTGCGGCGTGCAGCGCGCGGTCGACGTCGAGGATCCCGGGAGCGACCATTCCCACGACGAGCGCGACGAGGACGGGGAGGATGGCGAGGTCGGCCGCGACCCGGCTCCCCACGCCTCCGACCCCGATCGTGCCGAAGGCCGCCTCGGTCGCCGCGTAGCCGGCGACGGTGAGGAGCGTGCCGAGGAGCACCCAGCGCGCCGACTCCCGTTCGCGGGTCGACGCCCGGCGGCGGTAGCGATGGACCGGCCCGGCGAGCAGCAGGACCTGGCTCATCGCGAACCAGGGCCACCACGACGTGTCGCCGAGCGCACCCCCGCTCACCAGCAGGCCGGCGGTGAGTGCTGCGCTGACGAGCACCGGTGCCACCATCCACCGGGGGGTGAACCGTCCGTCGGGGTAGGTCGCGAGGACGAGTGGGAAGACCGCGAACCACAGGGACGACGACCCGGGGGTCACCATGACGAGGCACAGGGCGACGACGGCGCCGGTGGCGACCCACCTCCGGGGATCGGTGCCGCGGGTGGCGGTGTGCCACACCACGACCGTGCTGAGGGCGAGCGCGGCCACGATGACCGTGACCTCGCTCGCCCTCAGCACGACCTGTGCGTCCATGCGCAGATCCTCGCGCTCAGGCCCGTGACTTGACCAGCATCGCGATGCCGAGCACGAGGGCTCCCAGCACGAAGACGATGAGGGACCAGGGAGCGGCGAAGGGCGTGGCGAGCTGGTAGAGCGGGCCGAGGAGCAGCAGGCCGAGGAGGGCGGCGAGGGGCTTCCCGACCAGTCCGGCGCGGCGACCGGTCGTGACGAGCATGACGTACCAGCCGAAGGAGCCGATCGTGAACACGACGAGACCCGCGGTGACCGACAGGTAGGACGCCTGCAGTGAGGCGGCCTGCACCTCGGGGCTCGCGGTGATGTCGGCCAGCCCGGCGCCCACGGAGGTGTACATGCTCAGCGAGTCGCCCGCGCTCCAGACCCAGCCCGAGGCCCCGACCAGACCCATGACCAGACCCACCGTGGAGGCGGTGCCGGGTCGCGGGGTCGACAGGCCGATGACTCGCCAGGTCGCGAGGACGAGGACCATGAGGGAGGCGGCGATGCCGGTGAAGAGCACCGCCTCGACGGAGCCGGTGAACCGCATCGACTCCAGCGTCTCGATGGTGGGGGCGTCGGTGTCGTTCGAGGACAGGACGGCGACGAGCAGGGGCTGGCACAGCCAGAGGACGAACGCCCCGATGCCGGCCAGGCCCGCCGTGCGCAGGAGCCGGCGGCGCTCCTCGTGAGTGGGGTCCAGTGGCTCGGTCGCGGTGCCGAGAAGGTCTGCGGTACTCATGGGTGCCTCCGTGGGTGGGGTCGTGGGTGGGTCGTGGTGACGGGCCCACGCTCGCGCTCCCCGTTCCCGGGAGGGAAGGGAACCGTTGTCCCGGGTCCCGGGTCCCGGGTCCCGGTCCCGGGCCGGGCGGTGGGATTGACCTGTCACTGCTCTGGCGAGCGCCCCCGCGAGGGTGCACGCTGAGGACCTGAGGTCGCGAGCACCCCGCGGCCGCGACGAGGAGGTCCGTATGGCCGCGCTCGACACCACCCAGCTGCTGTCCGCGCTCGAACCGGTCGTCGAGGAGAACCTCAACCGGCACATCGGCGTCGCCCAGGAGTGGATGCCGCACGAGTACGTGCCGTGGTCGCTCGGGCGGGACTTCAAGGAGCTCGGTGGCGAGCCGTGGTCGGTCGACCAGAGCCAGCTGTCACCGATCGCGCGCACGGCCCTCGAGGTCAACCTCCTCACCGAGGACAACCTCCCGAGCTACCACCGCGAGATCGACCGCGCCTTCGGCCGCGAGAGCGCCTGGGGGGAGTGGGTCAACCGCTGGACGGCCGAGGAGGGCCGGCACGCCTTCTGCATCCGCGACTACCTCCTCGTGACCCGAGGCGTCGACCCCGACGAGCTCGAGCGCGCCCGGATGGACACGATGACGACCGGCTACGACTCGGGTGACAAGTCGCTGCTCAGCGTCTGCGCGTACGTGACGTTCCAGGAGCTCGCGACGCGGGTGTCGCACCGCAACACCGGCCGCTTCGCCGACGAGCCCATCGCCGAGAAGCTGCTGACGCGGGTGGCCAAGGACGAGAACCTCCACATGATCTTCTACCGCAACCTCATCCAGGCGGCGCTCGAGCTCTCGCCGAACCAGACGATGCGGGCCATCACCGACGAGGTCAAGGACTTCCAGATGCCCGGGTCGATCATCCCCGGCTTCGGTCGCAAGGCCGTCCAGATGGCGATGGCGGGGATCTACGACCTGCGGATCCACCACGACGACATCGTCGCGCCCATCCTGCGGCAGTGGGGGATCTGGGACCTCGAAGGGCTCGACGACGAGGGCGAGAAGGCCCGCACCGAGCTTGCCGAGGCCGTCGCCGCGCTCGATGCCGAGGCCAGCCGCTTCGTCGAGAAGCGGGAGGAGCGGGCGGCCAAGAAGGCCGCGCGCCAGGGGGCGTGAGGACGGCGCCGCGGTCGGAGGCGTCGGCGAGCGTCTGGGCAGGCGTCGGCATCGGCATGGGTGTCGGCGTCCGCGCCGGGGTTCCCGTCGGCGTCCGCGCGGGGGTCCTCGCCCGATGCCGCGCGCCCACTAGCCTGCTCGGGTGAGCACCGCCCTCGTCACCGACTCGACGGCCTACCTTCCGCCCGACCTCCTCGACGGTCTGGACGTCGGCGTCGTCCCGCTGCACGTCGTCATCGGCGGCACCGAGCACGCGGAGGGGGTCGACATCGACGCCGCGGCCGTCGCCGACGCGCTGCGCCGGTTCGTCCCCGTCTCGACCTCACGCCCGGCGCCCGCCGCCTTCCTCCAGGTGTACGAGGCCGCGGCGGCGGCCGGGGCGACCGCCATCGTGTCGGTCCACATCTCCGGCGACATGTCGAGCACGATCGGCGGGGCCGAGCTCGCGGCGGCGTCCTCGCCGGTGCCCGTCACCGTCATCGACTCGCGGGCGCTCGGGATGGCGATGGGGCACGCGGTGCTCGCCGGGGCGCGGCTCGCGGCCGGCGGGGCGTCGGCGGAGGACGTGGCGTCGGTCGTGCGTCGGACCTGCACGGCCTCGACCGTCGTGTTCTACGTCGACACGCTGGAGTACCTGCGGCGCGGCGGGCGCATCGGCAAGGCCGGGGCGCTGCTCGGCTCGGCGCTGGCGATCAAGCCGATCCTCGGCCTGCGCGACGGGCACATCGTGCCGCTCGAGCGGGTCCGCACGTCGAGCCGGGCCATCGCCCGGCTGGAGGAGATGGCGGTCGAGGCCGCGTCGTCGCCGCCCGCAGGTTCGTCCGGCGTCGACGTGGCCGTGCACCACCTCGACTCCCGCGAGCGGGCCGACCGGCTGGCGGAGCGGCTCGGCGCCCGGCTCGGCGGCGACGTCGACGTGCGGGTCGTCGAGCTCGGCGCGGTCGTCGGGGCACACGTGGGCCCGGGCACCCTGGCCGTCGCCGTCGTGCCGCGGTTCGTGCCGTCGCCGGGTCAGGGCGGGGCCGAGGGTGTCGCTGCGGAGGGTGAGGGCGAGGGTGGTGCGCGCGCGTCCGGCACCGACGAGTCCGGCGCGGGCGAGTCGGGCGCGGGCGAGACCGGCACGGGCGACGCCGGTGGCGGTGCCGGTGACGTCGAGGCGGCGCACTGACCGATGCTCGGGCTTGCCGTCCAGGTCGCGGTCGTCGCGGTCGTCTGCTTCCTCATCGGGTCGGTCAACCCGGCCACCCTGCTGGCGCGCGCCCTCGGCCACGACCTGCGCGGGTCCGGGTCGGGCAACCCCGGGGCGACGAACGCCGGGCGGGTCCTCGGGAGGAAGTGGGGCGTCCTCGTCCTCGTCCTGGACGTGGTGAAGGCGTGGCTGCCGACGTTCGTCGTGCTGCGGGCGCTCGGGACGGTGCCAGCCCTCGTGGCCGGTTTCGCCGTCGTCCTCGGGCACGTCTACAGCCCGTTCCTGCGGGGCAAGGGGGGCAAGGGCGTCGCGTGCGCGCTGGGGACGGTGCTGGCCGTCGAGCCCTTCGTGGGGCTGGCCGCGGTCGTCGTGTTCGGCGTGACGAAGGCGCTCGTGCCGTTCGTGGGGGAGGCATCGGTCGTGGCGGTGCTCTCGATCGGGGTGCTCGGGGTGCTCGGCGCGGTGGGGATCGTGCCCGGGATCTCGGTGACCGTCGGGGTGTGGCTCGTCCTCATCGCGGCGCTCGTGCTCTCGCGGCACCGTCGCAACATCGTCGCCTGGGTCGGTCGCCTCCGCTGAGGTCGGCGCCACCCCGCCGCGACGGTGTCGGGGTGGCTCGGTGTCCGGGGCGTCGCGGTGTCCGGGTGTCGCGGGCCCCAATGTCACCGAACCTCCCACGTGCCGCCCGATATCGGGTGACATCCGCGAGGTTCGGTGACATTCGGCCACAGTGCGGCTGGCCGTCCACAGGAGCGAGCGGGCGGCCGCGGTGTCCACAGGTCCGCGGTCGGTCATCGGGCGGGGGGCGGACCTGCCTAGCGTCGATCCATGCCCCGTCGACGTCGCTCCGAGCCGCTCTCCCCGCGCGCGATGGCCCGGCTGCGGGCGCCGCGGACGGGCTACGTCCCGACGGCCCGGGAGCTGCGGCCGAGCGGGTCGCAGTCCGCGCTCGACGATGGCCGCCCACCTCGCGCCTTGGGCTACCGCCTGCCCGCCGTCGAGGACGACCGCGCACCGCGCGTCATCGACGACCGCCCGACCGACATCGATGACGACCGCTCACCCCGCGCCCTGGGCCACCGCCCAGCCCGTGTCGAGGACGACGCCTCGTCCCGTGTCGAGGACGACGCCTCGCCTCACGTCGAGGAGCTCTGGCGAGGCGAGGGCGGAGGGCTGGAGCGACGGGAGGGCGGGGGCATCCCTAACCTCGACTGGGTGCCGGCCGTCCCCGAGGACGACCTCGACGTCGATGACGACGGGCTGAGGTCGCGGGTCCGGCGCTGGTTCCGCCTGCCCGAGGCGTTCGTCGGTGCGCGGTGGGAGCCCGGCCGGCTGGCCGTCATCGGCCTCGCGGTCGTCGTCGCGGTGGCGGTGGCGCTCTTCGGGCTGCGCGTCGCCTGGGCCGGAGGTGACGGCACCGTCCTGGCCCCGGGCGGGGGCTCACGGGCAGGTCCGACGGGTCTGTCCGTGGGGGCCGCACCCGTCGGGGCCGGGTCGGGGAGCGGGTTCCCGTCAGCGACCTCGGCGACTCCGGCGACCCCTGATGCCTCGGCGCCCGGGGCGGCGGGCGCGGTGGGCGCCTCGGGCGTGGTCGTCCACGTCGTCGGCAAGGTCCGGCGGCCGGGGCTGCAACGGTTGCCGCCCGGGTCGCGGGTCGCTGACGCCCTCGAGGCGGCCGGCGGTGCGACGAAGGGGGCCGACCTCGCGAGGGTGAACCTGGCGCGCGTCCTCGTCGACGGTGAACAGGTCGTCGTGCCCGCGCCCGGCGACCCCGACCCGCCCGGCGCCCCCGCCAGTGGAAGCGGTGGCGGGAGCGGTGGAACGGGCTCGACCGGGGGAGGGCTGGTCCCGATCAACACCGCCGACCTCGCGGGTCTCGACACCCTGCCCGGAGTGGGGCCGGTGCTCGCCCAGCGCATCCTCGACTGGCGGGCCGAGCACGGACGCTTCACGACCGTCGACGAGCTCGGCGAGGTCAGCGGCATCGGCGAGAAGCTCATGGAACGGCTCCGGCCCCTGGTGACCCTGTGACCCGGCGCACGCTCGGGTCCACCGCACGTGCGCACGCCGCCGCCGCCTCCGCCTCCGACGACAACGACGCCGACGACGGCCGCTCGTCCCTGATGTCCGCGCCCTCGCGGCGACGAACCAAGGGGTCGTCAGGCTCGGAAGGCGCGCCGGACGACACCACGCCACGGGTGGCCACCGACCTGCGGCTGCTCGGTCCGGCCGTCCTCGCCTGGGCCGTGGCTGCAGCGGCGCTCGCGCTGTCGCCGGCAGGGCACCTCGTCGTCGGGGCCGGCGCCCTGGTGGCTGCCGGCGCCCTCCTGGCGGTGCGGCGACGCGCCACCAGGACGTGGCGCCGAACCGCGCTCCTGCTCTGCCTCCTCGTCGTCCTCCTGCAGGTCGCCGCCGCCGGGCACGCCGTCCTGCGGGCACGCGGCGGCGTCGTCGAGCTGGCGCTCGAGCGTGCCGTGGTGACCGCAGAGGTCGTCGTCACCGGGGACCCCGTCGTGCTCGCGGGGACCGGCGACCGCGCTCGGGTGCTGCGCGAGGCGACGATGCAGGTCGTTGACGCCCGCGGAACCCGACGTCGGACCGCCGCACCCGTCCTCCTCACCGGCGACACCCGGCTCGTCGCGCTCCCGTGGCGCGCGACGGCGAGGGTCACCGGCCGCCTCGGTCCCACGGACGCCGCCGACGACCGGGTGGCCACCCTCGCGGTCACCGCTGCTCCGCGGGTCCTGTCACCGCCGGGGACCGTGGCGACCGCCGCGGAACGACTCCGGTCCGGGCTGCGCGCATCGGTCGACGACGCCCCCGAGGATGCCCGCGGACTCCTGCCCGGCCTCGTCATCGGGGACACGAGCCGCACCCCGCCCGACCTCACCGAGGCGATGCGCGCCACCGGCATGACGCACCTCACCGCGGTCTCGGGCAGCAACGTCGCGGTCGTCGTGGGTCTCGTCATCGGGCTCTGCGCGGTGCTCGGGATCCCGAGGGCGCTGCGGCCGTGGCTCGCCATGCTCGCCCTCGCCGGCTTCGTCGTCCTCGCGAGACCCGAGCCGAGCGTGGTCCGCGCCGCCGTCATGGGCGCCATCGGCCTCATCGGGCTCAGCCGGTCGCGCCGTTCGGCCGGGCCGCCCGTGCTCGGGGCGGCGATCGTCGTCGTGCTGCTCCTCGATCCTTGGCTCGCCCGGTCCTACGGCTTCGCCCTGTCGTCGCTGGCGACCCTGGGGTTGCTGCTCTTCACCCGCCCGTGGGGCGACGCCATCGGCCGACGGCTCCCGACCCGCGTCGCCCCTCTCGGTCCGGCGCTGGCCGTCCCCGTGGCGGCCCAGGCGATGACCGCGCCCGTCGTCGTCCTCCTCCAAGGATCGGTGAGCGTCGTCGGGGTGCTGGCCAACCTGCTCGCCGCACCCCTCGTACCCGTGGCGACCGTCGCCGGGGTGACGGCGGCCCTCGTCTCCGTCGGGTGGCCCCGCGGCGCCGAGCTCGTGGCATGGGTGGGCGTCGTCCCGACGACCGGCATCGCGCAGGTCGCCCGACGCTTCGCCGAGGTGCCCGGCGGCACGATGCCCTGGCCCGACGGGTGGCCCGGTGCCCTGCTCCTCGCCGGGCTCACCCTCCTCGTCCTGCTGGCCGGCCGGGCTCTCGTCAGCGGCGTGGCGGCCCACCCGGCACTCACGGTCGGGGCGGCCGTCCTCGTCGCGGCTGCCCTGCTCCCGACTCGCCTCGTCACCTGGCCCCGGGACGGATGGCGCGTCGTCGTGTGCGACGTCGGCCAGGGGGATGCCGTCGTCGTGCGCAGCGGACCGGCGCGCGCCGTCCTCGTCGACGCCGGGCCCGACCCGCCCCTCGTCGACCACTGCCTCGACCGCCTCGGCGTCACGATGCTCGATGCCGTCGTCCTCACCCACCTGCACGCCGACCACGTCGACGGGCTGCCGGGCGCGCTGTCGGGACGGACCGTCGCGCAGTTCCTCGTCGGTCCCGTCGCCGAGCCGGAGGCCGCCGACCGTGAGGTGCGCCGCCTCGCCGCCTCGCACGGCATCCCGGTCGTCGTCGTGCAGGCGGGGGACCGGTTGCGGGTCGGCGACGTCGACGCCGTCGTCTGGAGCCCGGTCCGTCGCATCGCCGCGGGGTCGGTGCCCAACAACGCGAGCCTCGTCCTCGCCGTGCGAACCGGCAGCGTCGACGCCCTGCTCCTCGGCGACGTCGAGCGGGAAGCGGCCCACGACCTCCTCCTGCGGCTGCGGCGGGAGCCCTCGATGGCCGTGGCCGCCGGTGGGTTCGAGGTCGTCAAGACACCGCACCACGGCAGCGCCAACCTCGACGACGACCTCATGGCCGCGGTCAGGTCACCGCTAGGCGTCGTCAGCGTCGGGGCCGACAACGACTACGGCCACCCCGCACCACGACACCTGGAGGTGCTGCGCCGCAACGGCTACACCGTCCTGCGCACCGACCGGGACGGCGACGTCGCGGTCGTCGAGGACGGCGGCGTCATCGAGGCGGTGACGTCGCGATGACCCGGTGGGTCAGATCGACCAGGCCGGCTCGGGCGCGCGCACCGTCGGGGCCTGCGACTGCGACCTCGCCGACTCCGCGAGGGCGTCCAGGGTGGCCTGCACCGCCGGGACGCGCTGGAGGTCGGGGGTCGTCACGGCCATGATCGAGCGGCGCGAGGCGGGCGTCATCGGCAGGGCCACGACGTCGCCGTGGTGCACCGTGCGCAGGATGAGGTCGGGGATGAGCGCGACGCCGAGGCCCTCGGCGACCAGGCCCATGACGGCGACGTAGTCCTCGGTCTCGTAGGCCACGTCGGGGCGGAAGCCCGCGTCGTGGGTCAGCTGGAGGAGGTGGCCACGGCAGCGGGGACAGCCGGCGATCCACGGCTCACCCGAGAGGTCGGCGAGGTCGACGGTCTCCTGCCCGGCGACCGGGTGGCCCTGCGGCACGGCGAGCCGGACCTCGTCGTCGAGGAGCGGGGTGATGACGAACTGGTCGAGGTCCTCCTCGCCGCGGCCGAGGTCGGTGCCCTCGTAGGCGAACGCGACGGCGAGGTCGCACTCGCCGGCCTTGAGGGCGGCCAGGCTCTCGGGCGGCTCGGCCTCGGTGAAGGTGATCTGGACGTCGGGGAAGCGCTGCTTGACCAGCGCCAGCGCCCGCGGGACCAGGGTCGCCGACGCCGACGGGAAGGCCATGAGGCGGACCCGTCCGCTGCGCAGGCCGGCGATCGCGGCGACCTCCTCCTCGGCGGCGTCGAGCGCAGCGAGCACCGGCGTCGCGTGGCGGGCGAGGACCTGCCCCGCCTCGGTGAGCCGGACGTTGCGCCCGACCCGCTCCACGAGGACGGTGCCGGTGCGCTGTTCGAGGCGCCGGACCATCTGCGAGATCGCCGGCTGGGTGTAGCCCAGCGAGGCGGCGGCGGCGGTGAAGCTGCCCTCGTCGGAGATGGCCTTCATGACCCGGAGTCCAGCGGCGTCGATCATGCCCTCCATCATAACGTGACGTTATCGACACGCGCCACCACGAAACGCACGGTGATGCGGCGTCGCCGCCCGTCTCCGCAGCCTCCTCGAGCGCCGTGGCGCCGGCCGTCGGTCGAACCCCGTGTCCTTCGCGACCCTCGGTCGGCCACCGCCGACACCCGGTGCGAGAATCGGGGGCATGTCGGACGTCGCCGCCCTCGCCGCCCTCCTCGCGGCGCACCCGGGCACCCTCGTCCTCACCGGCGCGGGCATGAGCACCGACAGCGGCATCCCCGACTACCGATGCCCCGACGGCACCCGCCGGGTCACCCCGATGCAGCACGGCGAGTTCGTCGGGAGCAGCGAGGCCCGGCAGCGGTACTGGGCGCGCTCCTTCATCGGGTGGCAGCGCTTCTGGCACGCCGAGCCGAACGCCGCCCACCACGCCGTCGCCGACCTCCAGCGCCACGGCGTCCTCGGGGCTGTCATCACCCAGAACGTCGACGGCCTCCACCAGGCCGCCGGCAGCCCCGACGTCACCGAGCTCCACGGCAGCCTCGCCGAGGTCGTCTGCCTCACCTGCGGCGACCGCTCCGACCGCGACCTGCTCCAGGCTCGGATGGCCGAGGCGAACCACGGCTTCGAGCTCCTCGCCGAGGGGGAGGCCGACGACGGGTCGCGGGTCAGCAGCCAGATCCGCCCCGACGGCGACATCGTCCTCGCCGACTCCCTCGTCACCGGCTTCCACACCCCGCGCTGCACGGTCTGCGGCGCCGACACCCTCAAGCCCGACGTCGTGTTCTTCGGGGGCTCGGTCCCGCGCGACCGGGTCGCCGCCTGCTATGCCCTCACCGACGCCGCCCCGGCCCTGCTCGTCCTCGGCTCCTCGCTGGCGGTGATGTCGGGCCTGCGCTTCGTGCGCCACGCGGCCGGTCGCGGCATCCCGGTCATGGCGGTCACCCGCGGACCCACGCGCGGCGACCCCGTCATGACGCTGCGCCTCGACGCCGCGCTCGCCCCGACCCTGCGCGCCGTCGTCCGCGACGCCGTGGCCGCCCGAGGCAGCGGCCGGCTCCGATGACGACGATCCGCACGGCCACCGCGGCCGACCTGCCCGCCATCGCCGCGATCTACAACGACGCGGTGCACACGAGTGTGTCGACCTTCGACACCGAGCCCCGGCCGCCCGAGCACTTCGCCGAGCGGGTGGCCTCGACCCGCCCCGGCGACCACGTGCTCGTGGCGGAGGACGACGACGGAGACGTCCTCGGGTTCGCGTACGCCTCGACCTACCGGCCGCGACCCGCGTACGACGGCACCCGCGAGACCTCGATCTACCTGCGCGACGAGGCCCGCGGCCGCGGCCTGGGCCGGGCGATGTACGCCGAGCTCCTCGACCGGGTCGACGCCGACGGCATCCACGTCGTCATCGCGGTCATCGCCCAGCCGAACCCGGCCAGCGAGGCGCTGCACCTGGCGTTCGGGTTCGAGCGGGTCGGGGTGCTGCGCGAGGTCGGTCGCAAGTTCGACGACTGGGTCGACACCGCCTTCTGGCAGCGCTTCGGCCCCGCCGGTCGGTAGACGCAGCGGGGCCGAGGGGGTGGCGCGACGGAGGGTGGCGCGTGAGGAGTGGGGTGCGTCAGACGTGGGGCGCGTCAGATGCGCCGCAGGACCGCGGTCACCTTGCCGAGGATCGTCGCGTGGTCGCCGTCGATGGGCGAGAACGCCTCGTTGTGCGGGAGCAGCCAGACCTTGCCGTCCTTGCGCTTGAACGTCTTGACGGTGGCCTCGTTGTCGAGCATCGCCGCGACGATGTCGCCGTTGTCGGCGCTCGGCTGCTGGCGCACGACGACCCAGTCGCCGTCGCAGATGGCGGCGTCGATCATCGAGTCGCCGACGACCTTGAGGAGGAACAGCGAGCCCTCGCCGACGATCTGGCGGGGGAGCGGGAAGACGTCCTCGACGACCTCCTCGGCGGTGATCGGCACGCCTGCGGCGATCCGGCCCAGGACCGGGACGTAGGACGCCTCGGGCCGCTGGTCGTTGATCCCCGTGACGTCGACGTCGTCGTGCTCGGCGGCCCCGCGGTAGCCGGGCTCGTCGGTGGCGGTGTCGGGGGAGATGACCTCGATGGCGCGCGGCCGGTTGGGGTCGCGGCGCAGGAAGCCCTTGCGCTCGAGCGCGGAGAGCTGGTGGGCGACCGAGCTGGGGGAGGTCAGGCCCACGGCCTCGCCGATCTCGCGCATGCTCGGCGGGTAGCCGCGGCGGTCGATGGAGTTGCGGATGACCTCGAGGACCTTGCGCTGACGGTGGGTCAGCGCCCCGCCGTCACCGCGGTCGGGCATCTCGTGGATGTCGGCGTTCCTCGGACGTGCCATGTCGACCCCTTCGGTCTCGTCCAGCGCGGGCCGGGTCGGCTCGAACCGGCGTTCCTGCAGGTCAGAAGGTCTGTCAGTGCCGTGCGACAGGCTTCCTTCCATGACAGGAGCGTACGCGGATCGTACACACGTTTCAAACATTTCTTCGAGGCGTGTCTTGTCCGAGTCGAACATTCGTGCTAGAACTCGTACAGACGTTCTATCGAACACCGGTTCGATGGTGGCTCTCGCCGCCGGGATGGAGGACAACATGAGTGCAGTCGCGTGGGACCCCGCAGACCTCGGGTCCGTCGGTGCCCGGGCGCCGCGACGCCCGCAGCTCGTCGTGCTCCCAGGAGGCCGCGAGGGCGGCGCGGCGGCGCCCGCCGCCGCAGTGCGCATCACCCGCCGCGGCCGGCTCGCCCTGCTCGCCCTGGCGCTCGCCACGGCGGGCGTCCTCGGCCTGACCGGGCTCAGCGGTGCCGGCGCGGCCGAGCCGCTCACCGTCGTCACCGTGGCGCCCGGCCAGACGCTGTCCGAGATCGCCGCCACCCAGCTCCCCGACCTCTCGGTCTCCACCGGGATCGTCGCGATCCAGGTCGCGAACGAGCTCAACTCCGCGCAGGTCAGCGCCGGACAGCAGCTCGTCATCCCCGCCGGCTGAGGCCGGTGACGTCGTCCTGCGCTCCGGCGTCGAGGGCGACCCCAGAACTCTGAGTCCCTCGACCCGACTCAGAACGCCGGAGGGCGTCGTGTCCCGTGCAGGGGGCGCGACGCCCTTCGTGCGTTCGGGCGCGTCACGGTCAGGAGGCCGGGTGCACCCGCAGGTCGAGGGGCCGATCGACGAAGTCGGCGAGGGCCCGTGCGGCCGAGGCCACCTGCTCGAGGTCGTCGGCCGGCAGCGGGAGGTCCGGGTGGAGGTCGACCCCGACGCCGTCCTTGGCGACGGTGCGCTTCCACACGCCAACGTCCTGCCCGTCGAGGACGACGATGCCGCCACCGGCCTCGGAGAGCAGCCGTCCCCGCGTCGCCTCGGGGGAGCGGCGGGGGAACCCGGTCGTCGGGTAGGTCAGGGCGGCCTCGTCGAAGGTCTGGAAGAGGAAGGCGCGTCGCGGCCTCGTCGTGCGGGGCGTCGACGACGGGTCGACCCACAGCGTCTCGCCACCGAGCTCCATCGACGCGAGCTCGCCGGAGAGGTCGGCCAGGGCGCTGCGGACCTGGGTGAGGGTGAGGGAGGACCAGCGGGCGAGGTCGCGGTCGGAGGCCGGCCCGTGCCCGATGACGAACCGGCGGGTCAGCTCACGACGGGCGTCGTCGACGTCGAGGGCGTCGAGGGGCGCGGGCGGCACGGTCTCGTCGGCGAGGACGTAGGTGTGCGTCGTCCCGCGCGGAGGCCCCGAGCAGATGACGGCGCGCAGCTCGGCGACGATGAGCTGGTGCGCCATCTGCTCGCCCGAGTGGGCCAGGCCGCGCTCGGCGAAGGCGCGGGTCAGCTCGGGGCGGGTCAGCGGGGTCGGGCCGGCGAGGAGGTCGTGGAGCGCGTCGAGCATCCTCCCGGTCGTCGTCTCGTCGAGACCCAGCCCCCGGTAGCGCCCGGCGGAGGCCTGCTCGACCCGGGACCCCGTGGCTCGTTGCACCCACCTCAGGTCCTCGCTCGCGACGAGGTGCCACGTCGGCCGCAGGATGTGGGTGCGGACCCAGCCGCCCCGCGCCTGCTCGGCGAGGACGTCGGCATAGGTCGTGCCCTCGCGCATCCGCTGCCCCAGCGACCACGCCGCGAGGGGCGCGTCCTGCGACTGGACGCACGTCAGCAGCCGCACGACCTCGGCGCCGGTGCGCAGCCCGGCGGAGGTGAGCCGCTGGGTGGCCAGGCGCCGGCGGTGCACGTCGGAGAGGGAAGGGATGCCCACGGGGCCATCCTCGCAGCGCCCTCGGACACGGCGCCGTGGCGACGGCGGACCTCCTGACGGCGTCGGACCGTGGATGCGGGTCGGGCGCGACCCGTCGGGGGAGGGCCTCGAGTGCACCCCCGTGAGAGCCCTCCGCTCGACCGAACGGACGACCCCCCATCGACCGACCCGGTACTCCTGCGTCGACGCTCGGCCGGTCGGGCGCGAAGTCCCGGACAGCGTCAGGGGTCGGGAGCAGACTCCATGGGTATGAGGACCCGACGCCGCCGCTCAGCTCGCCTGAGCCACCACCCGGTCGTCCACTGCGACACCGGCAAGTGGCTGTGGAGCTGCGGCTGCGGCGCCCGCGGCTCGTCCGCACCGGGCGGCTGGCACGGGGCCCTCACCGCTGCGCTCGTGCACCAGAACCAGGTGCCGGGCGAGTAGGGACGCGACCCGGGGATACACAGAGGGTTCCCGGGCCGCCGTCGTCGGGGGAGCGCTGTCGGCTCTCGTCGGACGGGGCCTCCCCGACGACATCGTGCACGGGGCCGTGACCGGCTGAGCGGTCGCGGCCCCGTGTCACGTCCCCACCCGCCGCCACCGGTGGGCCCTCCCGCCTGCCGCCACCCGGTGGGCCCTCCCGCCTGCCGCCGGCGGTGGGCCCTCCCGCGTGCACTCGCCGGTCGAGGTGACCGGCCAGCTCCTCCCGCCGGCGCGACACCTCCGTCGAGGAGCGCGGAGCCATGGCATCTGCCGGTTGAGGTGTTCGGCCGGTGCGGGGCGCGGGCGCAGGACCTCTACACGGGCCTGTGGGAATCAGGGCTGGACGACGCGCGTTCTGCAGTGATGTAATGAAGTAATCACTGCAAGGAGCACCATCATGCGACACCCCCACACCACCCCTGAGTCCGACCCCACCACCGGCGAGCGTGGCCCTCGCAGCGGACGCGGCCACGGCCCCCACGGCTTCGGTCGCGGGCCCCGCGGAGGCCGTCCCGGTCCCGGCGGCGGCCCCGAGGGCATGCGCCGCGGCCGCGGCTTCGGCCGGCCCGGCGGCTGGCAGCAGGGCGACCTGCCCAGCGCCGACGACGCCGAGAAGTGGTTCACCGGACGCCTGCCCGACGGCTGGTTCGACGCCCTCGAGGTGACCGTCGACCGTGAGGAGATCACCGTCATCGGCACCCTCGCCGGCATCGAGGCCGGCACCGACGGCGCCGAGGCCGAGGGCCGGGTCAGCCGGTTCCGCGCCGAGACCCGCGAGCAGCGGATGGCCATCGCCGAGGAGGCCCAGGGCCGCTACCAGCGCACCGTCTCCTGGGGCGCCCGGGTCGGCGACACCACCGCCCTGTTCACCCACCTCGCCGTCCCGGTGATGACGCGCCTGCGCCAGCCCGAGCGCGCCGTTCTCGACACGCTCGTCGACGCCGGCGTCGCCCGGTCGCGCAGCGACGCCCTCGCCTGGTCGGTCCGCCTCGTCGGCGAGCACGCCGACACGTGGCTGTCCGAGCTGCGCGAGGCGATGTCGGAGGTCGACAAGCTGCGCGCCAAGGGCCCCACGGTCTGACCCGGGAGCCCTCCGGGGCCTGACCCGGGAGCCCGCCGGCACGGTCGTGCACCGTGCCGGCGGGCTCGCTCGGTCCCGGCGTCGTCAGTCGTGCACGTCCGGCGGCTCGAGCGGGACGCCGCCGGTCAGTCCCATCGCCGCGCAGACGGACCTGGCTCCCTCCGCCGTCGCCTCGTTGACGAGGGGGCCGTGGGTCGAGAGGACCTCACCGGTCTCGTGGACGAGGACCGAGTGGCCGGCCTCGTGCAGGACCTTGCCGACGCCGGGCAGCGTCATCGAGCGACCCGTGCCGCTGAGGGTGCGCGTCCCCGCCACGAAGTCCACGACGGTGTTCCCCGTGCCGCGCACCGTGTCGGAGCGCTCGCCGGTCGACTGGTTCTCGAACCACCCGGAGTACCGGAGGATCAGCCGCTCCTGCACGAGCTCGTCGCCCTCGTAGGTCCAGTGGTAGGCGTAGTCGACGTCGAGGGCGAGACCGATGCCGACCCCGCCGTCGCACTCGACGACGGGCGTGTCGGCGGGGAAGGAGAGGCTCCCGCGCAGGACCTCCTGGGCGGAAGCGGCGGTCGCGCCGGCGACCGACGCCGTGGCGAGGGCGGCGACGGCCAGCGTCGTGCCGGCGAGGCGGTGCAGTGGGCTGGGGGTGGTCATGGCGTGCTCCTCGGTGTCGGTCGTGCCTGGGTGGGGCGACGGCCCGCGGTGCGGGCGGTGGCGCTGCCCGTGTGGCGGGGGTCGGACCCCGGTGGTGACGACGGTGCCCGGCCGCGGTCGCGGTGCGGTCGCGACCCGGTCGCGACCCTCGGGTCCCGGTCGCGACCCTCGCGTCCCGGTCGCGACAGGCCCCGTGGCCTCGTGTCACGCGGGCCCCGCCGCACGAAGGCGGCACCCGTCCGGGTCAGTCGAGCCCCGGGCAGGTGGGGCGGACGGGCTGGCCGGGCAGGACGACGGCGGACTCCTCGGCCGAGAGGTTGCGGCCGGCGGCCGCGCACGCTGCCGCCACCCAGTCGGCGGGATCGACCGAGATGTCGACGGCCTCCCTCTCCTCGAACAGGATCCGCAGGCCCCTGCTGTCCGGCGTGAAGGTCAGCCAGCCCCAGAGCCGGTCGTCGGTGACCGGTTGCCCGTAGGGCCTCCACGTCGCGGTGTCCCACAGGATGGTGTCGCCGCCGTCGCTGCCGATGCTCGCGAGCACGCGACCGTCCGGGCTGACCTCGAGGTCGACGACCCAGCCGCCGGTGATGAGCCGTCGTGGTGCGACGGGCTCCAGCGTCGCTGCCGAGACCACGTGCAGCCACCCGGCGTCCGACCCGGCGACGAGGGTGGCGGAGTCGCCGGACCACGCGAGGGCCTGGACGACCTGGTCGTCCTCCTCGGCCACCGGTCCTCGGCGCACGACCCGCCCGGTCGCGACGTCGACGAGGAGGACCTCGTCGTTGCGCGCGAGGGCGGCGAGCCGGCCGTCCGGTGACACCTCGGCGCCGGTGGTCATGTCGAGGCTCTGCATCTCGGGCAGCGCGGTCGGTGAGCCGACGATGCCCGGCGAGACGAGGTCGACGACGGCGTACCCGGTCTCGCCGTTGACGACGGCGCGGCGACCGTCGCGACCGACGGCGATGCCGAAGACGGCCCAGGGAGTGGCGACGACGGCGCGCTGGGTGCGGGTCCGGGCGTCGAGGACGACGACGAACCCGGCCGGCTCCCGGCGCCCGGGCCCCGGGACGAACGCCTCGATGCCGAGCAGGGCCGTCGAGCCGTCCGGGCTGATGGCGACGGTGCTCACCTGGGTCAGGACGTCGCGCCCCAGCGCGTCTCCGGCGGCCCCGAGGTCGTAGGTGAGCTCGCCGAGGTTGCGGCCGGTCCCGAGGTCGGTGACGTGCGCCGTGTTGGGGTCCTCGGGGAGCCGGTCGAGGTAGACCCCCAGCCCGGCGACGGGTGCCGATCGCCCGATGTGCGGCTCGGGGTCGGACGGCCGCGTCGAGATGGGCGTCCGTGCGCCGGACAGGTCGAAGGCCACCGCGGTGCCGTCACGCCCGGCGGTCCAGACGAGGTCGGCCGACGGGCCGGCGAAGCGGGCGTCCATGACGGCACCGCTGTGCCCGGACGCAGCGGCGCCGAGGGCCAGCGTCGCGGTGTCGACCAGCTGGACGCCGTCCTGGGTCGTGACGGCCAGGCGCGAGCCGTCGGGCGACCACGGGGCGCCGCTGACGAACGCGGGCATCCGCACCCATCCCGAGCCCCGCGTCGGATCCGCGAGCCGCGCGATCCTCAGCTCGGAGACCGACGCGACCTCACGGGCGAGCACCATGCGGGTTCCGTCCGGGGAGAACGAGATCGGGACGCCCGCCATCGACGTCGTCCCGCGGTCGGGGTGGTGCGGGTCGAACACCAGGCCCGTCCCCGTGTCACCGGGCTCCTCCCGGCTGACCCGGCCGTCGGGCCAGACCCGGAACAGGGTGGTGAACGGCATCGTCTCGGGCCAGGGGGCCCCGCCGAGGACCGACCCCGTGTCGGCGTCGAGGGTGAGGACGTGGCTGTCGGTGTTGACGAGGTAGGCGCCCGTGGCCGTGAGCCCGCCCATCGTCACCCAGGGCATCACGCCGGGGACCGCGCGCGTCATGGCCTCCTCGCGCACCGCCCAGTCGACCTCGCCCGTCCGGGCGTCGAGCCGGACGACGCCGGGGCGGTCCGCGAGCTCGGTGACGATGAGACCCGCCCCGTCGGGGGTCGGCGTGATGTTGCCGACCTGGCCGCGCTCGGGCATCTCGCGGTCCCAGAGCAGCCGACCGGACTCGGCGTCGACGGCCCGCAGGCGTGGCTCGTTCTCGCCGAGGAAGACGGTGCGCCCGTCGGGGCTGACGTCGATGCGCAGGAACCGGTCGGCGACGCGCATCCGGTGCACGACCCTCGGCTGCCGGGCGAGGAGGGTGAGGAGCGCACCGTAGGTCTCCGGGCTCTGCTCGAGCCGGGTCGCCTCCACGGCCGCGAGGAGCGCGACGTCGGGGTACTCGACGTTGAGGGCGCTCGCGGCGAGACGCTTCGCCTCCGCCGACCGCGAGGCCGACTCGGCCGCCTGCTGCGACCGCCAGGCCAGGACGCCCGCGACGACGGCGGTGACGAGGACGACCCCGATGACGACGACGAGGCGGCGCAGCCTGCGGTTCTGGCGGGCCGTGGCCGCGGCGCGGTCGGCGGTCTCCCGCTGCTGCTGGTCGACGGCGGACCGGCCGGCGTGGAGGAAGTCGTGCTCGACCGGGGTCAGCTCGTCAGGTCGGGCCTGGAGGACCTCGAGCCCCGAGGCCAGCCTCGTCCCGGTCCAGAGCGCGCCCGCCTCCCTGCCGTCGGCGTCCCACTCGGAGGCCGCGACGGCGAGGCGCCGCTGGACGGCTCGGCCTGCCGCGTCCTCGACGAGCCAGGTCCGCAGCCGGGGCCACTCCCGGAAGAGTGCCTCGTGGGCGACCTCGACGTGGCCGTCGGTGATCATGACGAGCCGGGCCGCCGCCAGCTCCTCGAGGACCTCACGAACTCCGTTGTGCGGCAACGACTCGACCTCGTCGAGGGGGACGCGCCGCCGCGTGACGCCGGCGCCGTCGCCCGGGCCGGTCAGACGCAGGAGGAGCAGGCGAGCGGTCTCCCTCCGGCTGGGTGACAGCGCGCCGTAGGTCTCCTCGGCCAGCGAGGCGATGGCGCCGCTGAGCCCGCCGAGTCCGACGTAGGCCCCGTAGGTGAGGGCGGACCCGTCGCGCCGCTCCCAGAGCTGGGCCATGGCGGTCGACAGCAGGGGTAGCAGTCCGGGTTCGTCCCCGGCGTCGGTGACGAGGGTGTCGGCGAGTCCGTCGTCGAGGACGAGCCCGGCGGTGGCTGCCGGCCGTTCGACCGCTCGGCGCACCTCGGCCGGTGTCATCGGTCCGATGAGGACGGTGCCGTCATTGACGAGCTCGCGCAGGGCCTCGTGGTCGGCGAGCGCCCCGGTGAAGTCGGACCGCACGGCGAGGACGACGCTCACCGACGAGCGCGGGTCGGTGGCGAGCTCGGTCAGCGTGTCGAGGAACTGACGCCGCTCGGCGTCGTCGTCGCAGACGGTCCACACCTCCTCGAACTGGTCGACGGCGACGAGGACGCGGCCCTCCTGCTCGCCGGACGCCGTCACGAGGTGGGTGAGGAGGTCGGCGACCTCGTCGCGCCCCGTGGCGCCCAGTGACCGTCGGGCGAGCTCGCGCATCGGGTGCGGCCCGGGCCGCAGCGTGACGACCCGCCATCCGCCGCTACCCGGCAGGACGTCGGCGGCCAGCGCGGCGAGGAGCCCCGCCCGCAGGGCCGAGGACTTGCCCGAGCCCGACGCCCCGACGAGGGCGAGCAGCCGACCCCCTGCCAGCCGGGAGACGAGCTCGGCGACGAGGCGGTCTCGGCCGGCGAACCACCGGGCGTCCTCGACGTCGTAGGCGGCGAGCCCGCGCCACGGGCAGGTGCGGGAGTCCGGTGGCTCGGCATCGCCCGTCGCGTCCCGCAGGACGGCGACGCTGTCGGCGAGCTCGGCACGGGCCGTGGCCAGCTCGGCCCGCGTCGATCCCGTCACGGCGGCCGCGACCTCGACGCGCTGGACCGCCAGCGCACGGGCGGCGTCGGCGGCCTCCTCGTGCACGGCGCCGGGCCAGCCGGGAGTGCGGGCGAGGACCGCCTCGGTGACCCGCCCGACCTGGTCGGCGGGGACGTGCCCGCCGACGACCTCGCGGACGTCGTCCGGCGACAGCGGGGAGAGCTCGATGACCTCCGCGCCGTCGGGCACCGTCGCGAGGGGGCCGATGATCCGCACCGTGAGGGTGGGGGAGCAGGCCGGGACCCGGCCGGTGGTCGCGACGTCCTCGCCGTCGTCCCTGCGATCGGTGGGGGGTCCCGCGTCGTCCGGGTCGACGTGGTCGGCGACGAGGAGGACGGGCGTGGCCGACGCGGTGACGCGGGGTCCGTGGTCCTGGCTCCCGCGTCGCGACCGGGGCGCCGGCGCCCCGTCTCCACGACGGCCAGGCAGGAGGCGGACCACCCCGCCGTCGTGGGCGACCTCCGCGGCGAGGGCCGCGACGAGCGCCGTGGCGCCCGCTCCCTGCGGACCTCGGACGACGACAGTCGCGGGTCCCTCCCGCTGCGCGGCCCGCCACGCCTCCCGCATCCGGTCGAGCTCGGCATCGCGGCCCACGAGGGGCCGAGCCGGGCGAAGGCCCGCCGGCAGGGCGGCGCGCGCGCTCGGTGAGCCGAGGTCGGGGTCGTGCGCGAGGACGCGCGCGTGCACCGACCGCAGTCCCGGCCCCGGGTCCACTCCGAGCTCGTCGTCGAGCACGGCCCGCGCCCGGTCGTAGGCCCCGAGGGCGTCACCCTGGCGGCCCGAACGGTAGAGGGCGGTGACGAGCATCTCCCAGAAGCGCTCGCGCAGCGGGTGCTCCCCGACGAGCCGTTCGAGCTCGGGCACCACCGGGCCGGCGCGCCCCAGCGCGAGCTCGGCCGCGAGCCGGTCCTCGGTGGCGGAGAGGCGCAGCTCGTCGAGCCGGCGTCCCTCCGCGTCGGCGAAGGCGCTGCCGGCGAACCCCGCGTAGGCGGGGCCGCGCCAGAGGCCGAGGGCGTCGGTGAGGGCGTCGACCGCGCTCTGCGGGCGGCCCTCGGCGAGGCTGCGCTGGCCGAGGTGGGCGAGCCGGGCGAAGCGCTCGGCGTCGACCTGCATGGGGTCGATGGCCAGCCGGTAGCCGGGGCCCTCGGTGAGCAGGACGGACGGGGTGCCGTTGCGGTCGGGCTCCAGGGTGTTGCGCAGCCGCAGGACGAAGGTCTGGAGGGACTTGGCGGCGCTGGGGGGCGGATCGTCGCCCCAGAGCGTGTCGACGAGGTCGGTGGTCGGGACGAGCCGCCCGGTCGCCGCCACGAGGCGGGCGAGCAGCAGCCGCTCCTTGGCTCCCCGGATCTCGACGGGGCCGCGGAGGCTCTCCACGCGAAGGGGTCCGAGGACGGAGTAGTCCACGGGCTCACTGTAGGGATGGCGATCCACGACTCACAGGCCTTTCACGTGCGAGGGTGCACCGTCACGGCACCTCGCGGCACCTCGCGGCACCGTCACGACAGCGGTCACGGCACCGTCGCGGCCCCTCCGCTCCGCGACGGTGCCGGAGCGGGTCACGGGGTGAAGAGGGAGCACAGCTGCGCGGCGTCCTCCTCCTGGCCGGTGGGGTCGACGAGGCGGACCTCCACGTCGCCGTCGACGGCCACGAGCGCGTACCCGGCGTGGAGGGTCACCGTCCCCTGCCCGGGGACGCGACGGTTGACGACCCCGTGGATGGCGACCGTCGCGCTGCCGTCGGGGGCGTAGGTCCAGATCTCCGGACCGCGGGAGACGCCCTCGAGGGTCACCCCGTTCGCGGTGAGGGTCCCGCGGAAGCGGTAGTTGCGGATCTCCTTGGTGAGCGTGCCCTCGTCGTCGGTGAACGAGACGACGTTGAACGTCCCTCGCACGTGCAGCGACACCGGGAAGCCGCAGGTGTCGAGGAGGTGCTGCGTCGCGACGAAGTCCCGGGTCTCCACCGTGTGGGTGGGGGTGCCGGCCTGGGCCGGGGCGGCGGTGAGCACGCTGCCGGCGGCGAGCGCAGCGGCGGCGAGACCCGTGGACAGGACGGAGGTGCGGGGGCGGCGTGCGGCCATGACGGACTCCTGGCGGGCGGGGACCCGGAGGTCCCGGTGGTGTCCGGGCCGGTCGGCCCGTCTTGGACCACCGTGGAGCGTGCCGGTCGCGGTCCGGTCGCGGGCGGGTCGCGACCGGTCGGTGTCAGCTCCGCGCGATGGCGAACGGGCCGAGGTAGAGCAGCCCGTCGGCGACGGCGATCGGCATCCCACCCGGGGGATGCCCGTCGGCGACGAACGTGTCGCCGGAGAGCCGATGGTGGGGGATCGGCGCCGGCTCACCGAAGGCCGCGGCGTCGAGGAGCAGGCCGTCGGGTCCGTCCGCGCGCAGGGTGACCGGCCCGTACCCGCCCGCCAGCTCGCTCGCCGGCGTCGGCGGGCCGGCGTCCTCGGCATCGCCGAGCGCGGGGACGCCCAGCTCCGTCAGCAGCCGGGGGAGCAGGTCGTCGAAGAGGGCGCTGCCTCCCGGCGGCCCGAACAGGGGGCCTGCGCTGTTGGCGAGGACGACGACCGCGGCGTCCTGGTCGGGGAAGCACCGCAGGTACGCCCGGTGCCCTCCGGTGTAGCCGGCCCAGCCGAAGGCGGTGTGCTCTCCCCGGTCCCAGAGGGCCCACCCGAGCCCCCACGCGTCGGAGATCGTCGCCCCCGGGACGGCGACGTGAGGGCGTCGGAGCTCGCGCACGTCGTCGCCGTGGAAGACCTCGCCGCCGTCGTCGAGGTGGAGGCGGGCGTAGTCGAGGAGCTGGTCGGCCGTGGTCCACCACCTCGACCCTGCGGCCGAAGCGGCCTCGGCGTACTCCGACGGCACGGGCGTCGGCGTCCCTCCGGGGGCGACGGCGTGACCGCGTGCGCCGCCCTCCGGCATCCCGAACGTCGTGTCGGGTCCGAGGGCCGTGCGGGCGAGGTCCTCGAACGACCGCCCGGTCCGGCGCCGCAGGAGGAGGTCGAGCACCGACCAGTTGGCGTTGCCGTACGAGAACCGCCCGGGCGCGTGGACGAGCGGCATCTCGCCGACCCGCTCGACGAAGGCCTCGAGGTCCTCGTCGATCTCCGGGAGCACGTTCTGCCGACCGGTCGTGTGCGACATCAGCGCCCGAGGCGTGTCGGTCCAGAGCCCGTCGGCCTGGTCCGAGCACGGCACGTCGAGGTCGACCGAGCCCTGACGCGCGGCGTCGACGACGACGAGGGCCGCGAGCGACTTCGCGATCGACCCCGCGTGGAAGGGCGTGCTCGCCTCGACCGGCGCCGACCCGTCCTCGACGCCGACGGAGCCGGACGTCGCCACGACCCGCTCGTCGCCGTGGAGCAGTCCCACCTGGGCCCCGGGGACGCCTAAGCGCGCGCAGGCGTCCGTGAGCAGGGCGGTCGTGCGCTCGAGGTCCATGCGCCGCGAGCCTAGGCCCGCGACGCCGGCTCGTCGATGCCCGGTCGAGTGCCGTCACGGTCCCGATGGCGACGCAGCCCCGGTCCGCTGCCCCCGAGACCGCGCCGCTTCCCCGGGCGAGTTCCCGCACCGCACCGGCGGGCGTAGCCTGCGCGTCGTGAGGGCTGCGGTGAGCACGCGCTACGGACCGCCCGAGGTGGTCCGCGTCGTCGACGACGCCCCCGAGCCCGAGGTCGCCGCCGACGACCTGCTCGTGCGGGTCCACGTCACGACGGTCAACCGCACCGACTGCGGCTACCGCGCCGCCTCGCCCTTCGTCATCCGCAGCCTGACGGGATGGAGGAGACCACGGAACCCGGTGTGGGGCACCGAGTTCGCCGGCACCGTCGAGCGGGTCGGCGAGGACGTCACGCGCTTCGCTCCCGGCGACCGGGTCTTCGGCTACGCGGAGGGTCGCTTCGGCACGCACGCCGAGCTCGTCGCCGTCGCGCAGACCTCACTCGTTGCCGCCGTCCCGGAGGGGGTCGACCTCCGGCACGCCGCGGCGGCGACCGAGGGCGGCCACTACGCGCTGTCGGCCATCCGTCGCGCCGGGATCACGGCCGGACAGCGCGTCCTCGTCCACGGGGCCACGGGCGCCATCGGCTCCGCGGCGGTGCAGCTCCTCGTCGACCTCGGCGCCCACGTCATCGCCACCGCGCCCACCGCGTCCGTCGAGCTGGTCCGCGACCTGGGACCCCGCCGAGTCGTCGACCACGAGCGCGAGGACTTCACCCGGTGCGGTGAGGTCGTCGACGCCGTCCTCGACATGGTCGGCAAGAGCACCTTCGGCGCCTGCCGCCGGCTGCTCACCCCGACCGGGGTCTACGTCTCGTCCGAGCTGGGTCCGTTCGGGCAGAACCTCGCGCTCCCGGTGCTGACGAGGGTCCGGCGCGGCCGCAGGGTCGTCTTCCCCTTCCCGATCCAGACGCCCGAGGTGCTCGAGCACCTGCGAGCCCGACTCGAGAGCGGCGCCTTCCGTCCGGTGCTCGACCCGACGACCCACCGGCTCGAGGAGATCGTCGAGGCGTACCGGTTCGCCGAGAGCGGCCGCAAGACCGGCAGCCTCGTCGTCACGGTGAACGAGAACTGACGGACCGGAGCGGCGACCAGGACGCCAGGGACGAGGTCGGAAGAGGGTTCAGAACGTCCGACGCATGACGATCCTGGGCATCTTGCTCGCCACAGCGTCGGTGGTGCCGACCTGCTCGAACCCGGCCCGCTCGAACATCGGCTTCGTCCCGACGAACGCCATCGTCGTGTCCATCCGCCCCTTCGGGTCCACGGGGTAGACCTCGACCGCCGGCGCCCCGTTCGCGCGGGCGTACTCGACGGCGCCCTCGATGAGGTGGCGGGTCACCCCCTGCCGCCGGTGCCCACCGCGCACGACGACGCACACGATGCTCCACACCGGCAGGTCGTCGACGGGGCGGATCAGCTTCGAGCCGGCGACGCGCGGGATGTCGGCCCGCGGGCCGATGTTGATCCAGCCGACCGCGGTGCCGTCGCGGTAGGTCACGACGCCGGGCGGCAGCGGCCGCTCGCACAGGGCACGCATCGTCGCCTCGCGGTCACCGTCGCCGAGCTCGCGGATGTCGGCCTGACGCACCCGGTGGGACAGGCACCAGCACGAGTCAGCTCGCCGGTTCGGGTTGATGACGTCGGCGAAGTCCTCGAACCGGTCGGGCGTCACCGGACGGGTCTCCCACCTCACCCCGTCCTCGTCCTTCTCCCGGGTCACCCCCTTGACCCGACGGGCGCGCGTCGACCCGGCTGTCGTCGCTGCCGTCGTCGTCGCTGCTGTGGCCGTCGCAGTCCTCGTCGTCGCGGCCTTCGTCGTCGTCCTCGCACTCCCCGCCATCGGTACCCCTCTCGCTCGGCGACGTCCTGGCAGCCAGCCAACCACCACGCGCCGACACCCGGCGAGAACGCCCCGCACGTAGGGTCGGAGGCGTGCGCATCGTCAGCCTCCTGCCGTCGACGACGGAGATCCTCTTCGCCCTCGGGGCGGGCGACGACGTCGTCGGTGTCACCTTCGAGTGCGACACCCCCGCCGAGGCCCGCTCCCGCACCATCGTCTCCTCCACGACCCTGCCGGAAGGCCTGTCCCCGAGGGAGATCGACGACGCCGTCGCCAAGGCCGTCGCCGACGGCGAGGACCTCTACCGCCTCGACGCCGGAGCCCTCAGCACCCTCGACGCCGACCTCGTCGTCACCCAGGACCTCTGCGCCGTCTGCGCGCTCGACGTCTCCACCGTCGACGACGCCCTGGTCCACCTCGGCTGCACCGCCGACGTCCTCACCATCGACCCGCACACCCTCGCCGACGTCCTCGCCTCGGTCACCACGCTCGGACGCGCCACCGGACGCGAGGAGGCCGCGTCCTCCGTCGTCGCCGGCCTGCGGACCCGCCTCGATGCCGTCCGCGCCCGGGTCGCCGGTCGGCCGCGGCCGCGCGTCGTCGTGCTCGAGTGGACCGACCCGCCCTACGCACCGGGCCACTGGATCCCCGAGATGGTCGAGCTCGCCGGCGGCGCCTGCGTCCTCGGCGTCGCGGGGGAGCGGTCGGTGAGGACGACCTTCGAGGACGTCGCGGCCGCCCGCCCCGACCTCGTCGTCTGCGCCCCGTGCGGCTACGACCGCGCCGGTGCGCAGGCGCAGGCGGACGCCCTCGTCGGCTCGGGCGCCCTGCCCGCCGGCGTCCTGGTCCACGCCGTCGACGCCAACGCGATGTGGGCCCGGCCGGGACCGCGCGTCGTCGACGGCATCGAGGAGCTGGCCGCCGTCCTCCACCCCTGACGTCGAGCTGGGTCAGCGGCGAGGGAATGCGGTGAACGAGCCGGTCAGGGACCGGTCCAGGAGCAGCAGGTGGCTGAAGGCGTCGACGGGCGGGACGGCGTCCTGCTCACCGATGAAGCCGATCGTCACCTTCTTGCTGAGGACCCGCTCCGAAGCGGGGTCGGTCACCGCGATCACCTCGGCGGTGACCTTGACTGGCTGCTCCACGAAGGCGGTCGTGCGGACACCGAACAGGGTCGCGAGCCCCTGGACGTAGTCATGTCGCAGCGGGTTGGAGAGGTTGAAGACGTTGACCTCGCCATCGGCAGGGAAGGCACGCCTGACGTCCTCGAGGCGGAACGTCGAACCGTCCGGCCGCGTGACGTCCTGCTGCTGCCCCAGGGCCAAGAGCTCGGTGAGGTCCACCCGGCTGAGCGCGTCCGGCGCGTCGTCCTCGTGGACGGTCGTCGTCTCTCGCGTGGCCTCGTCGAAGACGAAGGTGGCGCCGAAGGACAGGAGGATGCCGCCGGTCGCGTGGGCGACGAGGTTGAGCGTGCGCAGGCTTCCGGTGGGGAGCAGGGAGACCGCGAAGAGCACGTCGCCGAGGCTCGACACCCCGCGCTGGAGGTCACCGAGCAGCAAGGGCCGGAAGTCGGTCGGAGTGGTCGGCTTCCACCGCTTCGCGGTGACGACCTGTTCGAGCTGGGTCTCCGACGGGACGTCGGGGCCCGCCGCGCCGATGGGGTCGTAGAGCAGCGAGTACCCGACGCCGAACAAGTCCCACTCCTGCAGGGGGACTCCCTCGAGGGTCACCGGTGGGGTGGGGACGGGGGACTCGTCCGCCATGCCGATGAAGTCACGCAGGAGGGCCTCGTTGCCGACGATGGCGTCGAGGGCGATGTTGCCGGTCGATGCGGGCAGCCCGGCGCCGGGGCGGGAGGCCCCCGTGGCGGCGCTGCCCGCTGCAACCCCACCCCCAGCGGAGCCACCGCCTGGCCGTGGCGCCGTGGCGCCGCCGGTCCCGGTGCCCCCCGGCCCGGAACCAGGACCGCCCCCAGCGGTAGCACCGGGTGTTCCGGCAGCGGCCTCCTTCGCCTTCTTGGCGACCTCGTTGATCGCGCCACCCTTGACCCCGTCCGACTGCTCCGACAAGGGCTTGCCGGCGAGGCTGGCGGCGAGGGAGGCGGCGATCTTCTTCTCCTCGACCGCCTTGGAGGCGGCGATCTTGCGTCGCTCGGTGTCAGCGGTCACCGCCACCTCCATCGCCTTGGTCGCCTGCGTGCCTGCGGCCGTCGCACCCGACGAGGACGCCTTGACGCTCTCGGTCGCCAGCTTGACCGTCTCGGCGAGCCCGCTCATGTCGCGGAACATCGCTCCGTTCTGGATGGCCGCGAGGACGCCTGCCGTCCCGGTGGGGTCAGGGAGCGCCGGGGGCTGCGTGATGGCCACCAGTGGCTGGCTGAACCCTCCGGCCTTGAGGTCCTCGGCGGACTGCCGTGACCCCGTCTGGATGGCGGCGATGTCACTGGGTTGCAGCGGGATCGGCGACTCCTGCCAGTTCCAGAACCTCGTGAGGTCGAGCTTCTCGGCAGAGTTGTACCGACCCAGCACCGCCTCGGCGAACACGCCGCCGCTCGAGAGCGGGACGAGGTCCTCCTTCGTCTCGCCGATGGTCAGGCCACGCTCGAGCATGAACTGAGCCCACTCCGTGTCGTTCGTGGTGTCGGTGGCGATCTTGAAGGCGAGGGCGTTCCCGACGATCCGCAGTGGTCGCGGTTCTGCCACCTGGACCAGGGGGACCGTCTCGCCGTCGATGCTGATGCTGTAGGGGCTGAGCAAGCCGGCCAGCATCGCGGCGTCGAGCGTGCGGAAGACGGCCTGGCTGTAGTGGAGGGCGTTGGACGTCAGGTGGTCGACCAGGTTGACGTCGGCACTCGCTCCCTGGAGCCGGATCAGCGGCGTGCTCGTGCTGCCGCGTTCGACGGTGACGGTCGGGAGCTCGAGGGGGAAGAGCACCCCGTTGCGCGCGAGGGTGAGGGTCGCGGTCGCCTCCACGGCCGAGGTCTGCGACGAGCCGCTGAGGCTGATCCGGGCGATCTCCGCGAGGGGCACGCTCAGGCTGAGGTCGGTGACCGTGCTGCCGTCGGCGCGCTGGTACGCGAGGCTGATGGCGTCCCCGGCGGGGGAACTGACCATCCCGTCGACCACGCGGACGTCCGAGGGCACGAACAGCGACTCCGACCCCCGACGCATCGAGCCCGTCCCCAGGATGCTGCTCAGCCGGCGTCCGGCGCCCGCCCACAGCAGCCGGGTCACCTGCCCCTCCTCAGGAAGCGGGCGCGGGGGCCGGTCGGGGGTCGGCGGCGCATCGGTCGCCGTCGGGAGGTCCTCTCCCGGCTCCCCCGTCGGCGCCCGGCGTGCCAGGGCGACCCGACGCATCGTCATGCCGCCGATGACGGCCTCGTCGATCGTGCCCCCGATGTCGGGGAAGCTCACCCGACGCTCCGGCACGATCTCGAGGGTGTCGTAGTTGACCAGGGCGTCGCGCACCGCTGGAGTCAGGGCGACGTCGACGAGAGTCGAGCGGAACCGTCGGAGGAGGCTGTCGTTCGAGAAGTCCACGAGCTTGAACGGCACGAAGACGACCCGCTCGCAGTTGGTGAGCTGGGTCTGGGTCCGGTACACCTGCAGCACCTCGTAGTACTGGACCGTCAGCGCATGCATGTGGTTGTAGTTGGCGACGACGCGCGTCGAGACCTGCTCGTGCTCGCTCTGGCTCACCTCGCGGACGACGGACGCGCGGCGCGTGCGTGCGGAGTGGGCGTGCTGCTGGGTGCGGTCGGCGGCCTGTTGCAGCATCGAGCTCCCGACCTCGCGGCTGCCCGAGGTGGTCGAGTAGCTGTCGGCCGAGGCGGTGGTCTTGGCGATGCTCGCGCTCGCGCCGAAGCCGACCGGGCCGATGCTGAGGCCTCCGCTCGCTCCCGCCTGCTTCGTCGTGGACGTGCTGTTGGTCTCGGAGAACCCCTCCTGGGCCTCACGGGCCACGGCCTCGGTGACCTCGCTGATGCTGCGGTTGCGGCTGACCTCCTGGCTGAGGTCCTCGCTCTCACCGACCGACTCGGTCTGGCCGGCGCTGGTTCGGCGGCTCCAGTCGACGACGGCGATGCGGGTGCTCTCACCCGGTGCGAGCGCCATCGAGTGGAGCAGGTGACCGAGCGTCACGCCCTGCATGAACCACGACTGGTTCAGCGTGAGCAGCGCCCCGAGCCCCAAGGTGGTGAACCCGAAGTCCGGCGCCGCGACGGGGGCGATGTCGATCGGCTGGAAGTCCGAGCTTCCGACATCGACGAGCGGCGGTGCGCCGTCCGGCCGCAGGAGGTGGTCGAGCACGAGCGTCGTGTACTGGACGCGTTCCGTGGGAAAGGCTCCCGACACGGGGAGCAGGTCGCCAGGGGCCTCCGGGTCGACGGTGGCGGCCTGTTCGGGGAAGTAGGCGGCGCGCAGCAGGGCGGTCGCGGCGAGGAACGGTGGGTACAGCGCCAGATCGCGCACGGTGGTGACGTCGAGCGCTGCGGCCAGGGTGCCCGGCACGCCCGCCAGGACGTCCACCGGTTCGTACCGCAGCTCGGCGAGGGGGGTCGTTCCGAGGACGTCGTCACGGACCAGCCCGGCGGGCGGCGACCCGAAGCGCGACATGGCGGAGGTCGGGTCACTCGTCGTGGTCGTGAGCTGCACTGCCGCTGCGAACACTCGTGCGAGGGCGAGGTCGAAGACCGTCTCGACGCCGATGCCCGCGAGCCCGTCGGCGGCCGGCGTGGAGACGCCGAGGAGGACGGTGACGGGCTGCCGGAGGATGTCCTGAGGGGGCAGCGTCCGGAACGCGGTCCGGACGAGGTCTGCAGGCTCGGATGAGGATCCCATGACGTCCCTCCTGCCGAAATCGGGCTCTCCCGACGATAGGGACGTGCCCGACCGGAGGGAATGGCTCGAAAGGATGACGGGGCCGGACTCGGCGGCGGTATCACCCGCACCGGTCCTGCCTCCTCTGCGACATGAGAACCCCCTTCCGCCGGCGGACCGCCCGCCGCAGCCACCACCCGAGCGTCACGTGCGACGCCCTCGGGCGCTGGCACTGGGAGTGCCAGTGCGGCGCAGGGGCCCGCGCCGGCAACGGGGCGACCGACTGGCACTGGATGGTCACCGCCGCCCTCGTCCACCAGGGCGCGAACCCGGGGGAGTAGCGCGGTCCGCGGAATGCCCGCGCAGCCTGCGACGACGGCTGTACGGTCGCGCGCATGGGCCACTCGGACGACCAGATCCTCGACGACTCGGTGCCGAGCGACGAGGGCGCGATGCCACCGGCTGCGTGGTCCCTCGACCAGCGCCTTCTCGTCTGGCAGACCATCTCCGACCGGCGAGCGAGCCTCGACGCGATGATGTGGCAGACGCCGGCGCTCGGCATGGCCGCGCAGGCCTTCCTGTTCACTCTCGCCCTCGGCGCCGATGTCGCCGACGCGAGCCGCGTCACCGCGGCCTTCCTGAGCCTGGTGCTCTCGGCGTTGGTGGTCCAGCTCATGGCCAAGCACCGACGTCACGAGCTGCTCGACGCCTTGCTCCTGCAGCGCATGGAGCAGGAGCTGGGCTTCAAGACCGGTGTCGGGACCACGCCGCACGACCGGCCCGCAGCGCGGCACGCCGACGACTGGGAGACCGCATCGGCACGGCTGGCCCGCGCCCTTCCTGGACCGAGCCGTTTCTGGCAGGCGAGCTCCTTCGAGCTCTGGATGGTCGGGCAGGCGCTGTTCGCCGTTGCCGCTCTGGCCGTCGCCCTGGTCACCCTGACCCCGCTCGGTGAGATCTGGAGGCCCTGATGGTCTGGCTCGATGACGACGACTGGAACCGGGTCGAGAGGTCCATCCCCGTCGCCTGCGTCGATGTCCTACCGGTTCGGTTCGGCGGTGCCGGGGTCGTGGAGGTCGGCCTGATCCGCCGGGCGACGCCCCACCAGGGACAGCGGTGGTGCCTGGTCGGAGGACGAGTGCGACGAGGTGAGTCGTTGGCGCAGTCGGCCGTGCGCGAGCTGACGACGGCGCTCGACCTGCCGCGCCCCGTCGACGTGACGGCGTTCGAAGGTCAGGCTCCGCTCATCGCGCAGTACCTGCCTGATGCCGTCGCGCCGGGCCTGCACGACCCCCGCAAGCACGCCATCGCCATGACCTTCACTGCCGAGGTCCCGACCGTGCTCGGTGTCCGAGGAGACGAGGCGACGTCCTTCCGCTGGTTCGCGCCGGAGGAGCTCGACGCGTCCGTGGTCGGCTTCGGTCAGCAGGTACTGCTCCCCGAGCTCGTCCTCGCCGCCTCTGAGCGGCACGGCACGTAGGCATCGCGGCGACTCACGGCGTCGGACTCCGAGGGTTGGGCGTTCTAGAGCCCTTCGGCCCGCGGCAGAGGGCGGGGCCGGTCTTGTCCGACCCCGACCGACCGAGGACACTCGGCTCCGTGAGCCTGCAGGGAGACAAGGACCGGACCCTCACCGGGGCGGTCGCGGTCGTCGGCATCATCGCCGTCGTCCTCCTCCTGCTGCTCGTCCTCGTCGTCGGCTTCGGGCTCGGGCCGAGCTTCCTCGGCTGAGCCGCTGCCGCCTTCCGCGGCCCCGGACGGGCGCGACACCACCGTCCACCACATGTGGGGGCGTGGGAGGGCCGGGAAGACCCAGATGTGGTGCCTCTGGTGCCACATCCGTCCCACCAGTGGTGCTCCGTCACGCCTCGCGACACGCCGAACCCGTCCCCCGACTCGCCCGGACACCCCCTCTGACCTGCACAAACGCAGGTCCCGACACGACTTTCGCCGATCCGCTTGCGTCGCGCGTCACATCGGGTGAAGATAGGCACAACATCTAGTGGTTACACCGATGTAGTTCGTCCACATGTTGTGCACACGAAATCGGCGTCATCCCCAGGTTGTTCACACCAGTGTCCACCGGTTCGTCCACAGGACGGCCCGCCCGAAGCCCCGGAGGAGGTTCGAGATGCACTGCCCGTTCTGCCGCCACACCGACTCACGGGTCATGGACAGCCGGACCACCGACGACGGCTCGAGCATCCGCCGGCGCCGTCAGTGCCCCGAGTGCAACCGCCGGTTCACCACCGTCGAGACGGCCAGCCTGAGCGTCGTCAAGCGCTCCGGCGCCACCGAGCCGTTCAGCCGCGCGAAGGTCCTCGTCGGCGTCCGCAAGGCCTGCCAGGGCCGCCCGGTCACCGAGGACGACCTCGCCATCCTCGCCCAGAAGGTCGAGGAGACGATCCGCAGCGCGGGCAGTGCCGAGATCGACGCGCACGAGGTCGGCCTGGCCGTCCTCGAGCCGCTGCGCGAGCTCGACGAGGTCGCCTACCTGCGGTTCGCGTCGGTCTACCAGGCCTTCGACTCCCTCGAGGACTTCGAGGGGGCGATCACCCTCCTGCGCGCCGAACGCGAGGCGACGGGGGAGGAGCCGGCCCGGATGGCGGCCGCACCCCCGGGCGACGGCTGACGCCACCCGCGGGCCCACCAGCCCCACCCCGGCCGGACTCCAGGGGGACCCCGGCCCGACGCACCACCGGCACGACCCGCACCAGCAGCAGCACCCTGAACACCCCCAGCACGTCTCCGCAGGTCACCAGCCCTGTCGGACCCCAGCAGGAGAATCGACCTCGAGGTCGCCACCGCCCCCCGTCGGGCAGAAAGAGGGACAGCAATGACCGAGATCGCCGGAGCACGTGCAGGTGCCCGCAAGTCCCCGAAGGGCAAGGGGGTCACCGTCGAGCGCATCTACACCACGCCGGGTGTCCACCCCTACGACGAGGTGACCTGGGAGAAGCGGGACGTCGTCCAGCAGAACTGGAAGACGGGCGTCACGATCTTCGACCAGCGCGGCGTCGAGTTCCCCGACTTCTGGAGCGTCAACGCCTCCACGATCGTCACCACCAAGTACTTCCGCGGCGCCGTCGGCACCCCCGAGCGCGAGACCGGCCTCAAGCAGCTCATCGACCGGGTGGTCCTCACCTACGTCAAGGCCGGCAAGGAGTTCGCCTACTTCGGGTCCGAGGAGGACGCCGAGATCTTCGAGCACGAGCTGACGTACGCCCTGCTGCACCAGGTGTTCAGCTTCAACTCGCCGGTCTGGTTCAACGTCGGCACCAAGAGCCCGCAGCAGGTCAGCGCCTGCTTCATCCTCTCGGTCGACGACTCGATGGACTCCATCCTCAACTGGTACAAGGAGGAGGGCTTCATCTTCAAGGGCGGCTCCGGTGCCGGCCTGAACCTCTCGCGCATCCGCTCCTCCAAGGAGCTGCTGTCCTCCGGTGGCACCGCCTCCGGCCCGGTCTCCTTCATGCGCGGCGCCGACGCCTCCGCGGGCACCATCAAGTCCGGTGGCGCCACGCGCCGCGCGGCCAAGATGGTCGTCCTCGACGTCGACCACCCGGACATCGAGGAGTTCGTCGAGACCAAGGCGCGCGAGGAGGACAAGATCCGCGCGCTGCGCGACGCCGGCTTCGACATGGACCTCGGCGGCAAGGACATCGTCTCCGTCCAGTACCAGAACGCGAACAACTCGGTGCGCGTCACCGACGAGTTCATGCGCGCGGTCGAGGAGGGCAAGGAGTTCGGCCTCACCTCGCGCAAGGACGGCTCGGTCATCGAGACCGTCGACGCCCGCGAGCTCATGGGCAAGATCGCCAAGGCCGCGTGGGAGTGCGCCGACCCGGGCATCCAGTACGACGGCACGATCAACGACTGGCACACCAACCCCGAGACCGGCCGCATCACCGCATCCAACCCGTGCTCGGAGTACATGTCGCTCGACAACTCCTCGTGCAACCTGGCCTCGCTCAACCTCCTGAAGTTCCTGCGCGACGACGACACCTTCGACGCCAAGACCTTCCAGAAGGTCGCCGAGCTCGTCATCACCGCGATGGACATCTCGATCTGCTTCGCCGACTTCCCGACCGAGCCCATCGGTGACACCACGCGTGACTACCGCCAGCTCGGCATCGGCTACGCCAACCTCGGCGCGCTGCTCATGGCCACCGGCCACGGGTACGACTCCGAGGGTGGCCGCGCCATCGCCGCGTCGATCACCTCGCTGCTCACCGGTGCCGCCTACAAGCGCTCCGCCGAGCTCGCCGCGGTCGTCGGCCCGTACGCCGGCTACGCCCGCAACGCCGACGCCCACAAGCGGGTCATGCGCAAGCACGCCGCCGCCAACGACGCCGTGCGCACCATCACCACGATGGACAAGGACATCCACCGCGTCGCCACCAAGGCGTGGGACGACGTCGTCAAGCTCGGGGAGAAGAACGGCTACCGCAACGCCCAGGCGTCGGTGCTCGCCCCCACCGGGACGATCGGCTTCATGATGGACTGCGACACCACCGGCATCGAGCCCGACTTCTCGCTCGTGAAGTTCAAGAAGCTCGTCGGTGGCGGCTCGATGCAGATCGTCAACCTCACGATCCCGCGGGCCCTGCGCAAGCTCGGCTACACCGAGGAGACCGTCGAGGCGATCGTCGAGTACATCGCCGACAAGGGCCACGTCATCGACGCCCCCGGCCTGAAGACCGAGCACTACGAGGTCTTCGACACCGCCATGGGCGCCCGCGCCATCTCGGCCATGGGCCACGTGCGGATGATGGCGGCCGTCCAGCCGTTCCTGTCCGGCGCCATCTCCAAGACGGTCAACCTCCCCGAGACCGCGACGGTCGCCGAGATCGAGGACGTCTACATCCAGGGCTGGAAGATGGGCCTGAAGGCGCTCGCTGTGTACCGCGACAACTGCAAGGTCGGCCAGCCGCTGTCCGACGGTGGGTCCACCGCCAAGGACGCCGCTGCCGACAAGGTCACGGCTGCGCTCACCGCCGCGCAGAAGGAGATCGTGGAGAAGGTCGTCTACCGGCCCACCCGCGAGCGCCTCCCCAAGCGTCGCGGCTCGCAGACCACGTCGTTCACCGTCGGTGGGGCCGAGGGCTACCTCACGGCCGGCACCTACGAGGACGGCCGCCTGGGCGAGGTGTTCCTCAAGTTCGGCAAGCAGGGCTCCACGCTCGCCGGCGTCATGGACGCCTTCTCGATCGTCACCTCGGTCGCGCTGCAGTACGGCGTGCCGCTGGAGACGTTCGTCGAGAAGTTCACGAACATGCGCTTCGAGCCGGCCGGCATGACCGACGACCCGGACGTGCGGATGGCGCAGTCCCTCATGGACTACGTGTTCCGCCGGCTGGCCCTGGACTACCTCGACTTCGACACCCGGTCGTACATGGGCATCCACTCGGCCGACGAGCGCGCTCGTCAGCTCGAGACCGGCTCGTACGCCCCGGTCGTGGACGAGTCGGGCGAGGACCTCGAGGAGGAGATCGAGTCCTTCAGCCAGGGCATCGGCGCCTCGTCGAAGAAGTCGTCCGATGAGGCCGCGGCTCAGGTCGCTGCTCCCGCCGCACCGGCGGGGGAGCCGGGCACCTCGCTCGACGCCTCGACGGTCACCTCGGGCGCCGGCGCCGCCTCGGCCCGTGAGGTCTCCTCGGAGATCCACTCCTCGGCCGACCTGCTCGCGATGTTCGGCGACTCCAAGGCCGCCGACGCCCCGATGTGCATGACCTGCGGGACCAAGATGCGGCCCGCCGGCTCCTGCTACGTCTGCGAAGGCTGCGGAAGCACCAGCGGCTGCAGCTGATTCCTCAGATCTCACGACAGGACCCGGGCGGTAGCAACCGCCCGGGTCCTGTCGCGCTTGACAGAAAGGATTCGAACCTCCCTGCCTGGACTTACAGCAGATCTCCGGGACCCACGCGCCCTCTATTCCTGTTTCAGAGTCCTGTGGTTGTCAGGCACATCCTCGACGGTGCCTCATCGCGATCCGAGGCCAGCGCGAGGCTCAGATTGCGTCTGCGTGTGACCCGCACGTCCACGGGCGGCAAAGGCGGGCATACGGTTGAAGCATGAACTATCGCTACCTCGGCAACAGTGGACTCAAGATCTCCGAGATCACCTACGGCAACTGGCTGACCCACGGCTCGCAGGTGGAGAACGATGTCGCCACTCAGTGCGTGCGCGCCGCGCTCGACGCCGGCATCAGCACCTTCGACACCGCGGACGTCTACGCCAACACCAAGGCTGAGACCGTCCTCGGCGAGGCGCTCAAGGGCGAGCGGCGCGAGAGCCTGGAGATCTTCACCAAGGTCTACTGGCCCACCGGCCCCGGCGGGAAGAACGACACCGGCCTGTCCCGCAAGCACATCATGGAGTCGATCAACGGCTCCCTCACGCGCCTGCAGACCGACTACGTCGACCTCTACCAGGCCCACCGCTACGACACCGAGACCCCGATCGAGGAGACGATGACGGCCTTCGCCGACGTCGTCCGTCAGGGCAAGGCGCTCTACATCGGCGTCAGCGAGTGGACCGCCGAGCAGATCCGCGAGGGCCACCGCCTCGCCCAGGAGCTGAACATCCAGCTCATCTCGAGCCAGCCGCAGTACTCGATGCTGTGGCGCGTCATCGAGGGCGAGGTCGTCCCGGCGTGCGAGGAGCTCGGCATCAGCCAGATCGTGTGGAGCCCCATCGCACAGGGCGTGCTCACCGGCAAGTACGTCCCCGGCCAGCAGCCGCCGGAGGGCTCGCGCGCCGCCGATGAGAAGGGCGGCGCCGACATGATCAAGCGGTTCATGAACGACGACGTCCTCACCCGCGTCCAGGCGCTCAAGCCCGTCGCCGACGACGCCGGCCTGACGATGGCGCAGCTCGCCGTCGCGTGGGTGCTCCAGAACAAGAACGTGGCCGCCGCCCTCGTCGGGGCGTCGCGCCCCGAGCAGGTGGGGGAGAACGTCAAGGCCGCAGGCGTGAAGCTCGAGCCCGAGCTGATGAAGCGCATCGACGACGTCCTGGGCGACGTCGTCGAGCGCGACGCCGGAAGAACTGCGGATAACGCGCCGAAGACCCGCGTGGCCTGACGAGAGGCGCACGAAGGGCGTGCCACGGGTCAGGGTCCCGTGGCACGCCCTCCTCCGCTGCCTCAGTCGTGGACGGGGACCGGGGCGGGTCGGCGGGCCGGAACGGGGAGGTCGGCGCCGCCCGGCAGCCAGCGGACGGCACCGGCGGTCGCGGGGTTCGATCCGTAGACGAGCAGGGCGAGGAAGACGCCGTAGACCGGCAGGTGGCCCACGAGCTCCGTCTGGCCGAAGAGGAACAGGGTGGCGTTGAACGGCACCATCGCGACGAGGACGGCGACCTGGGGGAAGGCGCCCGAGATGACGAGCAGCCCGAAGAGAAGCTCGACCCCTCCGGCGATGACGACGAAGACGTCGGTGGGGACGGTGAGGCCGACGACGCTGAAGACGTTGAGGGCGGGGAACTGCTCGAGCGTCGCGCCGGCCATCGTCGGGTTGGTGAACTTCTCGGTGAAGGCCAGGGCGATGAGCGCCACCCCGACGCCGGCGCGCAACGCGAACAGGGCCCAGCGCAGCTGGCTCGCCGAGAGGGACGCGGCACCGTGGCGGTCAGCGCCGGCGGGTGCGATGACGAGGAAGGCCGCCACCGCAGCGAGGTTCGCGCACTCGAGTAGCGCCATCGGCCCGGTGAACAGCGACATGATCGGCCCCAGTGCGAGGGCGAGCGTGGCGGCCCATCGCTGCCGGTAGCCGGTGATGAGCCACACGCCGAGGCCGGCCTCGACAAGCAGGAGCGCGGACCCGCCGATGCCGTGGAGGTCGTCGACGCTCGGGGTGACGAACGACCCCGACGCCGCGAGAGCGAGCAGTGCCACGCCGAGGTGGATGCCGAGCAGCCTGGGGACCCACGGGGTGAGGTCGCCGAGGCGTGCGAGCCACGGCAGCTCGGGTCGATCGATCCGCAGGGCCACGACGCGCCACACCACGGCGACGACCACGACGAGTGCCGTCACGACGAGCGGCAGCGGCCGCAGGAAGAACGACCAGTCGCCGGCGGCGGAGTCGACGAACCAGCGCTCGTGTGCGGGAAGGGCCAGGGCGGGGGACATGCGGTGGGTCTCCATCGGTCGGCGTGATCGGGACACAGCGGCCGGTCGTGCGGCATCCCACCGGCCACACGACCGGCACCACCGAACCTACGAGCCGCGGCCGCCCTCGGCTCAGGGCCAAAGGTCCCGAGCTCGTGGGACCAACGTCGGCGCGTTGCCGCTGGTGGCGCCGGGCCGGAGAACCAGTGAGCTGCCTCGGTGGACCATGCACTGTGGGGGTGGTGTGGGACCGGCGTGGGTGGGGTCGGCTCGGCCTGCGGAACAGGCTGGTCGGTATCGAGAACCGACCGAGCCGAGAGGGCCAGCCATGAGCACCACCGCGTTCAGCACCACCCCGACCACCGACCGTCCGTGGGTCCACGAGATGGTCATCATCCACCGCGCGTTCCGCCGGGAGTTCACCCTCCTGCCGCGCCTGATCCGCGACGTCAGGAGCGGTGACACCGAGCGGGCGGCGACGCTCGCCGGCGCGCTGCGCCTCGTCCTCGGCGGGTTGCACCACCACCACACGGGCGAGGACGTCGTCCTCTGGCCGGCGCTGCTCGAGCGGGCGGCGCCGTCGACCGGGCTCGTCGAGACGATGCAGGCGCAGCACGAGGTCGTCGACGCCACGATGGAGCAGGTCCAGCCGCTCCTCGACGCGTGGGAGCAGGACCCCACCACCGCGCGCGGAGCCGAGCTCGCCGACCTCCTCGACCGCCTCGCCGCAGCCCTGTTCGAGCACCTCGACCTCGAGGAGCGCGAGATCCTCCCGCTCGCCCAGCGGCACATCACCGTCGCGGAGTGGAACAGCCTCGGCGAGCAGGGCATCGAGGAGATGGACCAGAAGCAGCTGCCCATCCTCTTCGGCGCGATCCTCGAGGAGTGCAGCCCCGAGGAGCGCCGGGCCATGCTCGCCAAGCTCCCGCTGCCGGTGCGCATCGTCCTCCGGACGATCGGCGCGCGGCAGTACCGCCGCTACGTCAGCCGCGTCCGCGGGCAGTGACGTCGGCGACGACCCGGGCGGCGAGCTGCGCGACCTGGGCGGCCGTCATCGAGCGCCCGACCTCCCACGCGGTGAGGAAGTCGCTCTCGCCCAACGCATCCCGTGCCGCCACGAGCCCAGCGTCGGCCGTCTCGCGCGACGGTGGGAAGTGGGGGTCGACCGCGGTCGAGGCGCCCAGGGTCGCCGCGGCGCCGAACAGCGTCGCGGCGGCCGCGGGCTCGCCCGACCGCGCGGCGACCCCGGCGAGGGCGGGCACCGCGTAGCCGAGGGTCCAGGTGAGGCGGAGCGGCCACGCGACCTCGAGCGACTCCCCGAGGAGGGAGGCGGCACCCGTGTCGTCGCCAAGGGCCTCGCGTGCCGTCGCCACGGTGTTGAGCGTCGTCGCCAGGGTGAACTCGTTGCCGAGGGAGCGGGCGTCGTCGAGCGCCTCGGAGAGCAGCGCGTCGGCCTCCTCGACGTCGCCGCCCACCAGCGCCGCCTGCCCCCGCCCGATGAGGGAGTGCAGGTCCATCCAGCGCTGCGCCGTCGGGTCGGTGAACTGGAGGTCCGGTCGGAGGAGCCGCGCGGCCTCGCCGAGGTCGCCGGCGAACACGGCGGCCAGGCCGGCGAGGACGCTCGCCTCGCCCTCCAGCTCGGCGGCACCGAGCCGGCCCGCGATGGGGAGGGCGACCGCGCCCTCGCGGCGCATGCCGGGGACGTCGCCGACGACGAGGAGCAGGCCCATCCGGCCCACGGCCGCCCACGCCACGGCCTCGTCCGTGCCGGCACCGTCGAGCCGCTCGAGCCACCCGAGCCCTTCACGGGCGTACCCGCGCAGCCCGAGGTAGGTCCACGCCGACATGGCCAGCCGCGCGGCGTCGACCTCCCGCTCGAGCTCGAGGAGGCGGAGGAAGGCCGAGCGGAGGTTGGCGTGGTCGGCCTCCAGACGGTCGAGCACCGGGCCGATGTCGCGGTCCTGCAGCCGTCGGTGGGCGGCGACGGTGGCGTCGAGGAAGTGCGCGGCGTGGCTGCGGGATGCGTCGAGGGCGAGGCCGGCCGCCTGCGCGCGCACGGCGGCGTACTGGCGGACGGGCTCGAGCAGCCGGAACCGCGGGACGCCGTCGGGCGAGGGGAGGGGGACGACGAGGGACTGCTCGACGAGGGAGGCCAGCGCCGGGAGGACGTCGTCGGCCGTGCCGTCGCCACCGGAGGACCGCACGACCGCCTCGACCGAGTCGAGCGAGAACCCTCCGGAGAAGACGGACAGCCGCGCGAGGAGGTCGGCCTCCTCGGGCTCGAGGAGGTCGATGCTCCAGTCGAGGACGGCCGTCATCGTGCGCTGGCGGTCGGGGAGGTCGCGTGGACCGGCGCCGAGGCCCGGGTCGGCGCCGCGGTGCTCGAGGCGGGCGAGGAGCGCGCCGGGCGAGAGCACCCGCGACCCGGCGGCGGCGAGCTCGAGCGCCAGGGGGAGTCCGTCGAGGTGGCGGACGATCGCCGCGAGGGCCGCGGCGGTGTCGGGCGTGACGTCCACCCGGGCACCGGCGGCGGACGCGCGGTCGACGAACATCGCGACGGCGGGGGACGCGACCACCGAGGCCGGCTCGTCGTCCTCCGGGAGGGTCAGCGGACCGATGTGGACCTCGCGCTCGGCGCGCACGCGCAGTGGCGCTCGGCTCGTCGCGACGACGGTCAGTCCGGGGGCGCGAGCGAGGAGGTCGGCGACCACCGGCGCGGCGCCCAGGACCTGCTCGAGGTTGTCGAGGACCACGAGGACGCGGCGGCCGGCCAGGTGTGCCGCCACGCGGCCGACGAGGTCCGCGGAGGCCTGCACCCCCTCGGCCACCCCGAGGGCTGCCGCGACGCGAGGGAGGACGAGGGCGGGTTCGCGCACGGCCGCGAGGTCGACGAACACGCTGCCGTCGGGGAACGAGCCGACGGCACCGGCCAGCACCTCGGACGCCAGCCGGGTCTTGCCCACCCCGCCGGGACCGGTCAGCGTGACGAGGCGCTCGGACGGCGAGGTGACCAGGCCGAGGAGTCGGCGCACGTCCTCGTCGCGCCCGATCGTGGGGGAGGTCGGTGAGGGCGCGGACGACGTGACGGCTCCGGCGGACGGTGACGCCGCTTCATCGAGCGGTGACGGGGAGGTGGGCGAGCGGCGGGGGACGGACGCGAGGAGGTGGGCGCGTTCGTCGTCGTCGAGGCCGAGGCCGTCGGCGAGGGAGCGGACGGTGTGGGGGTAGGGCCGCCGGCGCTCGCCGCGCTCGAGGGCGCCGATGGCCTTGGCGGTGACACCGGAACGGTCGGCGAGCTCCTCCTGGGTCAGTGAGCGCGACTCGCGCAGGCGGCGCAGCGCGACGGCGAACCCGCCCGGTCCCGAGTCCGCCTCCACGGTGCAGACGCTAGTGCGTGGGAGAGGCGACCGGTGAGTGGTTCTCGTGCGCGCAACGTCGACGGCCTCGCTGATCGCTGCGCGGAGGGGGTGGTCGCTCGAGCGCTCGCGGCCTACGCTGCGATGAACCCGGAGGTCGCCGTGGAACGTGTTGCCGTGTCGAGCCTGGTTCCCGGGCAGACGATCGAGCTGACCGGCAGTCAGAAGCTGTGGGACGTCACGAAGACTCCGTGGCGCGAGCTGGTGCCGCCCGCTCGGCTCCGGGTCCTCGAGGTGGTCCGCATGGCGAGCGGCTCCACCGAGGGCCGCCAGCCGTACGAGGTGACCCTTCTGGCTGACGACGGGGCTCGGGTCGACCTCGAGGTGGCGGACGGTGAGGAGCTCGTGGCCGTGGTCCCTCACGACGACGCATGGCCCGCCGCGGGACACTGACCCCGGTGTAGGGGTGGTGTGGGGGGCCTGTGGGTGGGGCGGAGCGCGGCCCTCGCGGGACCGTGGACGTGGCGGCACGAGGCCGCTCCCGACGGAAGGACTGACCATGACCGCCACGACCAGCACCCGCTCCACGAGGGGCGCGACCCCACCCGCCGCCCGGGCCGCGACGTACGGCCGCCACATCTCGGGCGTGCTCGTCGCCACCTTCACGCTGTCGGTGGTGCACACCGTGTACGCGTGGGTCGAGGGGATCGAGGACCCGACGTTCACCGTGACGACGCCGCTCGCGTGGGGCTTCTACGCCGTGGCGTTCGCGATGGCGGCGCTCGCCCGGCGGGACGGGCGCGGGGCGCAGCTGGGTGTCCTCACGTTCCTGGCCGTGGTCCTGGCGATCGCCGTCTTCTACTACCCGACGACCTTCGGACCCGAGCAGCAGACGGTGTTCGGCTGGTTCGAGAACGACGTCTACATCGGGTTGCTCGTCGTGGCGGCCTACCTCGGCGTCCTGCGCTGGCGGGGCACCGTCCTCCGCCCGGCCTGAGCTCCCGCGCCGCGAGCAGTAGACCGCAGTAGACCGCCACGAACGCACGAGCAAGGCCCCGTCCGCTGCAGCGGACGGGGCCTCGTGCGGCGCAGGGGCCGCGGGTTCGCTCAGAAGGTGGCCGCGATCTTCTCGATCTCGGGTGCCTCCACGAGCGGGCTCTGGTGGGCGTGGCGCAGGCCGAGGGCGCCGAGGACCAGGAGGACCGCCGAGCCGACGAAGGCGGCGATGGCGGCCCACATCGCGATGGAGGCGATGGTGCCGAAGGCGTAGGCGTTGAGGAGCATGCCCCGCAGCGTCGTGCCCATGAAGAGCGACTGGCGCAGCTGGCCGAGCTCGGCGGTGGCCTCGGAGGTGGGGTCGGCCTTCATCGCGGCCATGTACTCACCGGAGACCTGCGAGTAGGTGCGGCCGTCCGACGACTCGTCCATGTGGACCTGGATGTAGTGGTCGGCGTAGGCCTTGGCCTGGGCGCCGGTGGTGAGCGGCTGGCCGGCGTACTGGGCCAGGTTCGCCTTCATCTCGGGCGTGGTCAGGGCCGCCGCGGCGGGCATCGTGATCTGCTGCGCGGCGAGCTGGTCGGTGACGTTCGTGCTGGCGAAGGACGAGGCCCAGGTGAGCAGCCCTCCCGCGACGATGAGGACGGCCGCCATGCTGATGCCGGTCCAGGAGATGAGCTTGTCGAATGCGCTGCGCATGGATCTCGTGTCCTTCCGAGGGCCGGTCTGGTGGACCCTCCGTTGTTCTCTTCGGTGTGGTTCCACCGTACTACTACGAAACGTAGTGGATGACACGTCCGGGTGTTCCGCGCGTCACACCGGCCGGGCGGGGGTGCTGGCGTGGCGACCGCACGCCGCTCTACGCTGCACGTCTCGGGGCACAGGAAGGTCACAGGATGGAACCGGTGGTGACGGTGCGCGACCTGCGGATGCGCTACGGGGACCACGACGTGCTCACCGGGGTCGACTTCGACATCCCGGGTGGCGAGGTCGTCTGCCTCCTGGCGCCCAACGGCGCGGGCAAGACGACGACCATCGAGATCCTCGAGGGGTTCCGGATCCGCTCGGCAGGCGAGGTGTCCGTCCTCGGCCAGGACCCCGCGGAGGCCGACGAGGACTGGAGGGCGCGCACGGGGGTGGTCCTGCAGTCGTGGCGCGACCACCCGCGGTGGACCCCGCGCCGGTTACTGACCCAGCTCGGCGGCTACTTCGAGCCCTACTCGACGCCGGAGCGACGGCGGCCCCACGACATCGACCTGCTCCTCGAGACGGTCGGCCTCACCGAGCTCGCCGACCGCAAGATCGCGACCCTGTCGGGGGGACAGCGCCGCCGGCTCGACGTCGCGGTCGGCATCGTCGGGCGTCCCGAGCTGCTCTTCCTCGACGAGCCCACCGCCGGCTTCGACCCCCAGGCGCGGCGCGAGTTCCACGAGCTCGTGCGCAACCTCGCGGTCAGCGAGGGGACGACGATCCTGCTCACCACCCACGACCTCGACGAGGCCGAGAAGCTCGCCGACCGGGTGCTGGTGCTCGCCGCCGGGCGGATCGTCGCCGACGACACCGTCGACGGGCTGGCCCAGCGGCTCCAGGGCGAGTCGCGGGTGCGCTGGTCGGTCGGCGGGGAGCGCCATCACGATTCCGTTCCCGACGCGACCGCGTTCGTGCGCGCCCTCCTCGACGAGCACGGCGACGCGGTCCGCGACCTCGAGGTCCGCCGCGCCAGCCTCGAGGACGCCTACCTCTCCCTCGTCCAGCAGCACGAGGCTGGACACGGCGAGGCCGCGGCCAGGCTCTTCGCGGAGGTGGCCCGATGACGCCCGTGCGCCACGCCATCAGGCTCGGTCTCCGGCGCGGCTGGACCGAGTTCTCGCAGAGCATCCGCAGCACCCAGGACCAGGGCTTCTACCTGTTCACGGCCACGGCGACGGTCGGGTACCTGTTCCTGCGGCGCGACAGCGAGGTCGAGGGCACCGACCTGTTGCTGCCCTCGGTCGCGCTCCCGAGCATCCTCGGGGCGCTCATCGCGTTCGGGGTCGTCATCGGGCCCGCGTACGCGCTCGCGATGGAGAAGGAGGACGGCACCCTCCTGCGGCACAAGGCCGTGCCGCACGGGCTGCGCGGGTACTTCACGGGGCAGCTGCTGTTCCAGTCGCTGTCGCTGCTGCCGCAGATGGTCGTCATCCTCGTGCCGAGCTTCCTGCTCTTCGACGACCTGATGGCGGAGGCGTCGGGCTGGCTCACGGTCGTGTGGGTGCTCGTGCTGGGGCTGCTCGCGACGATGCCCATCGGGATGGTGATCGGCAGCCTCGTGCCGAGCACGCAGAAGGTGGGGACGTGGGGGATGCTGCCGGTCATGGTGCTCGCCGGCATCTCGGGGATCTTCTACCCGATCCAGATGCTGTGGGGCTGGGTCCAGGTCGTGGCCCAGGTCTTCCCGATGTACTGGATCGCGCTCGGGATGAGGTCGGCGTTCCTGCCCGACGATGCTGCGGCCCTGGAGGTCGGCGGGTCGTGGCGGACGACGGAAACGGTTCTCGTGCTGGGGATCTGGGCGGTCGTGGGCACCCTGCTCACACCCATGGTGCTGCGGAGGATGTCGCGCCGTCAGGCGGGGTCGCAGGTCGAGGCGGCGCGCGACGCCAGCCTCCAGTGGGTGCGCTGAAGGGCCGCCTGTCGGGGTGTGGTCCGCCGTGGGTCTCGGCGGACCGTCGGGTCAGCGGACGGCGGAGAGGGCGGTCTCGCCGACGCGGTCCTTGGCCCAGTCGAGGAACTCCGACGCGTGCTGCGCGTCGGTGAAGCCCTCGCCGAGGAGCTCGAGGAGCAGGTCGTTGGACCACACGGCCAGGCGGCCGATCTGCATCGCCGTCGGCTCGGCCTTCGGCAGGTGCAGGCCGTAGACGGCCAGCGTGACGTCGCGCTTGCCCGTGACCTCGTCGCCGTAGGTGAGGATCGGCAGGAAGCGCTCGGGCTCGGAGATGTGCAGCACCTTGGTGAGGAAGGACTCCTTGAGGCCGGGCATCCCGCCGACGTCGACGCCCTCGATGAGCCCGGTGAGGCGGTCCTCGAGCGGCTGCTCGGCGGGCCCGTGGAGCAGGTAGGCGAGGGAGATGCGGGTCCGGTCGGCCGCCTCCTCGTCACCGAGCTGCTTCCAGGTGCGGCTGAAGACCGACATGCTGCCGGCGCGGGTGCCCGTCCCGGTGGTGGCCAGCTCGCGCAGGTCCTGCGGGGCGGCGACGGCCAGGCCCTCGGGCGTCAGCATCTCGCGGTAGCGCCCCCACGAGGCGACCTGGACGTCCTCGGCCACGGGGTGGGCCTTGAGGTACGAGGTCTTGAGGCGCTTGACGCGGGTCATCAGGGCGGGGGAGACCATCGAGATGTTGGCGAAGCGGCCACGGGCCATCTGCAGCGGCGTGCGCGTGAACGCGGGAAGGGCCGTCAGGGCGACCGGGCTCCACCGGTTCCCGCAGTCCTCGCAGCGGAACACCTTGGCGCCGTTCGCTGCCACGCTGTCGAGCGTGATGTCGTTGTCGGAGTGGCAGGCTGAGCACGAGATGAGAGCCATGTCGCGTTCCCTTCAGGGGTGGTGACGTCGAGACGGCTCGGTTTCCCGGGGCGGCCAGAAGCGCGGGGTGAGACCCCCAAACTACCACTCGGCCCGATGTCGCCCCGCCGCCTCATGGGGGTCTGAGCACGGCGCGAGGGGGCGCGTGGAGGGGCCTGGAGGGGCGGGTCGGGGTGGCGGGCTGGCCCGGGCGCGACGGCGCGGGCGGGCGTCGGCGGCGCAGGCGTCGGCGGTGCGGGGTCGGACGGGCCGCCGCCGCCAGTAACGTTCGATCGAGCAGGTCCGTGCACCCACGTGGTCACCCCTGCGCACCGCTCCCAGTCGCGAGGAGTCGTCCATGACCGTCACGCCCCCCGGCCCGGCCTCGGAGGCCGCCGGTCGCCATCGTGCCCGGCACGGCGCCCCCGGCCCGGCCACGCAGCCGTGGTTCACGAGCAGGCGGTTCCTGGTGCCTGCGGGTGTGGCGGCGCTGGCCGTCGTGGGCTTGGTTCTCGTCGACCGTCCGGCCCCGCCCCTCACTCCGTCGGCGGCCACGAGGTCGCCGGGGTCGACGCCCTCGACGGCGACGGCGACGGCGACGACGCCGGCGCCCTCCGGTTCGCCGTCGGGGACGCCGTCACCCAGCGTGTCCGCGGTCACCGGGGTCACCGCGGCCGCCTCGCCGTCCGCGACCCCGGCACCGACACCGGCAGCGGAGCCCGGGCCGAGGACCGCCACGCTCGCCGGCGACGGCACGTACGACGTCGGCTCCGACATGAAGCCCGGCCTCTACCGTTCCCAGGGGTCCGGGACCTGGGCGCGGCTCAAGGACGCCTCCGGTGCCGTCGAGTCGATCATCGCCAACGGCGACGTGCGCGGCTGGGTGGAGTACGTGCAGGTGATGAGGACCGACGGCTACTTCGCCACCCAGGGCATGGGCGACTGGGCGCTCGTCGACCCGACGGCGACGGGTCCGCAGGCGACGACGTTCGACGGCGACGGCACCTACATGGTCGGCGTCGACATCCGGCCCGGGACCTACACGTCCTCCGGGGGTGGCTTCTGGAAGCGGCTGAAGAGCGCCTCGGGCGAGTACGGGGACATCATCGCCAACGACAACGCCACCGGGAGGACCACCGTCGAGATCAAGAAGACCGACAGGTTCTTCAGCACTCAGGGGATGGGCAGGTGGACCCTCGCCAAGTAGACCAGTGGGCGGCCGCCCGACCAGCGCACGTCCTCGGCCCGTCAGGGCTCGATGAGGCCGGCGCGGATGGCGTAGCGGGTCAGCTCCGTGCGATCACGCATCCCGAGCTTGGCCAGGACGTTGGCCCGGTGCCGCTCGACGGTCTTCAGCGCGATGACGAGGGCCGTGGCGATCTCCTTGGACGAGTGGCCCTCGGCGATGAGCTTGACCACCTCCTCCTCGCGCGAGGTGAGGACGGAGCGCGGCATCCGCTCGCCGCGCCGCATCCGCTCGAGGAAGTCGCGCACCAGGGTGCTCGCGACCCCGGCGTAGAGGAACGGTTCGCCCCGCATGGCGGCGCGGCACGCTTCGACGAGGTCCTCGTCGGCCGCCGACTTCAGCACGTAACCCGACGCCCCGGCCTGCAACGCCGAGAAGAAGTACTGCTCGTTCTCGTGCATCGAGAGCATGAGGACCTTCGCGTCGGGCACCCGCCGGGTGATCTCGCGTGCGGCCCGGAGGCCCGTCATCCGGGGCATCGACACGTCGAGGACGGCGACGTCGAACGGCACCCGGCGCGCGACCTCCACCGCCTCGACCCCGTCGGACGCCTCGGCGACGACCTCGAGACCGTCCTCTCCCTCGAGGATGCGGCGCAGCCCGGCACGGACGAGGGCGTGGTCGTCGGCGAGGAGGATCCGGACGGTCACGCGTCGCCTCCGTGGGGAACCAGGAGGCGCACGGCGGTCCCGCCCCCGTCGGCGCCGGCCCTGACGGCGAGCTCGCCGCCGACCATCTGGGCGCGCTCCCTCATCCCCTGGATGCCGGCGCCCCCAGCGACTGCCGAGCCGGGTGTCCAGACGCCGCCGACGCCGCCGACGCCGTCGTCGCGGACGACGAGCTCGACGAGGTCGCCGCGTCGCGTCAGGCCGACCGCCACCGACGAGGCGTGCGCGTGCCTGGCCACGTTGGTCAGCGCCTCCTGGGTCACCCGGTAGACGACGAGCTCGGCCTCGGGGGAGAGCGGGGGCAGGCCCGGCGCGAAGCCGCGCGTCACGGGCAGCCCTGTGCGAGAGGTGAAGTCGGAGGCCAGGCTCGACAGTGAGTTGAGCAGCCCGAGGTCGGCGAGTACCCCCGGCCGCAGTGCCTGCGAGATGCGGCGGACCTCCTCGAGGCTCGCCCGGGTCGTGCGGCGCGCTCCCTCGAGGACGGGTGCGACGTCATCGGGGACGAGGTCGATGGCGTGCCTGAGGTCGAGGAGGACGGCGGTCAGGCTCTGGCCGACCTCGTCGTGGAGCTCCTGCGCGATCCGCTGCCGCTCGGCCTCCTGCGCGTGCAGGGCCCGCGAGGTGCTCGCCGACCGCTCGGCCTCGAGGCGGTCGAGCATGGCGTTGAAGCCGGTGACCAGGCGTCGAGCCGGCCCTGACCGCGCTTCATCGAGCCGGGTCCCGGGCTCACGGAGGTCGACGGTGTCCATGGCGGCGGCGAGGCGGTCGAGGGGGAGCAGGACCGAGCGGAGCAGGAGCGCGTTGACGACGACGATGACGCCGAGTCCCACGGTGAGGACGGCCAGCTCGGAGACGACAGGTCGGGCGGACACGGTCGCGGGGGAGAGGGCGAGGGCGGTCGTGCCGAGGGCGAACACCACCCCGTTGATGAGGCAGACCCGCCAGAAGAGGGGGAGGGAGACGTCGCCACGCATGCCCCCAAGGGTGGCAGAGGAGGGTGGGTGGCTCACGGGGCCATGGCCGCCGTGGCCGCCGTGGCCGTGGCCGCCGTGGCCGTGGCCGCCGTGCGGGTGGGGGGTTCCGGGACCGGCGGGGGACGGTCAGTCACCGGTCTCGCCCCGCCAGTGGGCGAGCCGTCCGGCGCGGTGGACCGCGAGGATGCGGCGCTCGGCGGTGAGCCGAAGCTCGGGACGGGTGAAGACGAGCAGGACGTCGCCGACGCGCAGCACCGTGTCGTCCTCGAGCGAGCGGGTCGAGCCGTCGCGCGCGAGGAGGCCGAGGGTGACGCCCACGGGCAGCCGCAGCTCCCACACGTGGACGCCGTGGAGCCGTGAGCCCGGGGTCACCGTCACCTGGAGGAGCTCGCTGCCCAGGTGGTGGAGGGAGCCGACGCCGGCCTCGAGGTCGAGCGGGGTCTCCCCCCACGTCGTCTCGCCTGGTCTGAGGAGCCGGTTCGGGATGAGGCGGGAGACGACGTCCGAGTGTGCCGCGGCGACGGGACCGACGATGGCAAGGACGAGCACGTATCCCGCTGCGAGAGAGCTGATCCGCTGGTCGAGACCGGCTGCGACCGCGAGCGATGCGAGAATGACCGAGAACTCGCCTCGGGTCAGCACGGTGAAGCCGATGTTGCCGGCCTCGACCCGGGTGAAGCGGTACATCCGCCCGGCGATCACCCCGGCTGCGGTGGCGAGCACGATCGTCATCACGACGGCCACGGCGATCTGGGGGAGGACGCCGACGACCTGTCCGGGGTCGATCGTCAGGCCGAAGTGGAAGAAGAAGATGGCGCCGAACGCGTCACGCAACGGGTGCGTGAGGGTGCGGAGCCGCCCGGCCTTCGCGGTGGCGCCGAGGATGAGGCCGACCATGAAGGCGCCGATCGCGTCGGACACGCCCAGGGCTTCGGCGACACCGGCGGTCGTGACCGCGAGCCCGACGAACAGGACGACGACGATCTCCTCGTCGTGGGTGCTGACGAGCCTGCCGACCTGTTGTGCCCCGTACCGCGCGATCGCGCCGAGGGTGACGAGGAAGGCGAACGCGGTGGCGATGCCCTGGACGGCCTCGGCGACGTTGTCGGCTCCACCCAGGATCGGTTGCAGGAGAGCGAGGTAGAACGCGAGGAAGATGTCCTCGATGACGGCGATGCCGAGGATGGTGCGGGTCTCGCGGTTGCCGAGGCGCCGGGTCTCGACGAGGACCTTGGTGACGATGGCCGTCGAGCTGATGCCGACGACGCCGGCGATGACGGAGGCCTCGGGGGCGCCCCAGCCGACCCAGAACCCGTACGCGACACCGCCGCCCACGTTGAGGACGAGGTAGACGGTGGCGGCCCGGACCAGCTTCGCCCCGCCGGACGCGAGCTGGTCGAGGGTGAACTCGAGACCGAGGTAGAACAGGAGGAAGACGAGGCCGAGCCGGGCGACGAGCTCGAGATCCTCGGGGTCGCTGACGAGGTCGATGCCGGGGGTGCTCGGGCCGAAGACGACGCCGGCGAGCATGAAGAGGGGGACGGTGGGCAGGCCGAGCCGTCCGCCGGCCCGGGCGACGAGGGCGCACACGACGAAGGCGCCGCCGAGCGCCATGAGGGTGTCGGCGGCGTGGGGCACGGGTCGGGCTCCTCGGACGAGGCGTGGTGGATGGTCGGGCGTGGTGGATGGGCGGGGCGTGGTGGATGGTCGGGCGCGGGGGTGGACGGGCGCGGGGGTGGTCGGGTGCGGGTTGGTCGGGGGTTGCGGCGGGCTGCAGGGTGGCGGGCTCCAGCCTGAGGTGCCCGGGGTCGCCGGCGACATGGGGTGCCGGCCCCATCTGTGGGGCGAGGTTCTGGGCGTCGGGCTGTGGATGACGCGGGAGGTGTGTCGGTGGACACCTGTACGATTAGGACATGGCGGGGGAAACGGGGCTCGACGCGCGACGCGGCGTGATCGCGGCCGCGTGTCACGCGCTGGCGGGTCTGGGCGAGGACCTGTGGCGTGGCGGGACCGACGAGCTCGAGGCGGTGATGACCGAGGTCGACCGCTTGGTCGTCGCCGGCGAGGCGGCCCGGGTCGTGGTGGCGTCCGAGGCGATGGCGCGCGGGGAGACCGGGTCGGGGGCGCTGGCGTTGACGCCGGTGGCGTGGGTTCGCCGGCACGCGCCGTCGATGGTCTCCGGCGGAGCGGGTCAGGTGGTGGCGCTCGCCGAGGCCTTCGCGGTGTCGGGCAACGCGGTCGTCAAGAACGCCGTGATGTCGGGGACCCTGCCGGTGAGGTCGGCGGCGGTCGTCGTCGCCGAGGCCGACCGGCTGAGGCCGATGTTGGCGGACGGGGCCGAGGCCGCCGTCGTCGACGGCCTGGTCGCGATGGCCGTGGCCCATGGGCCACGGGGATGCCGGATGGTGCGTCCTCGACTTCTGGCGGAGCACGGCCTCGACGGCCAGCTGCAGGCGGAGCAGGACCGCGGGAAGAGGTTCGTGTCGTTGTCCCAGCCGCGGGTCGACGAGCTGGGCCTCGCGGAGTACCGGATGACGCTCGACGTCGAGGGGCGGGCCGTGCTGGAGGCAGCGCTGGGCCCGCTGTCCGCGCCGAAGCCGCTCGACGGGGAACGAGACCTGCGCACGAGCGACCGGCGCCGGGGCGAGGCACTGGTGACGCTGGTCCGGCGGGCCGTCGGTGCCGGGGTCGACGCCCCCTCCAGCCAGAAGGCCACCGTCGTCGTGACCGTCGACCTCGACGTCCTCCGATCCGGGCTGACGGGCGCCGGTGAGACGGTGGGCGGGTCGGAGGCGGGGGTGTTGCTGGCGCCTGAGACGGTGCGTCGCCTCGCCTGCGACGCCGCGGTCCTCCCGGCGGTGCTGGGGGAGGGCGGCGAGGTGGTCGACCTCGGCCGGATGAAGCGGCTGTTCACCGCCGGGCAGGTCCGGCGGCTGTGGCTGCGGGACCGGCACTGCACCTACCCGGGGTGCGACGTCCCCGGACAGTGGTGCGACGCGCACCACCTCCGGCACTGGGTCGACGGTGGCTCGACCGATCTGGAGAACGCGGGGCTTCTGTGCGAACGGCACCACACCGTCGTCCACTCACGCCGATACGCGGGGCAAGTGGTGCGCGACGCCCTGGGAAGTCGGGTGGAGTGGGACCTGCGCCAGGGTTCCTACGACGAGCTGCTCGCGATCCGAGCAGCGCGCGAACCAGCGTGACCCCGCCCCGCACCCCGCCCGGCAGGGCGGGGCGTCCGGCGTGCTCAGCTGTGGTGGGGTCAGCTGGACCCGGTTGACGGCGGGGTGTGGGTCGGGCGCGAGTGGCTGCGGTGCGGGTTGAGCGCGTGGCCCGGGTAAAGACCGCAGGACGCGCCAGGGGAGGCGAGGGCGGGTGGGGTGTCCTCGACACGGGCGTGTCGCGTGCGGTCGCCTTCAGGTCGACGCTGGGCCTTCCCGGGTCGGCACGACGTGGCGGGATCAGCGGTGGGACAGCACGTCTCGCAGGGAGAGCGGGTCGCGACCGGTGACGCGACGGACGTCATCGGTCACCCGGTCGAGCTCGCCGTCGCGGATCGCGGTGTACGTCGAGACCCACGCGTCGAGCTGCCACCGGGGTGCGCCATATGACGCCCGGGACGCGTACGCCTCGTCCTCCGTCTCGTCGTGGAACGTGACGTCGCGCCCGGTCGCCTCGGTCAGCAGCGCGGCGACCTCGTGGAGGGTCAGCGCCTCGGGTCCGGTGAGGTCATAGGTCGCGTCGCGGTGCGCTCCGGGGTCGAGGAGCGCCGCCACGGCGACCCGCGCGATGTCCGCGCGGGCGACCCCAGCGACCCGACCATCACCGGCGGGCCCGCGGATCACCCCGTCCTCACCGGCGAGGAACGACATGAAGTCGAGGTAGAGGCTGTCGCGCAGGAACGTGAACCCGAGGCCAGACTCACGCACGAGCTGCTCCGTGGCGAAGTGGTCGCGGCCCAGGGTGAAGGTGCAGTCGGGCGCGGCCCCGAGGAAGGAGGTGTAGACGACGTGCCCGACCCCGGCCTCGGCGGCGGCGGAGACGGCGGTGCGGTGCTCCCTCATCCGGTCCGCCGACTCCGACGCCGACACGAGAAGGAGGGTGTCGACACCCTCGAGGGCGCGGCGCATGGCCTCGGCGTCGCCGTAGGTCGCCTCGACCACGTCGGTCCCGGGCAACGCGGGCGCCCGGTCCCGCGAGCGCACGACGAGGCGCTGGGCGACGCCGCGGTCGGCGAGGTCGCGTGCCACGAGCCCACCGAGGCCTCCGGTCGAGCCGGTCACGGCGAGGCGGGGCGTGGTGGTCATGGCGTCATCCTCGCCGTCAGGAGGCGGAGGGCGCCAGCGCCCGGACGGCGTCGGCCACGGCCTCGCGGTACGTCGTGGGGCGGCGGCCGATGAGGCGCTCGAGGTCGCCCGTCGTCACCTCGAGCTCGCCGCGGGCGATGCCGGCATCCGCGTCGGCGAGGACCTCGGCGTAGCCGCGGGGGAGCCCGGCACCGACGAGGATCTCGGTCAGCTGCTCGCCGGACACCTCGGTGTGGGCGACGTCGCGACCCGAGGCCTTGGCGACGGCGTCGGCGAGGTCGGCCAGGGAGAACGACTCGCCTCCGAGCTCGAAGACGCGACCGGCCGAGTCGTCGGCGAGGAGGGCGGCCGCGGCGGCGTCGGCGAGGTCGGCCCGAGTCGCGCCGCTGATCCGCCCGTCACCAGCAGCGCCGACGACGCCGTGCTCCAGGTAGGTCGGCACCTGCGGCAGGTAGTTCTCCAGGTACCAGCTGTTGCGCAGGAAGGTGAAGGGGATGCCGGAGGCGGCGATGAGCTCCTCGGTGGCGCGGTGCTCGCCCGCCAGCACCATCGTGTTGGTCTGGGCCTTGGGGATGGACGTGTAGGCGACGAGGGAGACAGCGGCGTCCTGGGCGGCCTGGATGACGTTGCCGTGCTGCGCGACTCGACGGCCGACCTCGCTGCCCGAGACGAGCAGGACCTTGTCGGCGCCCTCGACGACGGCGCGCAGCGAGGCCGGGTCGTCGTAGTCGGCGACGGCCGTCCTGACCCCGAGCTCCGCGATGGAGGCGAGCTTCGCGTCGTCGCGGCCGGTGGCGAGGACGTCCTGCGGGTCGGCGCCGCGGCGCAGGAGGGCCTCGACGGCGAGGCGGCCGAACTGGCCGGTGGCTCCGGTGACGACGATCGTCATGGTGGTGGATCCCTTCGGGTGGGACCGAACCTGGTCGGGCGCGGTCGCTGGGGTGCTTCGTGACGTCCGCAACCGCGCCCGCTCGGGGACCCTTCCCGAAGTCGGGTACGCACTTTCGAGTAAGGTACGCACGTGCAGGTAAGGAACGAGGTCAGCGGGTCGAGCATCATGGAGTCCGCCCTGGGCGCTGTCCGAGGGCGGGCGCCCGGTGCGGTGTTCGCAGCCGCGTGCCCGAGCCGTGTCGTCCTCGACCACGTCACGAGCAAGTGGGGCGTGCTCGTGCTCATCGCCCTCGCCGACGGTCCTCAGCGGTGGAGCGAGCTGCGGCGTCGAGCCGAGGGCATCAGCGAGAAGATGCTCGCGCAGACCCTGCGCACCCTCGAGGCCGACGGCATCGTCCACCGGGATGCCCAGCCCGTCATCCCGCCCCGCGTCGACTACAGCCTGACCGAGCGGGGTGTCGAGCTCGTCACGCATCTGCTCCCGCTGTTCGGCTGGGTCGTCGAGCACGCCGACGAGATTGTCGGCGACTCCCGGTAGGTCGGGGCGGTCCCGCCGGTCTTCTGCAGGGGTCGATGCGGGCCTGTGGACAACTCGAGTGGCGACCTGCCCGGGTTTGGCTAGCGTTTGTCCTGCGAGGCCGACGAGGGGCGGCCTGGGAAGGGACGCGATGACGCGACGATCGAGGACGGGCCTCGCCGCGCTGGGGGCGGCGGCACTCGTCGTGCTCGCCGGCTGTCAGTCCGAGGACGACCCGCCGGCCACGCCGTCACCGAGCTCCACGACGACGGGTGCCTCGCCGAGCCCGTCGCCCACGACATCGCCGTCCCAGTCGCCGTCGGCCACCAGCAGCATCCCCGCGGCGGCGAGGGAGAAGACCGAGGAAGGCGCCAAGGCCTTCGCCCGTTTCTACATCGAGCAGTCCGCGCGCGCATGGACAGTTCCGGATCCCCGCTTGCTTGATGGCCACGGGACTGCCTCCTGCAGAACCTGCGCGAACCTCCAGAAGACAGCCGAGCAACTCTTAAGCGATGGACAACGGTACGAGTCTGTCCCCATCCGTGTGGATGGCATCCAGCGATTCTCGGGCGAGGGCGACAAATGGGTCTTCGATCTGACATTGACGGAACCCGCGGCAAAGATCGTCGATGAAAGCGGTGCCACGGTGAATAGCTACAAGAGCCGCCAACTCACCAGAGCAATCGCCGTTGTCTGGCAGGGGGATCGATGGTTGGTCGATGGCATCTCGGAGTAGCAGCGGCCCTCGTCGCGGCGGTGATGTCGCCAGCGCACGCCCTTGCCGCGGAAGAACCCGGTCGTTGGGGTTCAGGGACCGGCGATAGCAACGTCCGCGTCGATCTCTACCTGCGGGACATCGAGCGGCTCACTCGCGAGAAGGTTCGAAACGAGGTAGATGGCCCGTGGTTCGAGTACTCGCTGGTGTCGATCTGCGGTGGGCAGCCCGGAACGCCCAACGGCGATGATCTCTGCGGGGCGTCGTTCATCCCCTGCTCGACCACGAACCCCCAGATCGGGGCGGGCCCAGCGATGCGTGCGTACCGCCGCGAGGTGAATCGAGCGGGAGCGCCTCAGTCTGACTGGACCCCACTGGGTGTCACGTGCCTGCCGGATCGGCTGCCGGGCGGAAGGGCGGCTCTCACCCTGGCTCTGGTGCAACAGGTCTTCAACGAGACCGAGTTCGCGGTGCCGACGGTGAACATCCAGCCGGAGGGTGACGTCACGCTCGTCAACCTGCCGACCTTCTTCGAGGTGCGGTTCCCGGACGAGGGCTTCGGGCCGGACGAGGTGGACACGCCGGATCCCGCTCGGCTGCTCGGGTACCGGGTGGAGGTGCGGCCGGTCCTCAGGTCGGTGACGTACCACCTCGGCGAGAAGTCGGTGGGCCCGACGAGGTCGCTCGGGGGGCCGCACCCGACGGGAGACGTGCGGGTGACCTACACCCGTCCGGGGACGCACCAGGTGCGGGCCGACATCGTCTACACGGGACAGTTCCGGGTGGGTGGCAGCGGCTGGATCGACATCCCGGGTCAGGTAGACCTGAGGGGGACTCCGGTCACGCTGACGGTGCGCGAGGCGAAGGCGCGGCTCTACACCTCCTGAGCGGCAGCGCGACACGCGATCGAGCGAAGCCGTCGGAACAGGGGACTGTCGGTGCTCGCACCTACATTCGAGACAGAGCTCGGGACCACACGAGGCCCGGGAGCGAGAACGACCGAGCGGCGTCGAGAGGGGGCCACCGTGGAGATGAACCGAGCACTGGCCACCGGGCGTCGCTTGCTGCGCGAGCACGGCCTCGACGACTGGACGATCGTCGCCGACCGGGCCAAGACCCGCGCCGGCGTCTGCCGCTTCTCACGTCGCCAGATCGGCCTGAGTGCGCCGATCACGGCCCTGCACGACGAGTCCGAGGTCCTCGACACGATCCTCCACGAGATCGCCCATGCGCTCGTCGGCCCCGAGCACGGCCACGACGCCGTCTGGCGCGCCAAGGCCAGGCAGATCGGCTGCTCGGGGGAGCGGTGCGTCTCCGAGGACTCGCCCCGCGTCCCCGGCGACTGGGTCGGCCGGTGCCCCGCGGGCCACGAGAAGAGCCGTCATCGGGCACCCACGCGCCTCATGTCGTGCGGGGAGTGCGCTCGCCGGTTCGACCCGGCCAACCTGTTCAGCTGGACCTACCGCGGCCGCCCGGCGACCCTGCCACCGCAGTACGCGGCGCAGCTCGCGGCGCTGCGGCTGGTGGAGCGCACGACCGTCGAGCGGCCGGTCATCGACGTCGCCGACCTCGTCGAGGTGACCGCGGCCGGGCCGTGGCAGGGGCTGGTCGGCGAGGTCGAGCTCGTCGGGACCGTCCGGTGCCAGGTCCGGGTCGGCGACGACCTCGTCAGCCTGCCGGTCGAGTCCGTGCGGCCGGTCGAGGAGCCGTCCGTGCGCTCCGGAACCTTCGGCTGAGCCTGCCGGCGGGCCTGCGAGGGCAGCGACCTCCGTCCGTTCACCGGGCCGATGTACGCCAGGCGCGTGACCACCCTCACCGCCGGGATGGTCCGGGCCACGGGTGCTGCCGCGCGATAATGAACTGGTGAGTAACCAGCGTCTGGAGCGCCGCGACGCGGCCGGCACCGACCTCGAGGATGCCGCCGTGGGTGCCGACTCGAGCCTGCCCGTCGAGCACGCCGACAGCGCGGACGACGGCTTCACCCCGTGGCGTGCCCCGAGTGCCGGCACCGAGCGCGCGTTCGTCCTCGCGGGCGGGGGAGCGACGGGGATCGCGTGGGAGGCCGGCGTCATCATCGGGCTGCGTGACGGGGGCGTCGACATCCGCGAGGCGGACACGATGATCGGGACCTCCGCCGGCTCCATGGTCGCCGCGCACGTGCGCGTCGGCACCGACGAGGACAACGCCTTCGCCCGCATCCGCGAGGGCGCCCCGCTCGCCAGCTACGGACGGCTCGGCCCCGCCGACGCCACCCGTTACCTGCGCGCCCAGCTCCACCCCGACGCCCGACGTGGCCGCGCGCTCGTCGGCACCGCGGCCCTCGACGCCCGCACGGCGTCCGAGGAGGAGTGGCTCGAGACGATCGGCTTCGGCCTCATCGGCAAGGACTGGCCCGAGGGCCGCCTGCTCATCACCGCCGTCGACGCCACGACGGGCACCTCGGTGGTGTTCGACAGGACGAGTGGCGTGCCGCTCGAGCGCGCCGTCGCCGCCAGCTGCGCCGTCCCGGGCGTCTTCCCCGCGGTGGAGGTCGGCGGTCGCCGGTACGTCGACGGCGGCCTGCGCAGCATCGCCAACATCGACCTCGCCGCCGGCCACCGACGCGTCGTCGCCCTCGCCCCGTACCCCGTCGCGTCCCGGCCCCGCGACCTCCCCCTCGTCCAGCTGCACCGGCTGACGCCGCGCGCCAGGACGGTCCTCGTCGTCCCCGACCCGAAGGACCTTCTCGCGATGGGTGCCAACCCGCTCGACATGCGACGGGGCGGCGCGACCTTCGACACCGCCCGCGCCCACGGGCAGCGGATCGCCGAGCGCGTCGGCGACGTCTGGCACGGCTGACCCGCACCAGGTATCAGGACGCGCCGCACGACCTCCTCCACCACGAGGCCACGACTCCGTGGCCGCCTGCGGAGGGACCCGCCATGGCCGTGCTCGACCAGCTGCCGCTCATCCGGCTGCCAGAGCACTGGCCGCTGCCCGTGGTGGCGACGCTGGCGATGGCCGCGCTCGCCGGTCTCGACCTCGTCGGCGCCTACGCCGCCAAGGAGTGGGCCGAGCAGAAGAACACGCTCGCCCTCGTCCTCGGAGCGCTCGCCTTCCTCGTCCTGTTCTGGGTCTACGCCTCGTCCCTGCAGTACGCCGAGCTGGCCGTCGTGACGATGGGCTGGATCGTCCTGCTCCAGGTGGGCATCGTCCTCATCGACCGCCTCCACTTCGGCGCGACCCTGCCGGCCGGGAAGATGGCCGCCATCGTCGTCATCCTCGCGGCGCAGGCGTACCTGCTGCTCGCGCCGAGCTCGACCACCGCTGCCTGAGCGCCTCGGGCCAGGGCCCGCGACGAGCTCAGCCCCGCGTCGCCGACGAGCCGACGTGCGCTCGTGCGGCGTTGCGGCTGATCTCGTCGACGATCTCGGCCCGGCGCGGTCGGGGCAGGTCGTGCGCCATGTCGGGGAACATCACGAGCTTCGCGCCGGGGACTGCGCGCGCCGTCGCGATGCCGCCGCTCGGCTGGACGAGACGGTCGAGCAGCCCGTGGATGACGAGCGTCGGCACCGTGACCCTGCGCAGGTCGGCCGTGCGGTCGGGACTGGCCTGGATGGCGAGCAGCTGGCGGATCGTGCCGAGGGGGTTGACGTTGCGCGAGACCGCGAGCCGCACCGACGCCCCGATCTCCTCGGCGTCGAAGTGCGGCCCGGCGATGAGCCGGAACCCGGCCACACCCAGGCGGGCCGCCTCGTCCGGGTCGGTCGGGCGCGGGGTCGTCATCGACCGGGCCATGATCGGCAGCAGCCGCGGCGAGACCGTGCCGTGCCGCCGGTTGCCGGTCGTCGACATGATCGAGCACAGGCTGAGGACGCGCTCGGGGTGGTCGATCGTCAGCTGCTGGGCGATCATCCCGCCCATCGACACCCCGACGACGTGGACCGCGGCGATGTCGAGGTGGTCGAGGAGGGCGACGGCGTCGGCAGCCATGTCGGCGATGAGGTAGTCGGACTGCGCGTACCGGCGGTGGGCGAAGCCCCGGACGAGGGCGGTGCGCCCCGGGGTGGGCCCCTCGGTCTTCGAGGACAGCCCGATGTCGCGGTTGTCCATCCGGATGACCCGGTACCCGCGGTCGACGAGCCCGCTCACGAGGTCCTCGGGCCAGGCGACGAGCTGAGTTCCGAGACCCATGACGAGGAGCATCGGCTCGCCCTCGTCGGGTCCGTCCACCTCGTACTCGATGGTGATGTCGCCGAGCTCCGCACTGGTCATGCCGGAAGTCTCGCACCGACGGGGAGCCCCATCCGGGCACCCGCGCCGTCCGGACTAGGGTTGGCGCCGTGATCGAGCCCGTGACCTGGACGGTGGTGGCCCTCGCGACACTGCTGTTCCTCGTCGCGGTCGTCTACGCCTGGCGCGACCGGCTCCTCGACGACCGGCTCCTCGCCCTCCTGGCCCTCATCGAGGTCGGGCTCCTCGCCCAGCTCGTCATCGGACTGTTCGGACTCGGGGACATCGACGACTCCACCGAGCAGGCGACGTTCGCGGCCTACCTCGTCTCGCTCCCCGTCATCCCCCTCGGCACCGGCCTGCTCGCGCTCAAGGAGAAGACCCGGTGGGCCATGGGCTCGCTCGCGGTCGGCGCCTTCGCGGTCGCCGTGATGACGGCCCGCTGCCTCCAGATCTGGACCACGTATGCCTGACCCGTCCCGCAGGGCCCTCGGTGGGCCCGGCGTCGTGCTCGTCGTCGCCTACGGGGTCCTCGCCCTCGCCGCGACCGGGCGCTCGGTCCTCCAGCTCCTCAGCTACTTCGACCGGGCCCCGCTGGCCTACCTGCTGTCGGCCCTGGCCGCCGTCGTGTACCTGCTCGCGACGTGGTGCCTGGCCCGCGGCGGGCGCTGGGTGCGCGTCGGCATGGTCGCGTGCACGGTCGAGCTCGTCGGGGTCCTGGCCGTGGGGACGGCCTCGTACCTCGTGCCCGCCGCGTTCCCGGACCGCACGGTGTGGTCGCACTTCGGCCAGGGGTACGGCTTCGTGCCGCTCGTCCTGCCCGTGCTCGGGCTGCTGTGGTTCCGCCGCGTCGACCGCGGCGCCTGAGCCTCAGTCCGCGACGGGCTCGAGGAGGAGGACCGGGATGAGCCGGTCGGTCTTGGTCTGGTACTGCGCGTAGGGCGGGTACGCCGCCACGCAGCGCTCCCACCAGGCCTCGCGCTCCTCGCCGCTGACCTCGCGCGCGACCGCGCTCCACGATCGGGTGCCGTCCTGCAGGGTGATCCGCGGGTCGGCGCGCAGGTTGCCGTACCAGAGCGGGTGCTCGGGGGCGCCGCCCTTGCTCGCCACGGCGGCGTAGACGCCCTCGTGCTCGACGCGCATCAGCGGGACCTTGCGCACGGCGCCGGTCTTCGCGCCGCGCATCGTCAGCATGACGACGGGGCGGTTCAGGACGTGGACGACGCTGGTGTCGCCGGCGGCCTCGATGGCCTCGACCTGCTTGCGGACCCAGCCGGTGGGGCTCGGACGGTAGTCGGTGTCGCTCATGTGGAGGTCCAACTCACTTGCTGCTCGAGGTCTTCCACAGGTTGATGCCGGCCTCGACCGCGTGCTTGTCGATCTTGGCGAGCTCCTCGGGCGTGAACGTCAGGTTCTTCACGGCGTCGAGGGAGTCGTCGAGCTGGCCGACCGAGCTGGCCCCGATGAGGACGGAGCTGACCCGCTCGTCGCGCAGCGCCCAGGCCAGCGCCATCTGCGCGAGCGACTGCCCGCGGGCCTTCGCCATCCGGTCGAGGGCGCGGACGTGCTTGAGCGACTCGTCGGTCAGCAGCTTCGGGTCGAGTGACTTCCCCTGTGCCGCACGGGAACCCTCGGGGATGCCCTTGAGGTACTTGTTCGTGAGCATGCCCTGGGCGAGCGGCGAGAACGCGATGAGGCCGACGCCCTCCTCACCGACGACGTCGAGGAGGTCCTCCTCGATCCAGCGGTTGAGCATCGAGTAGGAGGGCTGGTGGATGAGCAGGGGGGTGCCCATCTCACGCAGGATGCCGACCGCCTCCCGGGTGCGCGCGCCGGAGTACGACGAGATGCCGACGTAGAGGGCCTTGCCGGCGCGCACGAGGGAGTCGAGCGCGCCCATCGTCTCCTCGAGCGGCGTCGTCTCGTCGAACCGGTGCGAGTAGAAGACGTCGACGTAGTCCAGGCCCATCCGCTGCAGGGACTGGTCGGCCGAGGCGGTGATGTACTTCCGCGAGCCGCCGCCCTGGCCGTAGGGGCCGGGCCACATGTCGTAGCCGGCCTTCGACGAGATGACGAGCTCGTCGCGGTAGGGCCGGAAGTCGCGGGCGAACAGGGTCCCGAAGTTGCGCTCGGCGGCGCCGTACGGCGGGCCGTAGTTGTTGGCGAGGTCGAAGTGGGTGACCCCGCGGTCGAACGCCCGGCGCAGGGTGGCCTGCTGGCGCTCGAGGGGGACGTCGTCGCCGAAGTTGTGCCACATGCCGAGGGAGACCGCGGGCAGGTCGAGCCCGGAGCGCCCGACCCGGCGGTACGGCATCCCGGCGCGGTAGCGGCCCGGGGCCGCCTTGTACTCGTCTGCGTGGAAGGTCATGTCCCCATCCAACACCCCGTGGGCACCCGGTCGGGTGCCGAGGTGGTCGCGGGGACGGCCGCCCCGGCACGCGACTCCCGGGCGAGCGGCGACGCAGGGCGGGATCGCCCGCACCGTGAGACGGAGCCGGGCCGCCCGTGACCCGCCACGGGGGCGGTCGTACGATCGAGCCAGGTCATGAGTGCCAGCGACAAGCCCCGGCTCGCTGGCCGGCAACCCTCCACCCGCGGTGGGGTGCCCCGGGTGAGGACCTGGCGTGCGGCACCCGTCGCACGCAAGCGCGGGTCTTTCGCCTCGGAAGTCCCGCACCGACATTGGTGACGTGGTCGGGCGCAGGCCCGGTCCACCGAGAGCTGGGAGTGATTGACCATGAGTGACCCCTCGCAGTGGGGCTTCGAGACCAAGCAGGTGCACGCGGGGCAGGTTCCCGACAGCGCCACGGGCGCCCGCGCCCTGCCGATCTACCAGACGACGTCGTACGTCTTCAACGACACGACGCACGCGGCGAACCTGTTCGCGCTCAAGGAGTTCGGCAACATCTACACCCGCATCATGAACCCGACGCAGGACGCCGTCGAGCAGCGGATCGCCGCGCTCGAGGGTGGCGTCGGTGCCCTGCTCGTGTCGTCGGGCCAGGCCGCGACGACCATCGGCCTGCTCAACATCGCCGAGGCGGGGGACCACATCGTCTCCAGCGCCGCGCTCTACGGCGGCACGGTGAACCTGCTGAAGTACACCTTCAAGAAGCTCGGCATCGAGGTGACCTTCGTCGAGGACCACACGGACCTCGAGGCGTGGCGCGCCGCGGTCCGCCCGAACACCAAGGCGTTCTTCGGCGAGACGATCGCCAACCCCAAGGCCGAGCTGCTCGACATCGAGGGCGTCGCCGGCGTCGCCCACGAGGTCGGCGTGCCGCTCGTCGTCGACAACACCATCGCGACGCCGTTCCTCCTGCGCCCGATCGAGTGGGGCGCCGACGTCGTCATCCACTCGGCGACGAAGTACCTCGGCGGTCACGGCACGTCGATCGCGGGCGTCATCGTCGACGCCGGGACCTTCGACTACGGCAAGGACCCCGAGCGCTACCCGAACTACAACACGCCGGAGGAGAGCTACCACGGGCTCGTGTTCGCCCGTGACCTCGGCGTCGGCGGCATCCTCGGGGCCAACCTCGCCTACATCCTCAAGGCGCGCGTGCAACTGCTGCGCGACCTCGGCTCGTCGATCTCGCCGTTCAACGCCTTCCTCATCGCCCAGGGTCTCGAGACGCTGAGCCTGCGGGTCGAGCGCCACGTCGAGAACGCCCACCACGTCGCGACCTACCTGCAGGACCACCCGCAGGTCGAGGCCGTGCGCTGGGCCTCGCTCGACGGCCAGCCGGGCAAGGAGCTCGCCGACAAGTACACGCCCAAGGGGGCCGGAGCGGTCCTCGCGTTCGAGATCTCCGGCGGCCTCGAGGCGGGCCAGCGGTTCGTCGAGGGCCTGTCGCTGCACAGCCACGTCGCCAACATCGGCGACGTGCGCTCGCTCGCGATCCACCCGGCCTCGACGACGCACAGCCAGGGGGGCGACCACGACCGCCTGGCCGCCGGCGTGACCCCGGGCCTCGTGCGGCTCGCGGTCGGCATCGAGTCGATCACCGACATCATCGCCGACCTCGACGCGGGCTTCGCCGCCGCGGCGGGCGACGGGTCGGGTGACGGGGACCTCGGCGCCGAGCAGCCGGCCGACCTCGCGGGGTCGCCCGTCTGACGGCTCGTCCACCGGGCGGCTCGTCCACCCGACCGGCACGACGACGGCGGCAGGCACTCCTCAGGGAGTGCCGGCCGCCGTCGTTGCGTGTTTGGGGCCGTCAGCCGGTGGGCGACGCTGCGGGGGGCGCCGGCGACGCGGTCGCGGCGGGTGCGGGGGCTGGGGCCGGGCGACCGCCGGCGAGGTCGGCGTACGCGGAGCGGTCCCAGCGGTGGGCGAAGTTCGGGTCGGGGGAGACCCAGCCCGGGCCGTACAGCCGCTCGAGGTAGGTCTCGGGCCGGGCGGGGATGCGGCACGGGACCCCGAGGAGCTCGGCCTCGGCCGTCGGGTACATCGTGTCGCGGTCGAGGGCGCCTCGGGTCCCGGGGTACCAGGAGATGGCGTCGCCCTCGAACAGGCCGACGAAGACGTCGAGGTGCTTGCCCTTGGGGGTCCGCGCGACCTGCCGGTGCGCCGACCAGTTGCCCCGGACCGCGTAACCGCGCTCGGTGAGGAACGACGCGACGAGAGCGAGGCCGTCGGCGAGCGTGGCGGCCTCCTCCGGCTCGAAGCCGATGATGAGGTCGAGGTCGTCGTCGTGGGGGATCAGCGCCCGGTCGCGCACGACGGAGAGGACCGACCCGAAGCCCAGCGACACGTGCGGTGTGAGGTCGCGCAGGACGTCGACGACCTCCGCGGCGAACCGCACGTACGCGAGCTGCTCGTCGTCGGACCAGAAGCGGAACGAGCGGCAGGGGCCGTGGATCGTCCACATGAGGTTGCGCGAGGGCAGCAGCCTCTCGTTGGCCAGGCCCCGGAACGCCGTGACGAGGGCGGGGTCGAGGTCGGCCGAGCCGAGCTTCTCCTTGCCCTTCTGGTAGGAGCCGCTGGCGGTGTCGACGAGCACGTCGCGCAGGATCTCGAGGTCGGGGTCGCCACCCGTCGGCATCGTCGCGGCGACCGAGCGGAGCTCCTTGTGGCGGCGTCCGCCGTCGAACACCACGTGCGAGCGGAAGCGCGTGCGCGCGACGACCCGCAGACGGGCGGCCCGGGTGGCGGTCTCGCCGTTGACGTTGCGCAGCCGAACGGCGGTGAGCCGCAGCGGGGACGGGAAGGTGATCTCGACCCAGCTCGGGTCGTCCTTCTCGGTGTGGACGACCGTGCCGGTGGGGTTGTCCCAGTCGAAGAGCGCCTCGGGGGTGAACCGGTCCCCGTAGGTGCCGTACCAGGACGACGCCGTCACGGTCGCGCCGGCCGTGGCGTCGGAGCCGTCGTCGGTGACGAGGTCGACCGACTGGAGGTGGAGGAACTGGCGGGGCAGCTCGATCCGCAGCCGGTGGACGGGCCCGACGGTCACCGGCACCTCGAGGACCCCCTTGGGAGCGAGGTAGCCGAGGTCGCCGAAGTCGCGCAGCACGGTGTCGACCACCGCCCGCAGGGGCGCGATGCGCTCGGCGACGGGGGCCGGGGCGACGGGCGTCGTCATCCGACCCGGCTCACGTGCGGCGGAACAGGGTCCGCGCGACGTACGCGTCGTCGTGGCGCCACTTGGCGAAGCCGTAGCCCTCGACGGCGTAGGTGACCTCGAAGCCCCGCTCGAGCGCGCGGGCCTGGAAGGTCGCCGGCAGGACGAAGCGCCGGTAGTGCGCGCCGGTCTCCTTCGCGCCGACCTGGTCGCGCACGGTGCGGTACTCGACGGCGAGGACGTCGCCGGGGGAGGTGAGGGTCGCGGCGAGGTCGAGGAAGGTCTTCTCCTCCTCGTCGGTGATCGCGTGGACGAAGAAGCGGGCGTAGACGACGTGCGGGCCGTCGGACCCCGAGAGCCGCTGGGGGAGCTCGGGGTCGTCGATGGCGGACTGGAGGAAGGTCGCGGGCTCGCCGAGCGCCGCGGCCAGGGCCGAGCACGCGTCGACCGCCGACTGCGACCCGTCGACGCCGGTCACGTCGTGCCCGTTGCCCGCGAAGAAGATGGAGTCGCGGCCGTTGCCGCAGCCCAGCTCGATGACCCGGTGGGGCCCCTCGAGCTCGCCGGCGACGAAGGTCGCGAACTGCGAGGGGAGGGGGCGACGCGTCGAGGAGCGCGCTGCGTAGTACGTGTTCCAGTAGTCGGAGCGGTCGTCGGTCGTCGTCGTGCTGTGCGCGGCGTCGGTCATCAGGCGGCAGTCCTCGTCGGGGGGCCCGCGCCGTCGCAGGCCCTGCGCGGTCACAGTAGCGGGGGAGGCCGGGAGACGCCCGCAAGGCGGGGCGGGGACACGGCGGGTGACCACTGGGCGACCACTCGGTGACCACTCGAGGACCCAACTCGGTGACGTCGCAGGAGGCCGTGGCCCGGCCCACGGGGCCTGTGGACAACTCTCCGGGCGTGTCCGCGCTCGTCCGTAGCGTGGCTGCATGACGCGGATCCGGGTGGACGCGGCCGAGGTGGCCGAGCTCGGGGTGGCGCTCGCCGAGACGGGGGCCCACCTCTGCCTCCTCGGCGACCCCGGCGCGGAGCGGTGGGCGCTGGGGCCGGGGGAGACGGGCCCGGCGGTCGAGGAGCTGCTCGGCGGCTGGCGGCGGGTGCGCTTGTCCCTGGCGGAGGCGCTCGCCGAGCTGGGTGGCGCCGCGGCCGGTGCCGGCGCCCTCTACCTCGAGACCGAGGGCGGGGTCGGGCGCTCGCTGCGGGGAGGGACCTGGTGAGCCCTCCCCTGCGGCCGCTGCCCGGCGACCCGGGTGCGGTGCGCGCCCTCGCCCGGTCGCTGCGGAGCACGGGCCAGCGGCTCGGCGCCATCGGCAGCACCCTGGCCCGGCTGCGGCCCGGTCCCGCATGGGAGGGCTGCGCCGCGGAGGCGTTCACCTCGCGGATCGGCGACGTCCCACCCCTCGTCGACGCCGTGGCGCGTCGGTTCGCGGGCGCGGCCGCACCGCTGCTGGCGCTCGCCGAGGCGATGGAGGACGCCCAGGCGGTCATCGGGGGCGCCGTCCTCGACGACGACGCGGCCTCCCACGCGTACGCCGCCCTCGAGGACCGGGTCGCCCTGTTCGTGGCGTCGGGCCGCACCGAGGACGACCCCGACGTCCTCGTCCTCCGGCACCTCCAGCGCGACCAGGTGGCCCAGCAGGTGCGGGCCCGGGCCCGACATGCCGCGGCGCTCGAACGGTTCCGGGAGGCCGACGCCAGTGCGGCGGGTGTGCTGCGGGCGCTCGCGTTCGACGACCTCGCCGACTCCACGCTCTATCGCACCCTCGCCGCGGTCCGTGCCGGAGGGCGGGGCGTCGCCGAGGTCGGGGTGCTGGCCGCCGTCGCCCCCGAGCTCGTGCCGCTGGCGGCTGCCGGTGACGCCACGGCGACGGCTGCCGACGCCGGGCTGCTCGCGGTCTACGGCGAGGGCGACGCCGGGTCCCTCGCCACGGGGCTCGCCCTGGCGTCGACGGGCGGGGTCGGGCGCGTCCTGCGCCACGGGTCGCTCGCCGGGGCCGAGGCGACGGCGCACGGGGTGCGCTCGACCCGGGTGCTGACGACGCAGCAGCGGATGGTGGTGGGTGCCGTCGAGGCCGCCCGGTCGCGTCGCGATGCGCTCCGGACGGCGCTGCGGGGCGTGCCCGACCGGGGGACCCCCAGCGCGCTCCTGGGCGGGCCCGCCGTCCGTGTCCGGTCGGCGCCCGTGGCGACGGCTGCGGCGCAGACCGTGGCGCAGCGGGCCTCGGACGCGGCGCGCCTCGCGGCCGAACGGGTGCGGGAGGCGGCGGCCGAGCAGGTGAGGCGGCGCGTCCTCGACGACTGGAGGCTCGCGTCGGCGAACGGCGCCTCGGCCCAGCGCATGTACGTGTCCGGCGCGACGCTCGAGGTCGCCGGAGCCGCCGGGACGCGGGCGCACGACCACGAGCGGCAGGTGCCGACCGTGACGACGTGACCCGCGCCGCAGCGAGCCCATCCGCTGGGTGGAGGTGTCCGGGCGGGGTGCGGGGCCGGTCGGACACCTCGACCGGACGGTGGGGCCGCGCAGGAGGTGCCCTGTCCGCTGGGTGGAGGTGTCCGGGCGGCGTGCGGGGCCGGTCGGACACCTCGAACCGGAGGGCGGGAGTCCGGGAGGGGTGCCCCCGCGGCCGAAACCCGGTCGGGGCGGGTCCTCCCGCCGACCTATCCTGTCGGCCATGCCCGCCCAGCCCGTCGACGCGCCCTCCGCCGTCGACCCGGAGCGGCTGAGGTACCCCCCGCAGCTGCCCGTCGTCGAGCGGCGCGACGACATCCTCGCGGCGATCCGCGACCACCAGGTCGTCGTCATCGCGGGGGAGACGGGCTCGGGGAAGACGACCCAGCTGCCGAAGATGTGCCTCGAGCTCGGGCGGGGCGGCGCCGGGCAGATCGGGCACACGCAGCCCCGCCGGATCGCCGCGCGCTCGGTCGCGGAGCGGATCGCCGAGGAGATGGAGGTCGAGCTCGGCGACCTCGTCGGCTACCAGGTCCGCTTCACCGACCACAGCAGCGACGCGACCCGGCTCAAGGTGATGACCGACGGCATCCTGCTCAACGAGATGCAGCGCGACCGTGACCTGCGCCGCTACGACACGATCATCATCGACGAGGCGCACGAGCGGTCGCTCAACATCGACTTCATCCTCGGCTACCTCAAGCAGCTCCTACCGCGCCGGCCCGACCTCAAGGTCATCGTGACGTCGGCGACGATCGACCCCGCCCGGTTCGCACGCCACTTCGGCACCGACGAGCGCGGCGAGACCGCCCGCGAGGTGCCCGTCATCGAGGTGTCCGGCCGGACCTTCCCCGTGGAGGTCCGCTACCGCCCGCTCCTCGAGCTCGACCCCGACGGTCGGCACGTCGTCGCCGAGCGCGACCAGGTGACCGGGGTCGTCGAGGCCGTCGAGGAGCTGTGGACCGAGGCCCCGCCGACCGCCGAGGCGACCGACATCCTCGTGTTCTTCTCCGGCGAGCGGGAGATCCGCGACGCCGCCGACGCCCTGACGGCCCTCAGGCTGCCGAACACCGAGGTGCTCCCGCTCTACGCGCGCCTCTCCGCGGCCGAGCAGCACCGGGTCTTCCACCGCGCCGGCGGGCGGCGCATCGTCCTCGCGACCAACGTCGCCGAGACCTCCCTGACCGTCCCGGGCATCGGCTACGTCGTCGACACCGGGACCGCGCGCATCTCGCGCTACAGCCAGCGGACCAAGGTCCAGCGCCTGCCCATCGAGCCGGTGAGCCGGGCCAGCGCCCTCCAGCGCACCGGACGATGCGGCCGTGTCGCCCCCGGCGTCTGCATCCGGCTGTACTCGGAGGAGGACTTCGAGGCCCGCGCCGAGTTCACCGAGCCGGAGATCCAGCGGACCTCGCTCGCCGCGGTCATCCTCCAGATGACGGCCCTCGGCCTCGGCGACGTCGCCCGCTTCCCGTTCGTCGACGCCCCCGACGAGCGGCAGGTCGCCGACGGCATCCGCCTGCTCGAGGAGCTCGGCGCGTTCGCCACCGACGAGGCGGGGCGCGGCCGCCACCGGGGTCGAGGACGCCGCCTCACCAACGTCGGCCGCACCCTCGCGCGCCTGCCGCTCGACCCGCGCCTCGCCCGGATGGTCGTCGAGGCGGGCAGGCTCGGGTGCACCCGGGAGGTCCTCGTCATGGTGGCCGCGCTGTCGATCCAGGACCCCCGCGAACGCCCCGCCGACAAGGAGGCCCAGGCCGACCAGTCGCACGCGCGGTTCAAGGACGAGCGCTCGGACTTCGCCTCCCTCCTCACGCTCTGGCGCTACCTCAAGGAGCAGCAGAAGGAGCTGTCGCACAGCGCGTTCCGACGGATGTGCAAGAACGAGTACCTCCACTACCTCCGGATCCGCGAGTGGCAGGACCTCCACGCGCAGCTGCGCCAGGCGTGCCGGTCCGTGCGCATCGACGCCGACCTCGCCACCTCCGCCCGCGACGCCGAGCCCGACTGGGACACCGTCCACCGGGCGCTCCTCGCCGGCCTGCTCTCGCACGTCGGGGTTCGTGACGGGGTCAGGCGCGAGTACCTCGGCGGGCGTGGCTCGCGGTTCGGCATCAGCCCGGGGTCCTCGCTGTTCCGCAAGCAGCCCGACTACGTCATGGCCGCCGAGCTCGTCGAGACGACGCGGCTGTGGGCGCGGGTCACCGCGCGCATCGAGCCGGAGTGGGCCGAGGAGGCCGGCGCGCACGTCGTCGCGCGCACGGTCAGCGAGCCGCGATGGAGCCGCAGGGCCGGGGCGGCCGTCGCCACCGAGCGGGTCACGCTCTACGGCGTCCCCCTCGTCACCGACCGCACCGTCCAGTACGCCCGGATCGACCCCGAGGTCGCCCGCGACATCTTCGTCCGCAGCGCCTTCGTCGAGGGCGACTGGGAGCCGGTGCACGAGTTCTGGAAGGCGAACCGCCGCACCCTCCAGCGCGTCGAGGAGCTCGAGGAGCGGGCCAGACGCCGCGACATCGTCGTCGACGACGAGGTCGTCTTCGAGTTCTACGACAGCCGCATCCCGCCCGACGTCGCCACCGAGCGCGACTTCGACCGCTGGTGGCGCGGCGAGCGGCGCCGGCGTCCGGACCTGCTGACCCTCACCGAGGAGATCCTCACCTCGGAGGCCGGCGAGCAGGTCTCGGCCACCGACTACCCGCGGACCTGGCGGCAGGGCGACCTCGAGCTCGACGTCAGCTACCAGTTCTCGCCGGGGACGGCGGCCGACGGCGTCACCGTCCACGTCCCCGTCGCCGTGCTCAACCGGCTGCGCCCGGAGGGGTTCGACTGGCAGGTGCCCGGGCTGCGCGACGACCTCGCCGTCGCCCTCCTCAAGTCGCTCCCGAAGGCGACCCGCCGGCACTTCGTCCCGACCCCCGACCACGCGATGGCGGCGCTCGCCGAGGCCGACCCCGCACGGGGAGCGTTCACCGACGAGCTCGCCCGGGTGCTCCACGAGCGCACCGGCATCCTTATCCCGCCGGGGGAGTGGGACGTCTCGCGCGTGCCCGACCACCTGCGGGTCACCTTCAGCGTCGAGGGGCCGCGTCGGCAGGTCGTCGCGCAGGGCAAGGACCTCGAGGCCCTGCGCGAGCAGGCCGGGGGAGCGGTGCGCGAGGGCGTGGCCAGGGCCGCCGCCTCGATCGAGCGCGGCGGCCTCACGGGGTGGACCGTCGGCACGGTCCCCGAGACCTTCGAGGGACGCGCCGGTCGCCAGACCGTCGTCGGCTTCCCCGCGCTCGTCGACGAGGGCGCCTCTGTCGGGCTGCGGGTCCTCCCGGACGCCGGCGCCGCCGGGGCCGCGCACCGGCGCGGGGTCCGCCGCCTGCTCCTGCTCAACACGACCGCCCCGTGGAAGCGGGTCCTCGCCCGGCTGACCAACGCCCAGAAGCTGGCCCTCGCCGACAACCCGCACGGGTCGGTCCCTGCCCTCCTCCAGGACTGCCTCGACGCCGCCGTCGACGCGATCGTCGCCGAGCACGTCCCCGGGGAGGTCCGCACCGAGGAGGGCTGGGCCGCCGCGCTCGCCGCCGTCCGCACCCACGCCGCGACGCGCGTCCTCGTCGTCGTCGAGGCCGTCGAGCCGGTGCTGGCCCGCGCGGCGGCCGTCCGCCGCGCCCTCGACGCGCTGGCCGGTGGAGCAGCCGCCGACCGCACGGCGGCGACCCGGGCCGACGTCCGCGCCCAGCTCGACAGCCTCGTGCGCCCGGGCTTCGTCGCCGCCACGGGGGTCGGGCGGCTGCGCGACGTCGAGCGCTACCTGCGCGCGATGGAGCACCGTCTCGAGCGGGCCGCGACCAACGCGCGCGAGGGGGTCCTCCAGGAGCAGGTCGACGGGGTGGAGGCCGCGTACGCCGACCTCCTCGACTCGCTGCCGGCCGTGCGGCGCGGCGCCCCCGACGTCACCGACATCGCGTGGATGGTCGAGGAGCTGCGGGTCAGCCTGTTCGCCCAGACCCTGGGCACGTCCGGACCGGTCTCGGAGAAGCGGGTCCGCTCCGCGATCGCCGCCGTCGCCGCGTCCGCCACCCGCTGAGCAGGACGCACGCCGGGGTGGGAATCCGGTCGGGGGGCCGGACGTTCACCCTGCACGCGATCCGCCCGTGAAAGGCTTGTGCCGTGCAGAACCCCTCCGCGCTCTACCGCTTCGAGACCGACGCCGACCTCGGCGTGCCACGCCCCGGCGTGCTCGTCGTGGCCCTCGGCGCCTTCATCGACGGCGGCCACATCCAGCGCCTGCTCAGCGGCCACCTCCTCGAGACCAGCGACCCCGAGGTCGTCGCGTCCTTCGACGTCGACCAGCTGCTCGACTACCGCGGCCGCCGCCCCCCGATGGTCTTCGACACCAACCGGTGGGTCGAGTACGACGACCCGGCGATGCTCCTGCACCGCCTCACCGACCGTGACGGCCAGACGTACTACCTGCTCACCGGGCCCGAGCCCGACTACCAGTGGGAGCGCGTCATCGAGGCCGTGCGCGAGCTCGTCGTGCGGCTCGGCATCACCCTCGTCGTCCACACCCACGGCATCCCGATGGCCGTGCCGCACACCCGCCCGGTCGGGATGACGGCGCACGCCACCAACCTCACGCTCATCGGCGACGTCGCCTCGCCGTTCGGTCGCGTCCAGGTGCCCGGCTCCATCGGGGCACTCCTCGAGCTGCGCCTCGGCGAGGCCGGCCACGACGCCGTGGGCTTCGCCATCCACGTCCCGCACTACCTCGCGGGTTCGGAGTGGGCCGAGGGCGCCCTCGCGGCGCTCAACGCCGTCGTCGACGTCACCGGGCTCAACCTGCCCAACGACGACCTCGTCAGCCTCGCCCGCGCCAACCAGCAGGCCATCGCGGCCGAGGTCGACACCAACGACGAGGCGCGCCAGGTCGTCATCGCCCTCGAGCAGCAGTACGACGCGTTCGTCGAGGGCCAGCAGCGGCCCAGCCTGCTCGCCACGGAGGCCTCGCAGATCCCGTCGGCCGAGGAGCTCGGCGAGGACTTCGAGAACTTCCTGCGCACCGTCGCCGACGACGACCCCGGTCGCTCCTGACCCCACGCACCCCACCTCACCACGAGGCCCCGGACGAGCTTCCCTCGTCCGGGGCCTCGCGCGTCGTGCGGGTGCGACCGGAGCGCGAGAAGGTCGGGAGCCGGCGGGTCAGTCCTTGGCGTCGGACCAGCGGGCGATGACGGAGGTGTCGGACACGAACCGGACCGGAGCGCCGTGCGCCCACCGGCGGGCGGCGTCGTCGAGGGCGCGGTCGACCCGAGCCGCGACCTCCGTGGCGTGCTCGATCGGCGCGTGGAGCAGCAGCTCGTCGTGGAGGCAGAGGACGACCTGCGCCCCGAGGTCGCGGGTCGTCGCCCGCACCGTGGCCGCCCACGCCTTGAAGAGCTCGGCGGCGGCCCCCTGGATGATGGCGTTGCGCGCGAACCGGCCGCGCGCGGCGTCGAGCTGGGGGTCAGCGCCGACGGGACTCGCCGCGAGGAAGCGGCCGGTGGGGATGAGCCGCCCGCCCCAGGTGCGCAGCGGCTCGCCCCGGCGACCGGACTCGTAGGCGCGGTCGAGCAGCGCCATCGCGACGGGGTAGGCCCGCTCGAGCCCCTTGAGCGCCTCGCCGGCGGCTCCGCTGCGCTGTCCGTACATCGCTGCGAGGACGGCGATCTTCGCCACCGGGCGCTCCACCCCGAGTCGCTGGGCGACGGGGGCGTAGAGGTCGTCGGCCCGGGTGGCGGCGGCGAACGCGGGGTCGCCGGAGACGACCGCGAGGACGCGCGGCTCGATCTGCCCGAGGTCGGCGCGGACGAGGACGTACCCCGGGTGCGCCGCGACCCCGGGACGCAGGGCCGCGGGGAGGTTGTGGAGCCCGTTCTCGGCGGTCATCCGCCCGGCGGCGCCGTCGCACGCGGTCCAGTGGCCACGCAGGCGGTCGTCGGGACCGACGTGGGCGTCGAGCCAGCGGTAGCCGTAGGTCGTGGCGATCCGCTCGTCGCGGCGCCAGTCGAGGAGGGCGTCGACGACGGGGTGGACGGTGCGGTAGGGCTCCAGCACCCACTTGCGGGTGTTCGGGACGTCGACGCCGACCGCCGCGAGCAGCTCCCTGACCTGCACGGGGTTGCGCAGGTCGGTGGACTCGCGGCCGGGCGCGTGGCGCAGGACGAGGGAGTCGCGCCCACGGCGGGCGGCGGCGTCGTCGGCGTCGGTCGCGGGCCGGGGGCCGGCGGCCGCCGCGACGAGCTCCTCGGTGCGCGCGCGGTCGAGGGGGAGTCCGTCGCGGCGCAGCTCGACGCACAGGAGGGCGGCGGCGGACTCGGCGTGCACGGTGCCGACGAGGCGGGTGCTCGTCCGCTCCGCGGCGTCGTGCTGGAGGTGGGCGGTCTCGAGGGCCGCCCGGGCCCAGGCCTCCAGGTGGGCGGGGTCGCGCAGCCACTCGGCGTGGTCGCCGCGCAGGTGGCCGTCGGGCAGGGTGGCCGCGTCGGCGTCCGTCGGGCCGCGGTCGGAGACGAGCTCGAAGAGGTCCCCGGTGGGGGGAGCAGCGACGTCGCCGGCGCTGAGCCCGTGGGCCAGGGCCCAGGCCACCCCCGGCTCGGCCGCCCAGCCGCCGTGGAGGAGGCGGTGCGCCTCGGCGACGTCCCAGGCCCGGGCCGCGGCGATGCCGGCCGCGACGACCTCGGTGGCGGCGTCGGCGGCCGACCACCAGACCCAGCGCGGCGAGCGCGCGTCCTCGACACGACGCACCTCCGCGACGGCCTCCGCGAGGGGCAGGGTGCGGGCGCCCTCGGCCGTGACGACGACGGCGTGGCGGACCCCCGTGCCGGGTGGGGTCACGGCGAGCACCGCGACGTCTCCCGGGATCATGGGCCGAAGCGTAGGCGCCGGGTCCGTCACCCGGCGGCGTGGGCCGGGGCCACCGGCTCCGACGGGAGCGAGCGCCGGGTCCGCCGGGCGTCGGAGGCGCCCTGACGTGGCAGGATCGACCGTCGAGGCACCGGCCGACCGGTCGAGGTGCCACCCGCTTCCGAGGAGGAACGACGTGGGGATCCCCGGTTTCGGCAAGGGTCGCACGAGCAGGGCCGTGGGCGAGGTCCGCAGCGCCCTCGACAGCGCCAAGGACGGCGCGAAGGACGACGGCGCCCTCGGCGGACAGGCGACGCGCCTGGTCCAGAACGTCCTCGACCTCGGCATCGACGGCAAGGGCTTCTTCGACTCGGCCGCGAAGGTGGCCGACGAGGCCAGCGCCGCCGCCGGCGGGGACGCCGAGAAGGCCGTCGCGGCGGTCGTGCGCTCGCACCTGCGGCTCGCGGGCGCCACCGGGTTCGTCACGAGCCTCGGCGGCTTCATCACCTGGCCCGTCGCGCTGCCGGCCAACGTCCTGGGCTTCTACCTGCTCGCCACCCGGATGACGGCCGCCGTCGCGAGGCTGCGCGGGCACGACATCGGCTCCGAGCAGATCCGCACCGCCGTCCTGCTGACCCTCGTCGGCGCCGACGCCGACGACCTGCTGAGGAAGGCCGGGATGGTCGCGCCGGGTGGCCGGATGGTCAACCTCGCGGCCCAGCGCCTCCCCGGGCCCGCGCTCATGGTCGTCAACAAGGGCGTCGGCTTCCGGCTGCTCGCGACCGCCGGCAAGGGGGCCTTCTCCAAGCTCGGGCGGTTCGTGCCGATCGTCGGCGGGGTCGTCGGCGCCGGGCTCGACGCGTGGATGCTCAACCGGGTCGCCGACAACGCGCGCCGCGAGTTCCCGCGGGCCGTGGCCGGTCAGCTGCCCGCGTCCTGAGGCCGGAGGGAGGCTCCCGGGAACGGGAGCCGCCCCCCGGACGTCGTTCGTTCGTCAGGCCGGGACCGAGGACGGTCCCCGAAGCACCGCAGCACCCAGGAGGACCCATGCCCCGCCCCGCCAGCCGACTCATGGTCGTCGGAGCCGTCTACAAGGCCGTCCAGAAGGCGATGCGTCCGGGTGGCCCGTCCCTCGGCGACCGCGCCTCGGCCCTGCCCCGGATGGCCAGGGCCGTCGCGGCCGGGGACTACGTCGGCGTCTCCAAGGGACGGCTGGCGCTGATGGCGGCCGCGGCCGGGTACATCGCCTCGCCGATCGACCTCATCCCCGAGGCCTTCGCCCCCGTGCTCGGCCTCGCCGACGACGCCGTCGTCCTCGGCTGGCTCGCGACGCAGATCGTCGAGGAGACCGAGGCGTTCCTCGAGTGGGAGCGCTCGGTCGGGCGCGCGTCGCCGGGGCCGACGTCCTCGTCCGGGACGTCGTCGGCGGGCTCCTCCGGCGGTCCGGCCGCGGGGCCGGGGTCCCGGGGCACCTCGGGCACGTCGGGGACCGCGGGACGGCCGGCGTCGCGCCAGACCGTCCGGGGCGACGTCGTCGACGACTGAGGTCGCCTCCGGCTGAGCCGGGCCGCCCCGTCGTCCACAGGGCGCACCCGCGCCGGCCGTCGTCCACAGATCCACCACGGGGCTCGTCCCCACCGGTCCGCGCGACGAGCGTGGTCGGCATGACAGCAGACATCACGCTCCGCGGCCCCGACGAGGTCATCGCGGTCCTCCCGTACCAGCTCGGCTACCACCCGCGCGACAGCGTCGTCGCCGTCGCCCTGCGCGGACGCACGATGGGGATGGTGGCGCGGGCCGACCTCCCACCCGAGGAGCACGCGGCCGAGGTCGCCACGAGCCTGGTCGGGCCGCTCGTGCGCGACGGGGCGACCTCGGTCGTCGTCGTCGCGTGGGAGGAGGTCCCCGACACGAGCACGGCGCTCACGCTGGCCCTGGTCGAGCAGCTCGAGGGCGCGGGGGTCGACGTCGTCGACGTCGCGGTCGTCCGGGACGGGCGACGCTTCTCGCCCATCTGCGCGGAACGGTGCTGCCCGGCCGACGGCGAACCGCTGCGCGACCCGACGACGGTCCCGGCCGTCGCCGAGCTGGTCGCCCTCGGGCGCGCCCCGCTGGGCTCGCGCGACGACGTCGACCGGCTCGTCGACCCCGGGCCGCGCAGCGAGGTGCTCGGGCGGGTCATCGAGCGGCGCGCCCACCGGTCTCCGGGTCGCCGACGATGGGCGCGCGCCTGGGCCGAGGTGCTCGCCGACGACCCGTCGGTGCCGGTGCGCGACGTCGCGCTCGCCGACGCGGTGCTCGCCCTCGCCGACATCCACTGGCGCGACGGGCTGCTCGCGTGGTTCTCGCCCGGGGTGCTGGCCCTCCGCCAGGTCGACGACGAGGTCGTCCGGCACCTGAGGGCGACCGTCCCGCAGGGACCCTCGCCCGCCGAGGAGGAGCCGGCCGTCCGCACCGACGGTCCGTCCCTGCCGCTGCGCCTCGTCGCCCTCTGCCGGGCGGTGCCCGACCGGTGCACCGCCGAGGCGGTGGCGATCTGCACGGTCGCCGCCCACGTCGCCTGGGCCGAGGGCGACGGGGCCATCGCGCGCGCCGCCCTCGACCGGGCCCGACGGATCGACCCCGAGTACCGGCTGGCGGGCCTGCTCGGCCGCCTCGTCGACGCCGGTGTCCGGTTGCCGCGCGGTCCCGGACGGCCCCACGGGGACGCGCGGCTGAGGTCGGTGGGCTGAGCCGGCGCAGCTCTTCAGGCGTCGCCACGCGACGCCGGGCCACCGTCCGGGGCTGGGGGTGCCGGGCGGGTCCAGGTCCTCGTCGTCGTGGGCGACTGAGCAGCGCGCCCGTTCGGTGGCGTGCAGAACCCGGCGACGGGTGGTGTTCGGGTGGCGAGCGGAACCCGGCGACGGGTGGTGTTCGGGTGGCGGACGGGGCCGGGCGCGGGGGAGGAGGGCTGGGTACGATGGAGGTCGGTCATGAGTCCCAGTGCCAAACCCCGGTTTGCTGGGCGGCAACCCTCCTCGCGGTGGGGTGCCCCGGGTGATGACCCGGCCGCCTCGAGCGAGGCGGCAAGCGCGAGCTTTCGAGGAGCACCAGCCATGACGGCCACCCCGACGAGGACGACCGCGGCGGTCTGGCGACCCGGCGACCCCGTGGGTCGGCGCCGGTTCGCCGACATCGGCGACCTCGCCCTCGAGCGCGGTGGCGTCCTTCCCGACGTCCGGGTGGCCTACGAGACGTGGGGGACCCTCTCGCCGTCGGGCGACAACGCCGTCCTCGTCGAGCACGCCCTCACCGGCGACAGCCACGTCGTCGGGGACGTGGAGCCGGGGCACCCCTCGCCGGGGTGGTGGCCCGACCTCATCGGACCCGGCGCCCCGCTCGACACGGACCGCCTGTTCGTCGTCGCGAGCAACGTCCTCGGTGGCTGCCAGGGCACGACGGGTCCGGCCTCGCCCGCCCCCGACGGGTCGCCGTGGGGAGGGCGCTTCCCGTTCATCACGATCCGCGACCAGGTGGCCGCCGAGGCGGCGCTCGCCGACGCTCTGGGGGTCGGTCGGTGGCACGGCGTCCTCGGGGGGTCCATGGGCGGGATGCGGGCGCTGGAGTGGGCGACCGGTCACCCCGACCGCGTCGAGCGCGCCCTCGTCGTCGCCTCCACGCCCTTCGCCACGGCCGACCAGGTCGCCTGGTGCCAGCCGCAGCTGCTCGCGATCCGCAGCGACCCGGCGTACCGCGGCGGCGACTACTACGGCAGCGACGACTGGCCCGTCACCGGGATGGGCATCGCGCGACGGATCGCCCACACGACGTACCGCCACGAGGGCGAGCTCGACGAGCGCTTCGGGCGCCGGCCGCGCGCGGGGGAGGACCCCCTCGGCGGGGGCGGTCGCTACGACGTCGAGAGCTACCTCGACCACCACGCGACCAAGCTGTCGCGCCGGTTCGACCCCAACAGCTACGTCGTCCTCACCGAGGCGATGAACAGCCACGACGTCGGCCGGGGACGAGGTGGCCTCGCCGCCGCGTTGGGCCGCTTCGGCGGGACGCTCCACGTCGCGGGCGTCACCACCGACCGGCTGTACCCGATGCGGCTGTCCGAGGAGATGGCGGCGGTGCGGCCCGCGACGGGGTTGTCGGTCATCACCTCGCGGCACGGCCACGACGGCTTCCTCATCGAGACCGAGCAGGTCGGTGGGGTCATCCGCGACGTGCTGGGCGGCCGCTGAGCACCTGCTGCGGTACGGTCGGGAGGCCGGACACCGTTCGTTCGCCCCAGGAGGACATCGTGACCATCGTCGTCGGGTTCGTTCCCACCAAGGAGGGGCGAGCCGCCCTCGCGCGGGCGGTCGAGGAGGCGCGCATGAGGAAGTCGCCCCTCGTCGTCATCAACTCCAACCGCGGCGGTCGTGACTTCGACGACGACACCGTCAAGGCAGCCGAGGCCGAGCTGCAGCGGGCCCAGGACGAGCTGACGGGCGAAGGGCTCACGGTCGACGTGCGCCAGCTGGTCCGCGGCAACGAGCCGGCCGAGGACCTCATCTCGGTGGCCAACGAGACCGACGCCGACCTCATCGTCATCGGGCTGCGGCGCCGTACGCCGGTCGGCAAGCTCATTCTCGGGTCGAACGCCCAGCGGATCCTGCTCGACGCCCCCTGCGCCGTCCTCGCCGTCAAGGGCTGACCTCCCGCGCGTGCGTCCCTGCCGGACACCGCTGCTGCCGACCCCCACCCGGTGCGCCCGGACGGGCCGACGGCACCGGCGCATCGGTCGCGCGCGGGAATCCCGACCCGCCGCGGAGCGTTGTCCGAACGCGCCCACCAGACCCGGCGATGTGCCCTGAAGGGCCCCGCCGCTTTATAATGTCCATGCGCACCTGGTTCGGACCCCGCCGAGAGCAGCCGGCACTGACGACCCGGTGACGCACAGGACCCTCCCCGCCGCCCCCGGAACCCACCTCCCGTGTGTCCCGGAGCCGGCCTCCCGCGACGAAAGGTAGTCGGTGTCGCCTGTGTCCACGAAGCCCTCCGAGTCCAGCACGCTCCCGCCGGAGTTCTCCCACCAGGCCCTCCAGTCCCTCGTGCGGCAGGGGAGGACCTCGGGCTCGGTCACGGGTGAGCAGGTGGCCGACGCGATGCGCGCCGCCGACGTCACCCCGTCCCGCGGCCGCGTGGTCCTGCGGGCCCTCGGTGAGCAGGGCATCACGGTGGCCATGGACGTGAGCGCCGGTGTCGCCGCCGCCACCGCCGCGACGACGAAGAAGGCCGCGACGGCCTCGACGACGACGAAGAAGGCCGCAGCGAAGGCGCCGGCGAAGACCGCGGCGAAGAAGGCCGCGGCCAACGGCGACGCCGAGGCGGCCGCCCCCGCGACGAAGCCCGCCGCCAAGAAGGCCCCGGCCAAGGCGACGACGACGAAGAAGGCCGCCGCCGCGGCCGCCCCGGCCGCGACCCCCGCCGCGAAGAAGGCCGCGGCGAAGAAGACCACCGCCACGAAGACCGCCGCCAAGGGCGCGAAGGCCGACGGCGACGACGAGGACGCACCCGAGGTCCTCGAGGAGGTCGACGTCGCCGAGGTCGTGGCGGTCACCGAGGCCGCCGAGACCCCGGACGCCGACGCCACCGACGACGACGACGAGGACGGCACCGCCAAGAAGGCGCCCGCCGCCGAGGAGGAGAAGGAGGACGCCGGCTTCGTCATCCGCGACGACGACGAGGACGACGCCCCCGTCCAGCAGGTCGTCACCGCCGGCGCCACCGCCGACCCGGTCAAGGACTACCTCAAGCAGATCGGCAAGGTCGCCCTGCTCAACGCCGAGCAGGAGGTCGAGCTCGCCAAGCGCATCGAGGCCGGCCTGTTCGCCGAGGAGCAGCTGAACTCCGGCGGCAAGATCGACATGAAGCTCAAGCGCGAGCTGTGGTGGATCGCGCAGGACGGCAAGAAGGCCAAGAACCACCTCCTCGAGGCCAACCTGCGCCTCGTCGTCTCCCTCGCCAAGCGCTACACCGGCCGCGGCATGCTCTTCCTCGACCTCATCCAGGAGGGCAACCTCGGCCTCATCCGTGCGGTCGAGAAGTTCGACTACACCAAGGGCTACAAGTTCTCGACGTACGCGACGTGGTGGATCCGCCAGGCCATCACCCGCGCGATGGCCGACCAGGCGCGCACCATCCGCATCCCGGTGCACATGGTCGAGGTCATCAACAAGCTCGCCCGCGTGCAGCGCCAGATGCTCCAGGACCTCGGCCGCGAGCCCACCCCGGAGGAGCTGGCCAAGGAGCTCGACATGACGCCCGAGAAGGTCGTCGAGGTCCAGAAGTACGGCCGCGAGCCCATCTCGCTGCACACCCCGCTCGGCGAGGACGGCGACAGCGAGTTCGGTGACCTCATCGAGGACTCCGAGGCCGTCGTCCCGGCCGACGCCGTGAGCTTCACGCTCCTGCAGGAGCAGCTGCACTCGGTGCTCGACACGCTCTCCGAGCGCGAGGCCGGCGTGGTGTCGATGCGCTTCGGCCTCACCGACGGCCAGCCCAAGACCCTCGACGAGATCGGCAAGGTCTACGGCGTGACCCGCGAGCGGATCCGCCAGATCGAGTCCAAGACGATGAGCAAGCTGCGCCACCCCAGCCGCAGCCAGGCGCTGCGCGACTACCTCGACTGACGAGGCGGGACCAGCGCGAACGAGGGGCCCCGGGCACGTCGCCCGGGGCCCTCGTCGTACCCGGGCACGCCTGGCCCGTCCGGGGCATTGCCGCGGGCGCGCCACGGTGGGACCCTTCCGGTACGAGCCAGAGGTGGGGCGGTGGCCCCCGACCCGGCGCCGCACCCGCCCCCGCGACTCGTCCAGGACGACGACTCCCCGCGAGGAGCAGGCATGGGATCCCTGACGCACCTGTGTGACGACACCCGCTCGGACTGGGACGCCCGGTCCCCGCTCGGCCCGCTGCGGCCGATCCGGCTGTCGCGGCGCAGCGAGTTCTTCAACCACTACATCGGCAACGGGTCGCCGGACTTCGCCCACCGGCCCCACTCGGCCTGCCTGGAGCAGGTCCGCCGGTGGCAGAAGGACCACCAGACCAAGCGCCCGGAGGACGGCGGGCCCTGGAAGGACATCGGCTACAACGCCCTCGTGTGCGGCCACGCGCGGCTCATCGAGGGACGCGGCCTCGAGGTGCGCGGGTCGCACTGCCCCGACCACAACCGCATCGGGTTCGGCATCCAGTTCATGGTCGCGGGCTCGGAGCGGCCGACCGAGGCGATGTTCAGGCGGATGCGTCGCCTCTACGACGACCTCGTCGAGCTCACGGGGGGGCCGCTCGCCAAGCGGGGCCACCGCGACGGCACCTCGACGAGGTGCCCGGGCGCCAAGGTCTACGGCTGGGTCCTCGACGGGATGCCGGCGACCACCACCAGCGCGACGGCCGGGATCGCCGGCCTCGCCCCGACCGAGGAGGACGACGTGACACCGCAGGACAAGAAGGACATCATCGACGGCGTCTGGGCCGCGCTGCTCGCCCGACCCGGCAACACCCCGGTCCCGGCCTCCTCCCACGTCGGGAACGCCAACGTGCTGGCCTTCCGCGCCAACAAGCGCCTCGCGGGGCTGGAGGCGAAGGTGCTCGCGCTCACGGCCGCGGTCGAGGCCCTCGCGGCTGCCGGACCGTCGGGCCCGGCCGACGTCGGCGTCATCGTGGACAACGCGGTGCGCGACCGCCTCAACACCTTCCCCGTCAACGGCGACGACGACTCCTTCGACCTCGACCGGTCCGACGAGGACGACCTCTGACCTGAGGAGGGTGCCTCCGCCTCAGCGGGTCCAGCGGTAGGGCGTCGTCGTCGACACCGTGCGCATGCCCGCTCGTTCCAGGATGGGTCGTGAGTACTCGGTGGAGTCGCTGTGCAGCAGCCGCTTGCCGGCCCGCAGCGCCGAGTGCGCCCGCACCGCGGTGAGGGCGAGGTAGATCCCGCGCCCTCGCCACGACTCGAGGACGACGCCACCCCAGACGCCGGCGAATTCGGTGCCCTCGACCGGCTCGAGCCGCCCGGCCCCGACCATCTCGCCGCCGGTCTCCGCGACCCACAGCTCCATCCCGTCGCGCCGGGCGAGGCGGCGCAGGAGCGCGTCGGCCATCTCGTCGGAGACCGGGTCACCGAAGACGCGGTCCGCCAGCGCCGACATCGCGCGCACGTCGGCCTCCGCCGTGACCGTCCGCAGCGAGACCCCCTCGGGCGGGCGCCGGTCGGTGGCCACCACCGTGGCCTCGCCGATGACGACCGACTCGGTCTCCTCGGCGGTGAACCCGTGCGCGACGAGGGCCTCGGCCAGCCCGGGGGCGTGGTCGTGGCCGCGGGTCTTCCACTCCACGCGGGTGACCTCCGGGTCGGCGCGGTAGTGGTCGAGGGCGGCCCCGACGAGGTCGCCGACGTCCGCCGCGCCGACGCCGCCGAGGTCGCGGTAGGTGACGAAGCCCCGTCCGCCGGCGAACGTCACGAGCCGCAGCGGGCCGAGGCGGGTCACCGACCGGGCGCTCGGGGTCTCGGCGTCCGAGCGCAGCTGCGCGTCGTACGCCTCGAGGAAGGGGTCGGCCGCGGGCGAGGGGCTCAGGGCGTGCCGTCCGGCGAGGAGCCGCCACCCGTGGCGCCGCCGCCCGTGGCGCCACCACCCGTGGTGCCGTCGCCGCCACCCGTGCGGCGTCGCGGCACGAGGCGCCCGAGGCCGGAGAACGCCGACCTCCAGTGGCGCCGCCCCTCCTCCGGGAGGAGCAGCGCCCGGACCCGGTCGAGGCGCCGCCGCCTCGACAGGGCTCCGCGCCAGACCGTGCTCGCGTCGGGCCCGACGTCGTCGAGGGCGCTGCCCGGCCGGGCGTAGCGCGCGTTCTCGAGCGTCGTGACGACCCGGCCGAGGGCGTCGGTCTCGTCCTGGGTCAGGTAGGCCGCCTTGCCGAGCTGGCGCGACGCCTGGCGCGGGGTCGAGCCGTCGGGGGCGACGTAGCCGATGTCCTGAAGGCGCAGGAGGAGCGACTGCCACTCGGCCTCGACCCGTTCGGCGTCGTCGCGGGCGTCGCCGCGCGACCGGCGGCGCGACAGCCACGCCCCGAGCGGGACGACGCACGCCGCCAGGACGACGAGGAGGCCGACGCCGATCGAGGTGAGGTGGTCGGAGGTGAAGCGCACGACGCTGCCCGCCGCCCCGCCGGTGTCGGTCGTGGTGTCGGTGAGGCCGTCGTTGAGGTCGCGCGTCGGCCCGGCCGACGGGGCGGCCGAGGACGACGGGGTCGTCGCGGAGGCCGACGGCGACCCGCTGGACCCGGTGTCGGTCGGCACGAGGCTGTAGTCGGGGGCGACGCCGCTGCGGCTGCCCGGGGTCGGCTCGAAGCGGACCCACCCGAGCTGGGGGAACTTCAGCTCCGGCCACGCGTGCGCGTCGCTGACGCGCACGACCCGCTCGTCGCCGTCGGCGGTGCCCGGGAGGAAGCCCACCGCCATCCGGGCCGGGATCCCCGCCGCCCTCGCGAGCATGATCATCGCCGAGGCGAACTGGACGCAGTAGCCGCGCTTGGTCTCGAGGAAGCGGGCGAGCGGCTCCTCGGGCAGGGTGCTGTCGCCGGTGTCCTCGGCGAGCTCGAGCGAGTAGGTGTACTCGTTGCCGCGCAGGTGCGCCTGGATGGCGCGGGCGACCTCGAGCGGGGTGTCGCCCGAGTCGGTGATCTCGTCGAGCAGGGAGCGGACGGCCTCCTCCGAGCGCGGCTCGAGGACGAGGTCGCGGCCGTCGACGTCGGACTGGTCGGCGCCGCCGAACTGGGTGGCCTCCGGGTCGAGCACGACGTACTCGGCGCTGTACTCGGCCACCGGCCGGGTCAGCTGGACCAGCCCTTCGACGCTGATGTTCCAGGAGCCGTCGGGGAACGGGCTGCCGGTGGAGTTCTCGGGCAGGGCGACCTGCGGGACGCCGATGTTGTTCTGCGTCACCGTGATCCGTTCGACCTTGCGCGGGACCGAGGGGCCGGCGGTCGGGTCGGGGATCCGACCGTCCTGCGGGACGAAGGTGAAGTCGGAGCGGGCGCCCCACGAGCCGCGGCGGTAGGTGTCGAGGATGCCGACGCGCAGCGGCTGCGGGTCCTCGGCGGTCGTGACGTAGCGCAGCACCGGGTCGGTCGACTGGCTGCCGAGGTCGCGCGCGATGTCGACGCTCGTCGACAGGCGGACCGCGCCACCGCCGCCCCCGCGGGCGTTCGAGCTCTGCCCGAGGCCGTCGGCGAGGAAGGTCGTCGGCAGGTGGGGGACGAGGCCGGGCAGGACCACGGCGACGGCCAGGGCGGTCACCCCGACGACCCGCCCCGTCGTCGAGAACACCGTCGTGGGGTCGGCGAAGGGGCCGCGGGAGTCGCGCGTCGCGGCGGTGCCCCAGGCCCGCATGGCACGCACGCCCTGGCGGCCGACGAGGGCGAGCCACACGAGCGCCGGCGGGATGGCCCACAGGGCGCCCAGCCCCTCGCCGGAGTTCGTCGCCGACGACAGGAACGCCGCGAGGAGCGGGATGCCCGCGACGGCCGGGCTGCGGAAGGTGACGGCGCAGGCGTCGACCGCGACGGCGGTGAGCCCGAGGAGCAGGCTGACGGCGAGGATCGTGCCGCGGTTGGCCGGCGCGGGTGCGGTGTAGTTCGTCACCGTCTCGTACGCCTGGGTCAGCAGGACCCCGAGGGCGGCGCCGGTGTCGGGCACCGGGACGACGTTCTTCCACAGGTGGCCCTGGCCGTGGAGCATCGCCGCGCCCTGGAGGAGGAGCAGGGCCTGGATCGCCACGACGCCGACGCGCGAGGACGTGACGAGCCGGGCGCCCATCCCGCCGAGGGCGACGAGCATCACGAGGAGCAGGCTCGGGCGGAACCACAGCGCGGTGGGGCTGAACAGGGTGGTGAGCGGCAGGGCCACCGCGATCGTCGCGAGGGCCGCGAGGAGGGCCTCGACCGGGCGGGCGCGGTTCACCGGACACCCACCGTCTGCGCGCCGATGACCGCCGACCAGGCGGCCGCCGGGGTCGTGCGCGAGTCGACGACGGTGACGGTCCACCCCGACGCCCGCAGGACCTCGGCGGTCGTCTCGGCGCGGCTGTCGTCGGCCGACCGGCCGCGGCTGCCACCGAAGGAGGTGGGGTCGACGACGGTGGCGACACCGGCGGACCCGGGCTGGCGCAGGGCGGCGAGGGCGCGGGCGTCGTCGTCGCTGAGCGGGCCGCCGACGAACACGACGAGCCCGCCCTGCGAGGTGACGGCACTCGCGGCGTGGAGGACCGCGCGCAGCCCGTCGTCGGGGCCGGTGGTGACCCGTGCGAGGGTGTCGAGGCCGCCCTCGAGGGAGTCGTCGTGGTGGGCGCCGGTGTCGGAACCCGGGTCGCTCGTGAGGAGGTGGAGGGCGTAGCCGGCGCGCTGGACGTGCGCCGTGACCGAGGCCGCGGTCGTGACGCACCACTCGAGCGAGCTGCTCCGCCCGGACCCCGCGTGCCCGCCGGCCCGGCTGTCGAGGAGGACGACGGCCCGCCGCTTGGCCGGCCGGTCCTCCTGGCGCACCATGAGCTCGCCGGTGCGGGCCGACGCCGGCCAGTGGATCCGCCGGAGGTCGTCGCCGTCGCGGTACTCGCGGATCGTCTGGTCGTCCTCGCCGTGGAGCGCCACCATGTGCGGGATGGTCCCCTCCGACCCGATGCCGCTGCCGAGCGAGCGCCCCACCGGCAGCGCGACGACGCGGGGGAGGACGACGACCTCGGCGCGCCCACCGACGGCGGCCGAGCGCATCGTCAGGCCGAACGGGTCGCGCACCCGCACCGCGAGGGGCCCGATCCGGTGGACCCCCCGGGTGTGCGACCGGACGGTGTACTGCACGTCCTGCGAGGTCCCGGGCCGCAGCGCCGGGATGACGAAGCGCGGCCGGTCGCCGAGCGCGTAGTCGATCGACTCCTCGGCCATGACGACGGGAGAGGTCGAGGACTCGACGTTGCGCACCGTCACCGAGACGACGGCCCGCTCGTCGATGGCCACGCGCGACGGGGCCGCCGTGCGGCGCACCTCCAGGCGCAGCCCGTGCCGCCGGACGAGGACGAGCGAGATGGCGACGAGGGCGAGCAGCAGCACCCCGATCCGGGTGACGTCGCGCTGCCCGAGGAGGATCCCGGACGCGACGAGGACGAGCCCGCAGCCGGCGAAGGCCGCGCCGCGGGTCGTGAGGGAGCGTCGGAGCTGGCGCACGGGCTCAGCGGGTGGGAGCCGGGACCCGGACGCGCTGGAGCAGGTCGGTGACGACGTCGGTCGTCGAGCGCCGCGCCATCTGGGTCTCCCCGGTGGGGATGAGGCGGTGGGCGAGGACCGGGACGGCCACCTGCTGGACGTCGTCGGGCAGGACGTGGTCGCGTCCGGCGAGGGCGGCGTGCGCCCGCGAGGCGCGCAGCAGGTGCAGGCTCGCCCGCGGCGACGCGCCGAGGCGCAGCGCCGAGCTCGACCGGGTCGCCGTCGTGAGGTCGACGATGTACTGGCGCACCGCGGGGGAGGCGTGCACCTGGCGGACGGCGTCGACCATCTGCGAGACGGCGACGGCGTCGGTGACCGGCCTGAGGGCGTCGAGGGGGGACGCGCCCCCGTGCACCTCGAGCATCTCGAGCTCGGAGCGCGCCGACGGGTAGCCCATCGAGATCCGCGCCATGAAGCGGTCGCGCTGGGCCTCGGGCAGCGGGTAGGTGCCCTCCATCTCGATGGGGTTCTGCGTCGCCATGACGATGAAGGGCTTGGGCAGCGTGTACGTCGTGCCGTCGACGGTGACCTGGGCCTCCTCCATCGACTCGAGCAGCGCCGACTGCGTCTTCGGCGAGGCACGGTTGATCTCGTCGCCGACGACGACGTTGGCGAAGATCGCGCCGGGCCGGAACTCGAAGTCGCGCACGTCCTGGTTGAACACCGAGACGCCCGTGATGTCGCTCGGCAGCAGGTCGGGGGTGAACTGCACGCGGCGCACCGAGCAGTCGATGGAGCGCGCCAGCGCCTTGGCCAGCAGCGTCTTGCCGACGCCGGGGACGTCCTCGACGAGGAGGTGACCCTCGGCGAGCAGCACGGTGACGGCCGTGCGGACGACCTTCTCCTTGCCCTCGATGACCGAGTTCATCGCGCCCATGAGCGAGCTCGAGACCTGGAGCACCTGGTCGAGGGAGGCCCCGCGGGCCGTGGGGTCGAGGGGAGGGCGACCGCCGTCGGTCTCGCTCCCGGTCCGGCGGTCGTTCTCGAGGTCGCTCACTGTGGGGTGTCCCTTCGTCACGTGTACCCGGCCGAACGCGCGAGGAGCGTTTCGGGTGCCCCATGATCTTGCGCCACGAACCCGGTCGGGTGGAAGACGGCGACGAAGGACGTGTGGTGACGGTTCGGTCACGCGTCGCCGCACCGCCCGTTCCCCACCTCGCTCCACCCGGGCCGCCACCTCGCTCCACCCCAGCCCCCACTGCGCCCCACGCCCGCCCCCACCGCGTCCCACCGGTGGCTCACGCGCCCCACGGCCACCCGACCGGAGGGGCACACGACCCTCCGGGGGCGACCCGAGCCCGCGCCGCCGGCCTGCCGCACCATCAATGCCGAGCATTCATCCTCCACTTCACACCACCGCTGTGACCAGCATGAACTCCGAAGAATCAGCCGTTTGGCCCCCGATATCGGGGACAGAGAGGGTCAACGTGGAGTAAAGTGGAGGAAACCGGTGCATCCGGCTGGGTCGAGACAGGCGAGGAGGTGGCTCCCGTGGACGAGTTCCTCGGTACGCACACCCCTCGACTCGACGACAAGGGCCGCCTCTTCCTCCCCGCCCGCTTCCGCGGCGCCCTCGCCGACGGGCTCGTCGTCACCACGGGGCAGGAGGGCTGCCTCTACGTCTTCCCCACCGCGGAGTTCCACCGGATCTCGGGCCTCATGCAGTCCGCCCCGGGGAGCTCGCGCCAGGTCCGCGACTTCGTGCGCGTCTTCCGCGCCAGCGCTCACCCCGAGACGCCCGACAAGCAGGGCCGGGTCACCATCCCCGCCCCCCTGCGCACGTACGCCGGCCTGGACAAGGAGTGCACGGTCATCGGCAACGGCAACCGCGTCGAGGTCTGGGACACCGCCGCCTGGGACTCCTACCTCGCCGACGTCATGCCCGCCTACTCCGCGTACTCGGTCGACACCGAGGAGGTGGTCCCCGGCCTGTGAGCCGGACCCGCCCCCCTCCACGTCCCTCGCCGCCGAGCGACACCACACCGTCCGACACCACGACCGACCCGACCGCCGGCCTCCAGCCGACCCGAACCCGACGCGACTTCCCCCGCGGCGGGCACGGATCGGATGGGGACCAGCCGCCGGGTCGAGCCGCACCCGGACCCACCGAAACCCCGAACCCCCCCCGCACCACCGCCCGCCCCGCCACCGAGAGCCAGAGAGGAGGACGACCGTGAGCACCCGAGGAGACGCCGCCGACCGCCACGTCCCGGTCATGCGCGAGCGGATCGTCGACCTCCTCGAGCCCGCGCTCCAGGACGACGGCGCGGTGTTCGTCGACGGCACCCTGGGAATGGGCGGCCACGCCCAGGCGGTCCTCGAGCGCTGCCCGCGGGCGCGGGTCATCGGCCTGGACCGCGACGAGGAGGCGCTCGCCCTGGCGGGGGAGCGGCTCGGGTCGTTCGGCGGCCGGTTCGTCGCCGTCCACGCCGTGTACGACGACATCGCCGCGGTCCTCGCGGCCCACGCCGAGGGCACGGCGCGCGGCATCCTGTTCGACCTCGGCGTCTCCTCGCTCCAGATCGACGAGCCCGACCGCGGCTTCGCCTACCGCCACGACGCGCCCCTCGACATGCGGATGGACCAGTCGCAGGGCATCACCGCGGCCGACGTCCTCAACACCTACTCGCACGGCGACCTCGCCCGGGTGCTCAAGACCTACGGCGAGGAGCGCTTCGCCGGCCGGATCGCCTCGGCGGTGCTGCGCGAGCGCGAGAAGGAGCCGTTCACGACCTCCGCCCGGCTCGTCGACCTCCTGCGCTCGGCCATCCCGGCGGCGTCGCAGCGGTCCGGGGGCCACCCGGCCAAGCGCACCTTCCAGGCCCTGCGCATCGAGGTCAACGCCGAGCTCGAGGTGTGGGAGCGCGCCATCACCTCGGCCATCGGGGTCCTCGCGCCGGGCGGGCGGATCGCGGTCCTGTCCTACCACTCCCTCGAGGACCGGATCACCAAGCAGGCCCTCGCCGCGGGGGCGCACAGCCGCACGCCGGTCGGCATGCCGGTCGAGCTCCCCGAGCACGCCGCCTACCTCCGCCTGCTCACCCGCGGCGCGGAGGTCCCCGACCCGCAGGAGCAGGTCGACAACCCCCGCTCCGCCTCCGCGCGGCTGCGCGCCGCCGAACGTCTCTCGCCCCCGAACGGAGCCCCCGCATGAGCCAGCTCGCCCCGGTCCGGACCGCCCCACGCCCCACGGCGCGCCGGGCCACGACCCCGACCCCGCGCCAGCTCAAGGTCGTCACCGCTCCCGACACCGCGGGCAACGGCCTCTTCCTCGGCCTGTGCGTGCTCCTCCTCCTCGGGGGCTTCGTCGGCGTCCTGCTCCTCAACACGGCGATGGCCCAGGGCTCGTACACGATGCGCGACCTGCAGCACCGCTCCGACGAGCTCGCCGACGCCCAGGACGCCCTGCGCCACCAGATCGACGGGGTCTCCGGCCCCGGCCCGCTCGCCCAGCGGGCCCGCGAGCTCGGGATGGTGCCCGCCGAGACCCCCGCCTTCCTCCGGCTCTCCGACGGCAAGGTCCTCGGCGTGGCGAAGAAGGCCAAGGCCAACGAGCGATTTAGCGTGGTCACCGAGACCAGGACCCCGACCAAGACCGAGCCCACGACGCCCGCGACGACACCCGGACCCGCCTCGTCGGTCCCGGCGACCACGCCGTCCGCGGCGACCACCCCCGCCAACTGAGTCCTCACCCTCGACCCCGGAAGAGAACCCGTGACGCAGCGCAGGACCCCGACGCCCGGAGGGCGCGCCCGCCCGGCGCCGTCCGCGTCCGGCCGCCCGGCGGCGCGCCAGGGCACCCGGCCCGCGGCGACGCCGGCGTCGTCCCGCTCGGCCGGGGCCCAGCGCGCCTCGGGTGCGGCGACGGGGCGCAAGCCCGGGACCGAGCAGAAGGCGACGGGACGCGGCGCGACCCAGCGACCCGCGGCGCCGCGAGCCGCCACCCCGCGGGCGGCGCGACCGGCCCGACCGGCAGCCCCCGGACGCCGTCCGGCCCCGGCGAGCCGCCGCAACGCCGCCACCCCCCGCCGCGGCTCGTCCGGCGGTGGCGGAGGGAAGGGGCGCCGTCCCGTCGCGAGGCGCTCGGGCGGACCGGCGGGCAACCCGCGCCGCAGGATGCGCTTCCTCACCGTCGCGACGCTGTTCGTCCTCAGCGTCTTCGGCGCCCAGCTCGTCCGGATCCAGGGCTTCGACGCGCACGCCGTCGCCGAGGAGGCCCAGCTCAAGCGCGAGGCGGCCCAGATCATCCCCGCGATGCGCGGCCAGATCCTCGCGGCCGACGGCACCGTGCTCGCCTCGAGCGTCGTGCGCGAGGTCGTCGTCGCCGACCAGACCGCCGTGTGCACCTACCGCACGAGCAGGCCGACGTGCGACTCGGCCTCGTCGGCCGCCGCCGTGCAGGCCGCCGCCACCGAGCTCGCCCCGCTGCTCGACACCACCGTCTCCGAGCTCGTCCCGCAGCTGAGCGGCACGAGCCGCTACCGCGTCCTCAGCAAGGACGTCACCCCGGTGACGTGGAACAAGATCGCCGACCTCGGGGTCCCGGGCATCTACCGCGACCGCCGCGAGACCCGCTCCGAGCGCACCTACCCGCAGGGCACGACCGCGGCCGCCCTCGTCGGCTACGTCACCGCCGACGGCGAGCCCGGCGGCGGCGTGGAGGTCATGGAGGACGCGCGCCTCCAGGGCACCCCGGGCCGGCAGACGTTCGAGCAGGGCCGCGACGGCACCATCATCCCGGCGGCCGCGAGCTCGACCACCCCGGCCATCGACGGCAACGACGTGCGGCTGACGGTCAACAGCAGCCTGCAGTGGTACGCCCAGAACTCCCTGGCCCAGCGGATCAAGGAGACGAAGGCGACCTCGGGCACCGTCGTCATCATGAGCGCGAAGACCGGCGACCTGCTCAGCGTCGCGTCCTACCCCACCTTCGACCCCGACACCGACGTCGGCAAGAAGGGCGCCAAGCTCGGCAACTACGCCTTCTCCGACGTCTTCGAGCCGGGCTCGACCTCGAAGGTCATGACGATCGCCGCGGCCCTCGAGGAGAAGACCGTGACGCCGTCGACCCCGGTCGTCATCCCCAACCGCCTGCCGCGCTACGACTACAACTTCAAGGACAGCCACGAGCACGCGACGCTCTACCGGACCGTCGCCGGCACGCTCGCCGAGTCGAGCAACATCGGGACCATCCTCGTCAGCGAGACCCTCAAGCCGAAGACCCTCGAGTCCTACTTCCGCAAGTTCGGCCTCGGCTCGCTCTCGGGCACCGGGTACCCGGGCGAGTCGCGCGGCCTGCTCGCCAAGAGCAAGGACTGGAGCGGGTCGCAGCGGGCCACCGTCGCGTTCGGCCAGGGCGTCTCGGTCACCGCGATCCAGGCGGCCTCGGTCTTCCAGACGATCGCCAACGACGGGGTGCGGGTCTCGCCCCGGCTCGTCGACAGCGTCGTGGAGGCCGACGGCACCGTGACCCCCATGCCGCCGTCGACGCAGACCCGGGTCGTCTCGCACACGACGGCCGCCGACGTCAGCCGGATGCTCGAGGGCGTCGTCAGCGACGAGGGCACGGCCGAGGAGGCCCAGATCGCCGGCTACCGCATCGCCGGCAAGACGGGCACCGCCGACTACTACGACTCACGGGTCGGCAAGTACAGCGGGCACACGGCGAGCTTCATCGGCTACGCCCCCGCCGACGACCCCGAGATCGTCGTCGCCGTCATCATCCAGAAGCCGACGTACCCCTTCTTCGGTGGCTACGTCTCGGGCCCGGTGTTCAAGGACGTGACGACGTACGCCCTCCAGGAGCTGAAGATCCCGCCGACCGGCAAGAAGGCGACACCCGTCACCCTCAAGGTCGACCCGAAGGTGGCGCTGGCCGACCCCACCCTCCTGCGCAACGGCACCAAGCGCGTCCCACGGTAGGGTCGGTCGACGTGCCATCCCCCCGACCGTCGCAGCCCCACCGCACCTCGGTCAGTGAGCTCGCGGTGCTCGTCGGGGCGAGCGTGCCCGTCCTCGAGGCCTACGTCACGGGGGTGACGCTCGACTCGCGCGCGGTCCTGCCGGGCGACCTCTACGCCGCCCTGCCGGGGGCTCGCGCCCACGGAGCCGACTTCGTCGACGACGTCGTGCGCGCCGGCGCGGTCGGCGTCCTCACCGACGCGGCCGGGGCCGCGCGGGTCGCGCAGACGCACCTCGAGCTGCCCGTCGTCGTCGTCGAGAGCCCCCGGGCCGTCCTCGGGGCCGTCGCCGCGCGGGTCTACCGCACCGAGGAGCTGGCGTTGCGCCTCGTCGGCGTCACCGGCACCAACGGCAAGACGACGACCGCCTACCTCGTCCACTCGGCCCTGGCCGCGCTCGGCCGCAGCGCCGGGCTCATCGGCACCGTCGAGACCCGGATCGGCGACGAGCGGGTCGACAGCGTGCGGACCACCCCCGAGGCGCCCGACCTCCACGCCCTGCTCGCCGTCATGGTCGAGCGCGGTCTCGACACCTGCGTCATGGAGGTCTCGAGCCACGCCCTGGCCCAGCACCGCGTCGACGGCGTCGTCTACGACGTCGCCTTGTTCACCAACCTCTCCCAGGACCACCTCGACTTCCACGACGGCATGGACGACTACTTCGCCGCCAAGGCCTCCCTGTTCACCCCCCGGCGCTCCCGCCGGGGCCTGGTGTGCACCGACGACGAGTGGGGCCGACGGCTCACGCACGAGGCCGGGGTCCCGGTGGCGACGATCGGCTCGACCGACGACACCGACTGGCAGGTGGCCGTCGACCCCGACGACCCGGCCGCTTTCCGGCTCACCGCCGACGGGGTCGACCTCCACCTGAGGTCGAGCCTCCCGGGCGACTTCAACGTCACGAACACCGCGATGGCCGCGGCCTCGCTCGTCCTCCTGGGCGAGGACGTCGACGCCGTCGGCCGCGCGGTGCTGTCCGACCCGCACGTGCCCGGCCGGATGGAGGCGGTGGCCCCCGACGAGGACGTCGCGGCCCCGCGCACCGTCGTCGACTACGCCCACACCCCCGACGCGATCCGGGCCGCGCTGCGCGCCCTGCGACCCACCACCCCGGGCACCCTCGTCTGCGTCACCGGCGCCGGTGGGGACCGCGACCGCGACAAGCGCCACGCGATGGGCGTCGCCGCCGCCTCCGTCGCCGACCTCGTCGTCGTCACCGACGACAACCCCCGGTCCGAGGACCCCGCGGCCATCCGCGCCGCGATCCTCGAGGGCGTCGGGTCGGCCGGCGACCCGGACCACGAGGTGACGGTCCTCGAGGTGGGCGACCGTCGGACCGCCATCCGCGAGGCGCTGCGAGCCGTGTGGGGCGAGGGTGCCGCCGCCACCGTGGCCGTCGTCGGCAAGGGCCACGAGACCGGCCAGGAGGTCGCCGGCGTGGTCCACCACTTCGACGACCGCGAGGAGGTCGCCGAGGCGCTGCGCCTGCTGGCGGCGGGGGAGGGCGGCGCGTGATCCCGCTGTCGCTCACCGAGATCGCCTCGATCACCGACGGGCGCGTCGAGGCCCCCGACGGCATCGACCCCGCGTCGGTCGTCGTCGACGGACCCGTCGTCACCGACTCCCGGGAGGCCGGCCCCGGCGGGCTCTACGTCGCCCGCGTGGGTGAGCACGCCGACGGCCACGACTTCGTCGACGGCGCGGTAGCGCGGGGTGCCGTCGCGGCCCTGACGACCCGACCCGTCCCCGGCACCGCGTGCGTCGTCGTCGCCGACACCCAGAGCGCCTTCGCGGCCCTGGCCCGGGCCGTCGTCGACCGGGTTCCCGGCCTCGGGGTCGTCGGCATCACCGGCTCCTCGGGCAAGACGAGCACCAAGGACCTCCTCGGCGCGGTCCTCGCGACCGCCGGGCCCACCGTCGCCCCCGTCGGCTCCTACAACTCCGAGGTCGGCGTGCCCCTGACCGTGTGCCGGGTCGAGCCGGGTACCCGCTTCCTCGTCGTCGAGATGGGCGCGCGCGGCATCGGCCACGTCGCCTACCTGACCCGGATCGCCCCACCGCGGGTCGGCGTCGTCCTCAACGTCGGGACCGCCCACGTCGGTGAGTTCGGCTCGCGGGCCGCGATCGCCACCGCCAAGAGCGAGCTCGTGCAGGCGCTTCCCGCCGACGGTGTCGCGGTCCTCAACGCCGACGACGACGCCGTGCGCGCGATGGCCGCCGTCACCGACGCCCGGGTCGTCCTCGTCGGCGAGGCCGCCGACGCCGACGTCCGGGCCACCGACGTCTCCCTCGACGCCGGAGGACGACCCACCGTCACGGTCGTCGCGCCCCAGGGCACCCGGACGCTGACCCTCGGGCTCGTCGGCCGCCACCACGTGGGCAACGCCCTCGCGGTCCTCGCGGCCGCCACCGAGCTGGGCCTGTCGTTCGAGGACGCCTGCACCGCACTGGAGTCCGCGAGGCCGGCCAGCCGGTGGCGGATGGAGGTCACCGAGCGCGCCGACGGCGTCACCATCGTCAACGACGCCTACAACGCCAACCCCGACTCGATGCGCGCGGCCCTGACCGCCCTCGAGCGGATGGGGGAGGGCCGCCGCACCTGGGCCGTCCTCGGGACGATGCTCGAGCTCGGCGAGGAGTCCGACGCGCTCCACCGCGAGGTCGGCGAGGAGGTGCGCGCGCGTGGCGTCGACGAGCTCGTCGTCGTCGGTGAGGCGGCCCGACCCATCGCCGAGGGCGCCACCTCCTCCGACGGGACGGGGACCCGCGTCCGGGTCGTCGCCGACGCCGACGCGGCCGAAACGCTGCTGCGCGAGGAGGTGCGGCGCGGTGACGTCGTGCTGTTCAAGTCGAGCCGCGACGCAGGACTACGGTTGCTCGGAGACCGACTGGCCGGACCGAGGGAGGAGCAGGCGTGAAGGCTGTCCTCATCGCGGCCGTCGTGTCGCTCGTCATCGCGCTGTTCGGCACCCCCATGTACATCCGCTTCCTCGTCCGCAAGGGCTACGGCCAGTTCATCCGCGACGACGGCCCGACCTCGCACCACACCAAGCGCGGCACGCCGACGATGGGCGGCGCGGTCATCGTCGGCAGCTCGCTCGCGGCCTACGTCATCGCTCACGTGGTCACGGGTCAGGGCCCCACCGTCAGCGGCCTGCTCGTGCTGTTCCTCATGACCGGGCTGGGGTTCGTCGGCTTCCTCGACGACTTCATCAAGATCAGCAAGCAGCGCAGCCTGGGCCTGCGCTCGGGCGAGAAGCTCGCCGGGCAGACCCTCGTCGCGGTCGTCTTCGCGATCCTGGCCCTCCAGTTCCCCAACAGCAGCTTCCGCACCCCGGCCTCGACGAACATCTCCTTCGTCCGCGACACCCCGCTCGACCTCGCGTTCCTCGGGGCGCTCGTCGGCGTCGTCCTCTTCGTCATCTGGGCCAACGTCATCGTCGCGGGCACCTCGAACGGGGTGAACCTCACCGACGGCCTCGACGGCCTCGCCACGGGTGCCTCGGTCATGGTCTTCGCCGCCTACGTCCTCATCGGGATCTGGCAGTTCAACCAGAACTGCCAGTGGAACCCGGGGACCAAGTGCTACGAGGTGCGCGACCCCCACGACCTCGCGATCGTCGCCGCCGCCGGGATGGGCGCCTGCTTCGGCTTCCTGTGGTGGAACGCGTCCCCGGCGAAGATCTTCATGGGGGACACCGGTTCGCTCGCCCTCGGCGGGGCCCTCGCCGGGCTGGCGATCCTCACCCGCACCGAGCTGCTCGTCGTCATCCTCGGCGGCCTGTTCGTCACGATCACCCTGTCGGTCATCATCCAGGTCGCCTCGTTCAAGACCACCGGGAAACGGGTGTTCCGCATGGCGCCCTTGCAACACCACTTCGAGCTGCTCGGATGGCAGGAGGTCACGATCGTCATCCGGTTCTGGATCGTCGCCGGCCTCTTCGTCGCGCTCGGCCTCGGGCTGTTCTACGCCGAGTGGGTCGTGGGCGCGGCATGACCGGGCCGTCCGACCGGCTCGCGGGGCTCACCCACCGCGACGCCGACTGGCCCGGCCTGCGCGCCGTCGTGGCGGGTCTGGGGATCAGCGGCTTCGCGGCCGCCGACGCCCTCCTCGAGCGCGGCGTCGACGTCCTCGTCGTCGACGCCCGGGAGCCCGCCGAGGGTTCGGTCATGGCCGAGCGCGCCCGGATCCTCGACATCCTCGGCGCCCGCCTGGCGTACGGCGAGGAGGCCGTCGCCGGCCTCCCGCCGACGCCCGTGGACCTCGTCGTCACCTCGCCCGGATGGCGCCCCGACCAGCCCTTGCTGCGCGCCGCGGCCGACGCGGGCGTGACGGTGTGGGGCGAGGTCGAGCTGGCCTGGCGGATGCGGACGCGCGAGGGCGCAGCGCCCTGGCTCACCGTCACGGGGACCAACGGCAAGACGACGACGGTGCAGATGCTGACGTCGATCCTGCGCGCCGCCGGGCTGCGCGCGACGAGCGCCGGCAACGTCGGGACGCCGCTCCTCGAGGCGGTGCTGCACCCCGAGCCGTTCGACGTCATCGCCGTCGAGCTCTCGAGCTTCCAGCTCCACTGGTCGAGCTCGATCGTCCCGCGGGCCTCGGCCTGCCTCAACATCGCGCCCGACCACGTCGACTGGCACGGCTCGCTCGAGGAGTACGCCCGCGCCAAGGGCAAGGTCTACGCCGGCACCGAGGTCGCGTGCGTCTACAACGTCGAGGACGAGTGGACCCGGCGCCTCGTCGAGGACGCCGACGTCCGCGAGGGGTGCCGCGCCATCGGCTTCACCCTGGGGATCCCGGGCCTGTCGCAGCTGGGAGTGGTCGACGACGTCCTCGCCGACCGGGCCTTCGTCGAGGAGCGGCGCACCTCGGCGGCCGAGCTCGCGACCCTCGACGACCTGCGGGGCGACGCGCCCGCACCCGCACCGCACCTCGTCGCCAACGCGCTGGCCGCGGCGGCCCTCGCCCGGGCCCACGGCGTGCCGACCGGCGCGGTCCGCGACGGGCTGCGCGCGTTCGTCCCCGAGCCGCACCGGATCGCCGAGGTCGGCACGGTCGCGGCGGTGCGCTGGGTCGACGACTCGAAGGCCACCAACCCCCACGCCGCCCGGGCTAGCCTGGCCGCCTACGAGCACGTCGTGTGGGTCGCGGGCGGGCTGCTCAAGGGCGCCGACGTCGACGACCTCGTCAGGGGCGCGGCCGACCACCTGCGCGGCGTCGTCCTCATCGGACGTGACCGTTCGGCCATTTCGGAGGCACTGGCCCGACACGCGCCCGATGTCCCGGTCGTCGACGTCGCCCGTACCGACACTGGAGCCATGGACCAGGTGGTGAGGGAGGCCCTCGCGCTCGCCCACGCGGGCGACGTCGTGCTGCTCGCGCCCGCCGCGGCGTCCATGGACATGTTCGCCGACTACGGCGCTCGCGGTGACGCCTTCGTGTCTGCGGTCCACCGGCTCGCCGCCGGGGAGTAGCCCGTGAGCAGCGCCACCGCCCCGGCGCGGAGCGTGGCCCGGCCGAGCGGACGGATGACGTCCTGGCTCTCGCGCTTCGACTCGCCCGTCACGACGTACTACCTGCTCGTCTGCGTCACGGCCGCCCTCGTCGTCTTCGGGCTGATCATGGTCCTGTCGGCATCCTCGATCGTCTCCATCGGGAACACCTCGTCGGCCTACTCGATCTTCCTCAAGCAGGCCGCCTTCGCGGTCGTGGGGCTCGTCGCCCTCGTCATCGCCTCGCGGCTGCCGCTGAAGGCCTGGCGGCGGCTCGCCCTGCCGCTGCTCGGACTCGGGATCGTCCTGCAGCTGCTCGTGCTGACCCCCCTCGGACACGCGGTGAACGGCAACCAGAACTGGCTCAAGCTCGGCCCGATCACCGTCCAACCCTCCGAGGTGATCAAGCTGGGGCTCGTGCTGTCGGGCGGCCTGATCCTCTCCGCCAAGCGCAAGGCCCTGCACTCGTTCAGCCACGTCCTCGTGCCCTACCTGGTTCCCCTGGCGGCCGTGAGCATCGGCGCGGTCGTCCTCGGCCACGACCTGGGCACCGTGATGATCCTCGGTGCGATCGTCGCGGGGGTGCTCTTCGCGGCGGGCATCCCGCTGCGCTGGTTCGGTTTCGCGGGCGCGCCCTTCGTGCTGATGGCCGTCGCCTTCATCGTCACCAGCCCGAACCGGCTCGGCCGCTTCGACGTCTGGCTCGGTCGCGACACCAACGAGTTCGGCGCCGCGCGCCAGCCGATCCACGGCCGGTACGCCCTCGCCGACGGCGGCTGGTTCGGCCTCGGCCTCGGCGCCAGCCGCGAGAAGTGGGGCCTGCTCTCCGAGCCGCACAACGACTTCATCTTCGCGATCATCGGTGAGGAGCTCGGCCTGCCCGGCACCCTCGCGGTCCTCCTCCTCTTCGCCGGCCTGGCGCTGGCCTGCTACCGCCTCGTGACGCGCACCGACGACTTCTTCGTCCGGATCGCGACGGCCGGGATCATGACGTGGATCATCGTCCAGGCCGTCATCAACATCGGCGCCGTCATCAACCTCCTACCCGTCATCGGCGTCCCGCTGCCGCTCGTCTCGTCGGGTGGGTCCTCGCTCATCACGACGATGCTGGCGCTCGGCATCCTCATGTCCTTCGCCCGGTCCGAACCCGGCTGTGCCGAGGCGCTGTCCGCGCGCTCGTCGGCCCTGCGCCGATCCCTCGCCGTCATCCCGTCGGTCGCCGCCCGGTCGCGCAGGTCGGGCCGGTGAGCCCCGCCGGCCCCCGGTCGGTCCTGCTCGCGGGTGGGGGCACGGCCGGCCACGTCTCGCCGCTGCTGGCCCTCGCCGACTGCCTGCGCCGCCGCGACCCCGCCATCGAGGTCGCGGCGCTGGGCACCGCCGCCGGCCTCGAGGCCCGGCTCGTGCCCGAGCGCGGCTACCGCCTGCTCGAGGTGCCCAAGGTGCCGTTCCCGCGCCGACCGTCCGGCGACCTGCTGCGCCTGCCCTCGAACCTGCGCCGGGCCATCGCCGCCGCCGAGGAGGCCGTCGTCTCCACCGGCGCCGAGGTCGTCGTCGGCTTCGGCGGCTACGTCTCCACGCCGGCCTACCTCGCCGCCCGCCGACGGGGCGTCCCGGTCGTCGTCCACGAGCAGAACGCGAGGCCCGGGCTCGCGAACCGGCTCGGGGCGCGGATGGCCCACGGCGTCGGCGTCACCTTCCCCGACACCCACCTCCCGAACGCCACCGTCACCGGGATGCCGCTGCGCCGCGAGATCGCGACCCTCGACCGCGCCGCCCTGCGCGCCCAGGCGCGGGAACGGTTCGGGCTCACCGACGCCCCGACCGTCCTCGTCACCGGGGGGTCGCTCGGCGCCCAGCGCCTCAACGACGCGTTCGCCGGCGCGGTGGCCGACCTCTCGGCCGCCGGTGTCCAGGTCCTCCACGTCACCGGGACCGGCAAGGCCTTCGTCCCCGCGGGGCCGTCGGGGACGCCCTACGTCGTCCTCGAGTACTGCGACCGGATGGACCTCGCCTACGCCGCCGCCGACCTCGTCGTCGCCCGCTCGGGTGCCAACACCGTCTGCGAGCTGACCGCCGTCGGGCTGCCGGCGGTGTACGTCCCGCTGCCCATCGGGAACGGGGAACAGCGCCTCAACGCCCGCTCCGTCATCGCGGCCGGCGGAGGGATCCTCGTCGAGGACGCCGCCGTCGACCCCGCCTGGGTCCGCTCGGCCGTCGTCGCCCTCGCCACCGACGCGACCCGCCTGGCCTCGATGGCCTCCGCCTCGGCCTCCGTCGGTGAGCGCGACGGCGACGAGAAGCTCGCCGACCTCGTCGTCGCCGCGGCTGCGTCCGGCCGCGCGGCCGCCGGGGGGCGCTGAGCCGTGGACGGCGTCAACGAGCGCTTCGACTTCACCCTCCCGGTCCCTCCCGTCGCCGACCTCGGGCGGGTCCACCTCGTCGCCATCGGCGGCGCCGGGATGTCCGCCGTGGCCCGGCTGCTCGTCCAGGCCGGGGTCCCCGTGTCGGGGTCCGACGCCGCCGACGGACCGGCGCTCGAGGCGCTGCGCGCGGCCGGGGCCGGCCCGGTCGCCGTCGGGCACCACGCCGCCCACGTCGAGGACGCCGACACCCTCGTCGTCTCCTCGGCGGTGCGTGACGACAACGTCGAGGTCGCCGCCGCACGAGCCGCCGGTGCCCTCGTCCTCCACCGCGCCCAGGCCCTCGCCGCCCTCATGGCAGACCGTCGCCGCGTCGCCGTCGCCGGGGCCAACGGCAAGACGACGACGACCGCGATGCTCGTCGTCGGACTCGACGCCGCCGGGGCCGAGCCCTCCTACGCCGCGGGAGCCGAGATCGCCCAGCTCGGCACCAACGCGGCCCTCGGCCGGGGAGCGGCGTTCGTCGTCGAGGCCGACGAGAGCGACGGCTCCTTCCTCGCCTACCGCCCGCACGTCGCGGTCGTGACCAATGTCCAGCCCGACCACCTCGACTTCTACGGCACCGCCGAGAACGTCGTCGCCGCCTACGAGCGCTTCGCCGACTCCGTCGACCCCGAGGGCCTCCTCGTCGCCTGCCACGACGACCCCGGCTCGCGCGCCCTCGCCGACCGGGCACGGGCGTCCGGGCGCCGGGTCGTCACCTACGGCTTCGACGAGGGTGCCGACCTCCGGGTCACGACGTCGGAGGCCGACGGCCTCGGGTCCCGCTCGACCCTGTCGCGCGACGGCCGGACGCTGTCCCTCGACCTCCTCGTCCCCGGCGCGCACAACGTCCTGGACGCCTGCGGGGCCCTCCTCGCGGCCGTCGACGGGTGCGGTGCCGACACCGACGCCGTCCTCGCCGGGCTGGCCGGGTTCACCGGCGCGAGACGGCGGTTCGAGGTCCGCGGCGAGGTCGGTGGCGTCACCGTCGTCGACGACTACGCCCACAACGCCCCCAAGGTGGCGGCGGTCGTCGGCACCGCCGCGGCCATCGTCCGGCGCGCGGGCGGGGGAGCCCTGCGGGTGGTCTTCCAACCGCACCTCTACAGCCGCACCCGTGACTTCGCCGACGCCTTCGCCGTGGCGCTGGCCCCGGCCGACCACGTCGTCCTCCTCGACGTCTACGGTGCCCGCGAGGCCCCGGTGGACGGCATCAGCTCGGCGCTGGTCGGCGACCCGCTGCGCGCCCTGCCGGGGGAGCGCACCGTCGTCGTCGGCGCCTCCGCCGAGGACGCCGTCTCGCAGGTCGCCGCCGCGGCGCGTCCGGGCGACCTCGTCCTCACCGTCGGCGCCGGCGACGTGACCCGGCTCGGCCCGCTCCTCCTGCGTGAGCTCGCCGCGAGGTCGGCCGAGCACTCCGCCGAGCCCGCCGGCTCGTCGCGGCCCACCGACTCCTCCGACTCCTCCCAGCCCAGCGATCCCACCGATCCCACCGATTTCACCGAGGGAGGCGGGGCGCGATGAGCCTCGGCACCACGCGGCGACCGCCCGACCGCGCCCCCTCCGGGGCGTCGTCGTCGGCCAACCGCTTCCGCGAGCGCGCGCTGTCCCACCGCCGCCGACCGCTGCGCCTCGTCCTCACCTGGCTGCTCGCCGTCGCCGTCGTGGCCGGGCTCGCCTGGGTGGTCGGGTGGAGCACCCTGCTCGGGGTGCGTGACGTCGAGGTCGTGGGGGTGACGGGCGAGGAGGCCACCGCCGTCGCCGAGCTCGTCGAGGTCCCCACCGGCACCCCGCTGGCGCGCGTCGACACCGACGCCGTCGCCGACCGGGTCCGCGAGCGGATCACCGTCGCCGAGGTGTCGGTCCGCCGCGCCTGGCCGGGCACCCTGTCCGTCGAGGTCGTCCCGCGCACCGCCGCCCTCGTGGTGAAGAACCCTCAGGGTCGACTTGAGGTCGTGGATGCCGAGGGCGTCGCCTTCCGCGAGGTGGCCAAGGCCCCGGCGGGCGTCCCCCTCGTCACCGCGACCGGCTCGAAGGGCACGACCCGCGAGGCGCTCCAGTCCTCCCTCGCCCTCCTCGACGCGCTGCCGCACGACCTCGCCGACGACGTGCGCGCCGTCACCGTGAGCAGCGCCGACCTCGTGACGTTCACCCTCGGCACCCGCACCGTCGTGTGGGGGAGCGGCGAGGAGTCGCCGCGCAAGGTCGCCATCCTGCGAGCCCTGCTGACGACGAAGGCCAAGGTCATCGACGTCAGCGCGCCCGACACCCCCGTGACCCGCTGACCCCACCCTCGACGGCCGGCAGCACCGCGATGGTGCCGGTGACGCGAGTGACGGGTGTGACGCAGGGGGCGGGAGAGGCGCATGGGTCACCGCATGGCAGGATTCTTCCGGGGGATGTCGCGACACGCCCCCGGTGTCGTTGCCGGACCCCTCCCCCCGACCTAGCGTCGTCCCATCGAACCGTGACCGAACCGTAACCGTCAAGTAGATGTTGACAGTTTTCAGCCACAGTCCGCCCGCACCGTACGCAGCACCATCCAGTGGAAGGCCCGTCTCGTGGCAGCACCCCAGAACTACCTCGCCGTCATCAAGGTCGTCGGCATCGGCGGCGGCGGTGTCAACGCCATCAACCGGATGATCGAGGTCGGCCTCAAGGGGGTCGAGTTCATCGCCGTCAACACCGACGCACAGGCCCTCCTCATGAGCGACGCCGACGTCAAGCTCGACGTCGGACGCGAGCTCACCCGAGGGCTCGGCGCCGGCGCCGACCCCGAGGTCGGCAAGAAGGCCGCCGAGGACCACGCCGAGGAGATCGAGGAGGTCCTCAAGGGGGCCGACATGGTCTTCGTCACCGCCGGCGAGGGTGGTGGCACCGGCACCGGTGGCGCGCCCGTCGTCGCCCGGATCGCCAAGGGCCTCGGCGCCCTCACCATCGGCGTCGTCACCCGCCCCTTCACCTTCGAGGGCCGCCGGCGCGCCAACCAGGCCGAGACCGGCATCGCCGCACTGCGCGAGGAGGTCGACACCCTCATCGTCATCCCGAACGACCGGCTGCTCTCGATCAGCGACCGCGGCGTCTCGATGCTCGACGCGTTCCGCTCCGCCGACCAGGTCCTGCTCTCGGGTGTCCAGGGCATCACCGACCTCATCACGACGCCGGGCCTGATCAACCTCGACTTCGCCGACGTCAAGTCGGTGATGCAGGGAGCCGGCTCCGCGCTCATGGGCATCGGGTCGGCCCGCGGCGAGGACCGCGCGGTGCAGGCCGCCGAGCTCGCGATCTCCAGCCCGCTCCTCGAGGCGAGCATCGACGGCGCCCACGGCGTCCTGCTCTCCATCCAGGGCGGCAGCGACCTCGGCCTGTTCGAGATCAACGAGGCCGCGCGCCTCGTCCAGGAGGCCGCGCACCCCGAGGCGAACATCATCTTCGGTGCGGTCATCGACGACGCGCTCGGCGACGAGGTGCGGGTCACGGTCATCGCCGCCGGCTTCGACGGCGGGGCCCCGCTCCACCGGGCCGACAACCGGGCGCTCGGCACGATCCAGGGCCGTCCGGCCCCGGCCCCGGCCGCGTCCGCCCCGGCCGTGCCGGCCACCCCGGCGCCCGCCCCGGCCGCTCCCGCGGTCGAGGCCCCGGCGCCGCGCCACGAGCCGGTGCCGGCGCACGCCCACAACGGCGAGGACGCCGCGGTGCAGACCGAGCGCACCCACGCCCCGGTCGAGCCGGTGCGCCAGGCGCAGACCCCGCCGCGCACGGTGACCTTCGACGAGAACGACGACCTCGACGTGCCGGACTTCCTCAAGTAGCGGGCACGACGTCGTCGACGACCTCGACGTCAGCAGGGGCGGGCCGGTCCATCCGGCCCGCCCCTCGCGCGTCTACGGTGGACCCGTGTTCGCCTGGCAGGAGACCCGCTCCGGAGTCCTCCGGGCGGTCACCGACCGCTCCGCGGGCGTGAGCACCGGCCGGTGGTCCGGGCTCAACCTCGGAGCCCACGTCGAGGACGACCCCGCCGCGGTCGCCGAGAACCGGCGCCTGCTGGGGGAGCGGGTCGGTCGTCGCGTCGTCTACATGGACCAGTGCCACGGGGCCGAGGTCGTCGTGCTCGACGACGTGCCCGACGTGCCGCCCCGCTGCGACGGCGTCGTCACGAGGTCGAGCGAGCTCGCCCTCGCCGTCCTCGTCGCCGACTGCGTCCCCGTCCTGCTGTCGGGCACCGGCGGGGTCGTCGCCGCCGTCCACGCCGGACGTCCCGGGATGGTCGCGGGCGTCGTCCCTCGCACCCTCGAGGTCATGGCCGAGCTCGACGCGGGAGAGGTCGATGCGGTCGTCGGGCCCTCGGTGTGCGGTCGCTGCTATGAGGTGCCTGTCGAGATGCGTTCTGCCGCAGCGAAGGTCGAGCCGGTGAGCGCCACGGTGTCGTGGACCGGCACCCCGGCCGTCGACGTCGCGGCCGGCGTCGTCGCGCAGCTGCACGCCGCCGGTGTCCCGGTGCGGTGGGTTCCCGGGTGCTCCCGCGAGCGGGACGACCTCTACTCGTACCGGCGCGACGGGACGACCGGCCGGTTCGCCGGGGTCGTCGCCCGGGTGGCGTCGTGACCGAGCCGGCCGCGCGGCGCGACGAGCTGGCCGCCGCCCTCGACGCCGTCCGCGCCCGCATCGCCCGCGCCCGTGAGGGCGCCGGCCGCGACGACGACCCGCGCCTCGTCGTCGTCACGAAGCTCTTCCCCGCGAGTGACGTCGACCTCCTCGCCGGCCTCGGCGTCACCGACATCGGCGAGAACCGCGACCAGGAGGCCGCCGCCAAGTGCGCCGAGGTCCGCGACCGCGACCGGCTCACGGTCCACTTCATCGGCCAGCTGCAGAGCAACAAGGCCGCGTCGGTGGCGCGCTACGCCGACGTCGTGCAGTCCGTCGACCGGGCCAAGGTCGCGCGGGCCCTCGCACGGGGCGCGGAGGCGGCCCGGCGCGTCCTCGACGTCACCCTCCAGGTCTCGCTCGACGAGGCCGAGGGTCGCGGGGGCGTCGCGCCCGCGGGGGTCCCGGCGCTGGCCGAGCTCGTGGCGGGGGAGCCCACGCTGCGGCTGCGCGGGCTCATGGCCGTGGCCCCCCTCGGGGCCGACCCGCGGCCGGCCTTCGACCGGCTGCTGGCGGTCTCGCGCGCCCTGCGGGCCGACCACCCCGACGCCGGCTGGGTGTCGGCGGGGATGAGCGGCGACCTCGAGGCCGCCGTCGCCTCCGGGGCGACACACCTGCGTGTCGGATCGGCAATCCTCGGAACTCGGCAGCCACACCGGTAACTTCGGTCACGAACAGGCGGCGCCGGAGAGGCGGAGCCGACGACCGAGGAGCACTCAATGGCAGGCGCGCTGCGCAAGACGATGGTCTACCTGGGCCTCGCCGAGGACCAGGGTCGCTACGACGACGAGTACTACGAGGGCTACGACGAGCCCACCGAGGCCGACGAGTCGCACGAGCAGCACCGCGGGGCCGAGGTCACGCCGCTGCACACCCGCCAGCCGGTGGCCCACGTCGTCCGCTCGGCCGAGGCCGTCGGCATCTCGCGGATCACGACGATCCACCCGCGCACGTACAACGAGGCCAAGACGATCGGCGAGAACTTCCGCGACGGCGTCCCGGTCATCATGAACCTCACCGACATGAGCGACGCCGACGCCAAGCGTCTCGTCGACTTCGCGGCCGGGCTCGTGTTCGGCCTGCGCGGCTCGATCGAGCGGGTCACCTCCAAGGTGTTCCTCCTCTCACCCGAGACCGTCGAGGTCAACGCCGAGGACGTCCTGGCCCCCGCGGGCCGCGGTGTGTTCAACCAGAGCTGACCCCGGCACGCTCGGGTCGAGGACGCGTCAGCCACACTGTCGGTCATGAACGCCGTGCTCGCGGTCCTGCGCTTCGTCGTCTTCCTCTACCTCCTCGTGCTCGTCGGCCGGCTCGTCTTCGACTGGATCCGGATCTTCGCGAGGGAGTGGCGGCCGCGCGGCGCCGCCCTGGTGGTCGCCGAGCCCATCTACACCCTGACCGAGCCGCCGCTGCGGCTGCTGCGCAAGGTCATCCCGCCGCTGCGCCTCGGAGGGGTCTCGGTCGACCTGTCGTTCATGGTGCTCTTCTTCGCCGTCTACATCGTCTACGTCCTGCTCTGAGCCGCCGGGCGCGCCGACCCCCGTCTCGGGGAGCCCGGCCGGGCGCGACCCCGTCGTCCGGGGACCGATCGCGGGCACGCACCACCTGTCACGCCAGCACCGGAATCGACTAGGCTGGCGGCTTCGACCACCCGTCGCGCGCACGAGACCCGCGCGGTCGGGATCCGGAATGTCCCGCCTGCCACCCACAGGAGTAGACCCATGGCTCTCACGCCCGAGGACGTCCTCAACAAGACGTTCACCCAGACCCAGTTCCGACGTGGGTACGACGAGCGCGAGGTCGACGACTTCCTCGACGACATCGTCGCCGAGATGCGGCGCATGTCCAAGGAGTCCGAGGACCTGCGCGGCGAGATCTCCAGCGGCGGGGGCGCCACCAGCGCGGCCCCGGTCGCGGGCGGCGCCGTCTCCGAGGCCTCGGCCAAGGAGCTCGAGGAGCTGCGCTCCAAGAACGCCACCCTCGCGGCGCGCGTCGCCGACCTCGAGGGCACCCGCAGCGACCTCGCGACGAAGGTCTCCGACCTCGAGGGCACCCGCAGCGAGCTGACCGCCCGCCTCGGCGAGTTCGAGGGCAAGGCCGGCGACGTCGAGGGCCGCAACGCCGAGCTCCAGGGCAAGGTCGGCCAGCTCGAGCACCGCAACGCCGAGCTCGAGCAGCAGGCGAGCGAGGCCAAGGCCCGCGCCGCCGAGCTCGAGCAGCAGTCGGCCGAGCTCGAGCAGCGCACCGGTGAGCTCGAGACCCGCGTCCGCGAGCTCGAGGGCCACCTCGGCGAGAGCCGCTCGCAGCTGGCCGCGATCGAGGCCGAGCGCCAGCAGGAGCAGGCCACCCTCGTCGCCGCGCGCGACGAGGCCGGCGCCGCCGCCGGCGAGGAGGTCGCGACCCTCCAGGCGCGCCTCCAGGAGCTCGAGCGCGAGGCGCAGGAGAAGGTCGCCGCCGCCGAGCAGCGCGCCGAGCAGGCCGAGCGCGAGGCCGCCGCCGCGAAGCAGAACGCCCCCGCCGAGTCCGAGGGCGGCACCCTCCCGGCCGCCGCACTCGCCGGTGCGGGGGGTGGCGCCAGCGCCGCGGGCGTCATCGCCCTCGCGCAGCGCCTCCACGACGAGCACGTCGCCGCCGGTGAGTCCCGCCGCGACGAGCTGGTCACCGAGGGGCAGGCCCGTCACGACGAGCTCATCTCGACGGCGCAGGCCCGTCACGACGAGCTCATCAGCACGGCGCAGGCCAAGCACGACGAGCTCATCTCGACGGGCACGGCGCAGCACGAGGAGCTCGTCTCCACGGGCACCGCGCAGCGCGACGAGATGCTCTCGACGGCGACGTCGCAGCGCGACGAGATGCTCGGCGCCGCGACGACCAAGCGCGACGAGATGCTCACCGAGGCGCGCGAGCGCTCGACGGGCATGGTCGCCGAGGCGCAGCAGAAGAAGGCCACGATCCTCGAGGAGCTCGGGCGCCAGCGCGGCCTGCTCGAGCGCAAGATCGAGGAGCTGCAGGGCTTCGAGCGCGACTACCGTCAGCGCCTGCACACCTACATCCAGGGTCAGCTCTCCGAGCTGAAGAACGTCGCGGTCGACCCGGTCGACGACGGCGCCGAGGGCGAGGAGCAAGCGGCCGCCGAGCCGCAGCACGAGCGACAGGGCTGACACCCCGTCACGACGAAGGGCCCGGCCACGACGGCCGGGCCCTTCGTCGTGTGGCCGACATCGCGCGTCCCGGACGGTGTTTCAGGATTGAGAAGGGTAGGTGCGGGGCATATCCTCGGCGCACGGTCGGGCCGACGGGGCCCGCCGGATCACCTGGAACAGAGGTCACTCATGGTCAAGGCCGCACTGTCCGCGGCGAAGCAGGTGGGGGCTCGAGCCGCGGCGACCGCGCGCCGAGCGGTTGGGGGGACGGCGGGAACGTCGGCCACGACCACCACCACGGCTGCCGCGACGAAGGCCACCCCGGCCACGAAGAAGCCGGCGAAGCCTGCGCCCGCGAAGAAGGCTCCTGCCTCGAAGGCCGCACCGGCGACGAAGGCCGCGCCGGCGAAGAAGGCACCTCCGGCGAAGAAGGCGCCTGCGTCGAAGAAGGCGCCTGCGGCGAAGAAGGCCGCACCGGCGACGAAGGCTGCTCCGGCCAAGAAGGCTCCGGCGAAGAAGGGTCCTGCGGCCACGAAGGCCGCGCCGGCGAAGAAGGCTCCGGACACGAAGGCCGCGCCGGCCAAGAAGGCGCCTGCGGCGAAGAAGGCCGCGCCGGCGACGAAGGCATCGGCCACGAAGGCCGCGCCGGCCAAGAAGGCGCCTTCGGCGAAGAAGGCCGCGCCGGCGACGAAGGCATCGGCCAAGAAGGCGCCCGCAGCGAAGAAGGCGCCGGCCTCGAAGGCTGCTCCGGCGCAGAAGGCTCCGGCCACGAAGGTGCCCGCGGCCACGGCTGCCCCGGCGAAGAAGGTTCCGGCCAAGAAGGCGCCCGCGGCCACGGCTGCCCCGGCGAAGAAGGCCCCGGCGGCGACGAAGGCTCCAGTGACCAAGACTGCTCCGGCGAAGAAGGCCCCGGCCACCAGGGCCGCCCCGGCGAAGAAGGCCCCGGCGGCCAAGGCGACGACCAGGCCGTCGGCCCTGCGCGTGCGCGAGGACGAGTCGCCGTGGACGGCCAAGGAGCTCGCGGGCGTGCGCGCCGAGCTCGAGCACGACATCGAGCAGCTGCGCGGGGAGATCTCCGTCGCCGAGAGCGACCTCGTCGGGCTGATGCGTGACTCGGGCGACGGGGCCGGCGACGACCAGGCCGACGCCGGGGCCAAGACCTACGAGCGTGAGCAGGAGATCTCCCTGGCGAACAACGCCCGCGAGATGCTCGAGCAGACCGAGCACGCGCTCGAGCGGCTCGAGGACGGCAGCTACGGGATCTGCGAGTCCTGTGGCAACCCGATCGGCAAGCTTAGGCTCCAGGCGGCTCCTCGTGCGACCCTGTGCATGCCATGCAAGATGAAGCAGGAGCGCCGCTGATCGCGGACCACCCCACAGTGCCCACGCCGGCCCCGGCCCCCACCGGAGGCCGGCGGCGGCTGTACGCCGTCCTCCTCGGCCTCGCCGGGGCCACCCTTCTCGCCGACCAGGCGACCAAGGCCTGGGCCCTGTCGGCCCTCACGCCGGGGGAGCCCGTCGAGCTCGTCGGGTCGTGGATCCGCCTGAGCGTCCTGCGCAACCCCGGAGCCGCCTTCTCCATCGGCGACGGCAGCACGTGGATCCTCACCGTGGTCTCCCTCGCCATCCTCGGCTGGGTCGTCGTCGGCGCCCGCAAGGTGGGGAACATGCCGTGGGCGGTCGCCCTCGGGCTGCTCCTCGGTGGCGCGGTGGGCAACCTCGTCGACCGCTTCTTCCGGGCACCGGGTCCCGGTCGCGGCCACGTCGTCGACTTCATCGCCTACTTCGACTGGTTCGTCGGCAACGTCGCCGACATCGCCATCGTCGTCGCGGCCGGGCTCATCATGGTCCTCACCTACCGCGGCACCTCCATCGCCGGGCCGGTCCACCACCCCGAGCACGCCGATGACTGACGCGCGCACCGTCCTCGTCCCCGACGGCCTCGAGGGGGAGCGGGTCGACGCCGCCATCGCGCGGCTGTTCGGCCTGTCCCGCACCCGGGCCGCCGACCTCGCCGCCGACGGCGGGGTCAGCGTCAACGCGGCCAGCGTCGGCAAGAGCCACCGGGTCAGCGCCGGCGACATGCTCGAGGTCACCTTGCCGACCGGTCCGGCCGGGCCCGTCCTCGAGGTCGTCGCCGAGCCCGTCCCGGGGATGAGCGTCGTCCACGACGACGACGACATCGTCGTCGTCGACAAGCCCGTCGGCGTCGCGGCCCACCCGAGCGTCGGCTGGACCGGGCCCAACGTCCTCGCCGGGCTCAAGGCCGCCGGCTACCGCATCTCGACCAGCGGGGCGAGCGAGCGGCAGGGGATCGTCTCGCGCCTCGACGTCGGGACCTCGGGCCTCATGGTCGTCTGCAAGAGCGAGCGCGGGTACTCCGTGCTCAAGCGCGCCTTCAAGGAGCGCCGGGTCGACAAGACGTACCACACGCTCGTCCAGGGCCTGCCCGACCCGCTCGTCGGCACCATCGACGCCCCCATCGGCCGCCACCCCGGGCACGACTACAAGTTCGCCGTCATGGACTCGGGCAAGCACGCCGTCACCCACTACGAGCTGCTCGAGGCGTTCCGGCACGCGAGCCTGCTCGAGATCCGCCTCGAGACCGGGCGCACCCACCAGATCCGCGTCCACATGGCCGCGGTGCGCCACCCCTGCGTCGGCGACCTCACCTATGGCGCCGACCCCACCCTGGCGTCGCGGCTCGGCCTGGAGCGGCAGTGGCTGCACGCGGTCGGGCTCGGCTTCGAGCACCCCGGCTCGGGGGAGTGGGTCACCTTCGAGAGCGGCTACCCGCAGGACCTGCGCGAGGCCCTCGACCGCCTCTGACGCTCCGGTCCGCCCACCGGCGGCCACATGTCACCGAACCTCCGCCTGGACCCCCGATATCGGGTGACACGGCGGAGGTTCGGTGACATTCGGGCTCCCGGGCGGGGCGCGACGGGGCGTCGACCGACCGCCGTCGGGGCGCTGTGACGGGTGGGGCTCGATGGGCGACGCGACACGGCCCCGACACGCCGAGGGGTGTCCCCGGGCCGACCTAGGATGGTCGGCGATGTCCTCCCCGAACGCTCCGAGCCCCGCCCCGACGACCAGCACGCCGAAGGGCTCGGACTCGTTCGTCCACCTCCACGTCCACACCGAGTACTCGATGCTCGACGGCGCGGCCCGCATCGGCGACCTGTTCACCCGGGCGGCCGAGATGGGGATGCCGGCCCTCGCCACGACCGACCACGGGTACGTCTTCGGGGCCTACGAGTTCTGGAAGAAGGCGCAGGGCACGGGGGTCAAGCCGATCATCGGCGTCGAGGCCTACGTCACCCCCGGCACCCACCGCACCGACAAGACCCGCGTCAAGTGGGGCGACGAGCGCACCCGTCCCGGCGACGACGTCTCTGGCTCGGGCGCCTACACCCACATGACCCTCCTGGCCCGCGACAACGTCGGCCTGCACAACCTGTTCCGGATGGACAGCCAGGCCTCGCTCGACCAGGTCTACGCCAAGTGGCCCCGCGTCGACCGCGAGCTCCTCGACCGCTACGGCAAGGGCCTCATCGCCACGACCGGCTGCCCGTCGGGCGAGATCCAGACCCGGATCCGCCTCGGCCAGTACGAGCAGGCCAAGCAGGCGGCCTCCGACCTGCGCGACCTCTTCGGCGCCGAGAACTTCTTCTGCGAGCTGATGGACCACGGCCTCGACATCGAGCGCCGCGTCCAGAAGGACCTCCTGCGCCTGGCCCGCGAGCTCGGGCTGCCCCTCGTCGCCACCAACGACCTGCACTACACGAGCCCCGAGGACGCCAAGGCGCACTCCGCGCTGCTGTGCGTGCAGTCGGGCTCGACGATGATGGACCCCAACCGGTTCAAGTTCGACGCCGACGACTTCTACCTCAAGAGCCCCGCCGAGATGCGCCACACCTGGCGCGAGCTGCCCGAGGCCTGCGACAACACCCTCCTCATCGCCGAGATGTGCGACATCTCCTTCACCGAGGACGAGGGGCGATACATGCCCCGCTTCCCCTGCCCCACCGGGGAGAACGAGGAGAGCTGGTTCGTCAAGGAGGTCCAGCGCGGCCTGCGCGAGCGCTTTCCCGAGGGCATCCCCGACTACGCCCAGAAGCAGGCGGAGTTCGAGACGAACGTCATCGTCACCAAGGGGTACGCCGGGTACTTCCTCGTCGTCGCCGACTTCATCACCTGGGCCAAGGACAACGGCATCCGGGTCGGCCCGGGTCGCGGGTCGGGTGCCGGGTCGATGTGCGCCTACGCGATGAAGATCACCGACCTCGACCCCGTCCCGCACGGCCTGATCTTCGAGCGCTTCCTCAACCCCGAGCGCCCCTCGCTCCCCGACTTCGACGTCGACTTCGACGAGCGCCGGCGCGGCGAGGTCATCCGCTACGTCACCGAGAAGTACGGCAGCGAGCGCGTCGCGCAGATCGTCACCTACGGCACCATCAAGGCCAAGCAGGCGGTCAAGGACGCCGCGCGGGTCATGGGGCACCCGTTCGCCGTCGGGGAGCAGCTGACGAAGGCGATGCCGCCCGACGTCATGGGCAAGGGCGTCCCGCTCTCGGGGATCTACGACCCCACGCACCCCCGCCACGGCGAGGGCAAGGAGTTCCGCGAGCTCGTCGCCACCGAGACCCACCTCCAGGAGGTCGTCGAGACCGCCAAGGGGCTCGAGGGGCTCAAGCGCCAGTGGGGCGTGCACGCCGCCGGCGTCATCATGAGCAGCGAGCCGCTCATCGACGTCATCCCGATCATGCGGCGGCTCCAGGACGGCCAGGTCATCACCCAGTTCGACTACCCGAGCTGCGAGGCGCTCGGCCTGGTGAAGATGGACTTCCTCGGCCTGCGCAACCTCACCATCCTCGACGACGCCATCGCCAACGTGCAGACCAACCGGTCCGAGGTCATCGACCTCGACGCGCTGTCCAAGGACATGACCGACAAGCCCACCTACGACCTCCTGGCCCGCGGCGACACCCTCGGCGTCTTCCAGCTCGACGGCGGCGGCATGCGCACCCTGCTCAAGCTGATGCAGCCCGACAACTTCGAGGACATCTCGGCGGCGCTCGCGCTCTACCGCCCCGGCCCGATGGGCGTCAACGCGCACACGAACTTCGCGCTGCGCAAGAACGGCAAGCAGGCGCTGACCCCCCTCGACCCCCAGCTCGAGGGCAAGCTCCAGCCCGAGATGATCGAGGCGCTCGGCCCGATTCTCGGCACGACCCACGGCCTGGTGATCTACCAGGAGCAGGTCATGGAGATCGCCCAGAAGCTCGCGGGCTACACCCTCGGCAACGCCGACCTCCTCCGTCGCGCGATGGGCAAGAAGAAGAAGGAGGTCCTCGACAAGGAGTACGTCCCGTTCTCCGAGGGGATGAAGGCCAAGGGCTTCAACGAGGCCTCGATCGCCGCGCTGTGGGGCGTGCTCGTCCCCTTCTCCGACTACGCGTTCAACAAGGCGCACACCGCCGCCTACGGCCTCGTCTCGTACTGGACCGGCTACCTCAAGGCGAACTACCCCGCCGAGTACATGGCCGCGCTGCTCACCAGCGTCGGCGACGACAAGGACAAGTCGGCCCTCTACCTCGGCGAGTGCCGGCGGATGGGCATCAAGGTCCTGCCCCCCGACGTCAACGACTCGATCGGGCCGTTCGCGGCGGTCGGCACCGACATCCGGTTCGGGCTCAACGCCATTCGCAACGTGGGGCAGAACGTCGTCGAGGCCATCGTCGCCGCGCGCGAGGCGAAGGGTCGCTTCACCTCCTTCCGCGACTTCATGTCGAAGGTCCCCGCCGTCGTGTGCAACAAGCGCACCATCGAGTCGCTCATCAAGGGCGGCGCCTTCGACGGCCTCGCCGAGACGCGGATGGGCCTGATCCGCGTCCACGAGGAGTACGTCGACGCGTTCGTCGCGGTCAAGCGCCAGGAGGCCATCGGGCAGGACAGCCTCTTCGGCTCGTTCGGCGACGACGGCGCCGACGCCGGAGCCGGCGACCTCATGGGGCTGGCGGCCGTCCCGGGGGTCGAGTGGGACAAGTCGACGCTGCTGTCCTTCGAGCGCGAGATGCTCGGCCTCTACGTCTCCGACCACCCGCTCTTCGGGGTCGAGCACGTCCTCCAGGCCCACGCCGACACGCAGATCGCGGCGCTCACCGCCGACGAGGGCGGGCGGCCCGAGGGCTCGATGGTCACCATCGCCGGCCTCATCACCGGCCTGCAGGTCAAGCGGACCAAGAAGGGCGACCTCTGGGCGATCGCGACGGTCGAGGACCTCGCGGGCTCGATCGAGTGCCTGTTCTTCCCGAGCTCGTACATGGCGGTCGGGCCGATGCTCCAGCAGGACACGGTCGCGGTCGTGCGCGGCAAGGTCAACCGGCGCGACGACTCGGTGTCGATCTACGCCCAGGAGCTCACCCTCCCCGACGTCAGCGAGGGCCCCCGGGGGCCGGTCGTCGTGACGATGGAGACCGTGCGGGCCACGAGCCAGCGGATCGAGGAGCTCAAGGGCGTCCTCACCAACCACCCGGGCACGACCGAGGTGCACCTGCGCCTCACCAAGCCGGGCCGGTCGGTCGAGATCCGGCTCGACCCCGCCTACCGGGTCAACGCCACCGAGTCCCTCTTCGGCGACCTCAAGGTCCTCCTCGGTCCCCGCTGCCTCACCTGACCCGCCCGGCGCCCACTGGCAGGTCACGACGGTGCGGGGCCGCGAATTCGGGTGTTTCGCACCCTTCCTCCGGGCGAGGGCACCGCCTAGGGTGGGCCGCGCCTGACCCCACCTAGGAGAGACACATGACCAGAATGCATCGGCGCGTCCTCGGCGCCGGTATCGCGGGCGTCGCGATCGCGGCCGTCGTCGCGGGAACGCCCGCCGTCGCGGCTCCGGGTCCCAAGCCGGCCAAGAAGCCGAGCCTGCAGACCGTGCAGCTGCTGTCGTTCAACGACTACCACGGCCACCTCGAGGCCACTGACCCCCCGCTCTCCACGGTTCACGACCCGTCCCAGACGCCGGTCGGGGGCGCGGAGTACCTGTCCAGCAAGCTCACCGAGCTGCGCGACAAGGTGGGAGACGGCCGCAGCCTGACCGTCGCAGCAGGTGACCTCATCGGTGGGTCCACCTTCCTCTCCGGCCTGTTCCACGACGAGCCCTCGGTCGAGTCGCTCAACGCAATGGGTCTGGATGTCAGCAGCGTGGGCAACCACGAGTTCGACGAGGGCACGACCGAGCTTCTCCGTATGCAGAACGGGGGTTGCCACCCCAAGGACGGCTGCTACTTCCCCGACGCGCCCTACGCCGGCGCCGACTTCCCGTGGCTGGCGGCCAACGTCGAGAAGAAGGACGGCAGCGGCACGCTCTTGCCGGGCACGTACGTCAAGAACGTCGCAGGCGTCAAGGTGGGCTTCATCGGCATGACCCTCGAGGGCACCGACCTGTTGGTGAGCCCGGCGGGTATCGCCAGCGTGACCTTCAAGGACGAGGTCGAGACGGCCAACGCCGAAGCCGCGAAGCTCACGTCCCAGGGCGTCAACGCCATCGTCGTCCTCATGCACGAGGGAGGCGCCAACGCGGGCGTGTACAACTCGTGTGTCGGCATCTCCGAGCCCATTGCCACCATGGCCAAGGCCTTCAGCCCCAAGATCGACCAGATCGTCACGGGCCACACCCACAACCCCTACGTCTGCAACATCCCCGACCCTGCCGGCAACCCTCGGTACGTCACGTCGGCCGCCGACTACGGTCGGGTCGTCACCGAGTCGACCCTGAAGATCGACCGCTTTACCGGTGAGGTCGACCGCGCCGCGACGTCCGTCACCAACCACCTGGTCACCCGAACGACCGCCGACCCGGTGCTCAGCGACATCATCGCCAAGTGGAAGACGCTCAGCGACCCCCTCGCGAAGCGCGTTGTGGGTACCCACGTCGAGGACATCATCGGTCACTCCGACCCCCGGTCGAACCGAGCGATCGAGACCCCCATGGGCGCCCTCGTCGCGGACGCGATCCTCTGGGGCACCTCCGGAGCCAACGGCGGGGCCCAGATCGCCCTCATGAACGTCGGAGGCGTCAGGGCCAGCCTCCCGTTGGCGCCGAAGTACGGGGAGCAGCCGGGCCAGATCACCTATGCCGAGTCCTTCGACATCGCGCCCTTCGGCAACCTCCTCAACACCGTCACCATGACGGGCGCCCAGCTCAAGGCGGTCCTTGAGCAGCAGTACCGCGTCAGCCCGGCGGGTGCAGCCAGCACCCTGTCGCTCTGCGTCAGCAACGGATTCACCTACACCTGGGACGCAGCGGCGCCGCAGGGCTCCAAGGTCGTCGCCGGTTCGATGAAGCTCAACGGGGTCCCGATCGACCTCGCGACGAGCTACCGGATCGGCACCCTGAGCTTCCTCGCCCAGGGTGGTGACGGCTTCAGCGCCTTCACGCAGGCGACGAACCTCACGGGGGGTCCGGAGGATCTCGCCAACCTGGTGGGGTACTTCGAGTCCCACCCCGGCCTCACCAAGCCGGCCGACCGCATCACCGGCCTCTGACCGAGCACGTCTCCCGCCACACACGCGAGGGCCGCACCCCACCCGGGGTGCGGCCCTCGCCGCGTCCCCGCCGACGACCGGCCGGGGCGCGACATAGGGTGGCGGTGTGCCGAGCCCCACCCCGCCGACCGCCGACCGCCGCCCCCACGTCCGCGAGCACCACGGAGACCGGTTCGAGGACCCGTACTTCTGGATGAAGGACCTTCAGGACCCGGCCCTGCTCGCCCACCTCGAGGCCGAGAACGCCTACGCCGAGGCGCGCACCGAGCACCTCGGTGCGCTGCGTCGCACGCTCTTCGAGGAGATCCGCGGGCGAGTCAAGGAGACCGACCTCTCGGTCCCGGTGGCGAGCGGGCCGTGGTGGTACTTCTCGCGCACCGTCGAGGGCCGGCAGTACGCCTCGCAGGTGCGCGCACCGCTCACCGACCCGGCCGTTCGCCCGGACCCCGAGGCCGACACCGTGCCGGGCGAGCAGGTCGTCGTCGACGGCAACGTCGAGGCCGGCGACCACGAGTTCTTCTCGATGGGCGCCCTCACGGTCAGCCACGACCACCGCGTCGTCGCCTTCTCGGTCGACACCGCCGGCGACGAGCGCTTCGACCTCACCGTGCGGGTCGTCGCGACGGGCGAGGTCCTCGACACCGCGCTCACCGGCATCGGCTACGGCGCCGAGCTGAGCCGGGACGGGTCCTTCGTCTTCTACACCCGCGTCGACGATGCCTGGCGTCCCTTCCAGCTGTGGCGGCACCGGGTCGGCGGCGACGCGGCCGACGACGTCCTGGTCCACCAGGAGGACGACGAGCGGTTCTGGATGGGCGTGTCCTCCAGCCGCGACGAGCGCTGGCTGGTCCTCGGCCTGGGCTCGAAGACGACGTCCGAGGTCCACCTGCTCGACGCCGACGACCCCGAGGGGGAGTGGCGGGTCGTCGCCCCCCGCCGCGACGGCGTCGAGTACGACGTCGAGCCCGCCGGCGACCGCCTCCTCGTCGTCCACAACACCGACACCCCTGACGCCGACCTCGCCTGGGCGCCGCTCGACGCGACGAGCCACGAGCAGTGGGTGCCGATGCTCCGCTCCGCCGAGGGCGAGCGGTTCGTCGCCGTCGATGCCTTCGACACCGCGACCGTGCTCTCGCTGCGCAGCGGTGGCCTCACGGCACTGCGCGTCCTCCCGCGCGACCCCGAGCAGGAGTCCGGCCACGGCCCCGCGTGGGACGTCGCGGTCGACCAGCCGGTCCACAGCATCGGCCTCGGCGACAACCCCGAGCCCGACCAGCGCGCCATCCAGGTCGTCCTCGAGTCGTGGACCACCCCGCGCTCGGTCCTCGACGTCGACCTCACCACCGGCGAGCGGACGCTGCTCAAGCAGCAGCCGGTCCTCGGGGGGTTCGACCCCGCCCACTACGCCGAGACGCGCGAGTGGGCGCCGGCGCCCGACGGCACCCTCGTCCCCGTCTCGGTCGTGCACCGGGTGGGTGTCGAGCCCGACGGCACCAACCCCGGCATCGTCACCGCCTACGGCTCCTACGAGATCTCCTCCGACCCGTACTTCTCGGTCGCGCGGCTCAGCCTGCTCGACCGCGGCGTCGTCTTCGCGGTCGCCCACGTGCGCGGCGGCGGTGAGATGGGGCGACGGTGGTACGACGACGGCAAGCTCCTCGCCAAGCCGAACACCTTCACCGACACCCTCGCCGCGGTCGACCACCTCGTCGCCACCGGGTGGGTCGCCCCTGACCGGATGGGACTCGAAGGCGGTTCTGCCGGAGGGCTGCTCGTCGGGGCGGTGCTGAACCTCGGACCCGAGCGGTTCCGGGTGGCGCACGCCGCCGTCCCGTTCGTCGACGCGCTGACGACGATCCTCCAGCCCGACCTGCCCCTCACGGTGGGGGAGTGGGAGGAGTGGGGCAACCCGCTGGCCGACCCCCAGACGTACGCGACGATGAAGGCCTACGCGCCCTACGAGAACGTCCGAGCCGCCGACTACCCGGCTGTCCTCGCGACCTCGAGCCTGCACGACACGCGCGTCTACGTCACCGAGCCGGCCAAGTGGGTGACCCGGCTGCGCGAGGTCGTCACGAGCGACCCCGAGACGCGCCCCGTCCTCCTGCGCACCGAGATGTCCGCCGGGCACGGTGGACGCAGCGGCCGGTACGCGGCGTGGGAGCAGATCGCGTGGGAGTGGGCGTTCGTCCTCGACCAGCTCGGCGCCACCGAGCTGCTCGACGGCTGAGCCCGGCTCCTCAGCGCACGACGAGGATGGGGGCGTGGCTGCGGCCCATGAGCTGCAGCGCGGTCGACCCCACGTGGAGCCCCTCGAACCCGCCCGAGCCTCGGCTGCCCACGACGACGAGCGACGCGCCCTCGCTGCGGTCGACGAGGGCCTTGGCCGGGTCACCGCGCACGACCTCCTGCTCGACCTTGACGTCGGGGTGCTCGGTGCGGCGGGAGCCGAGGGCGGCCTCGACGGAGGCCTCGAGCTCGGCCTCGTAGCTGCTCCAGCTCGACGAGGCCGACAGGGTCGGGTCACCGGCGCCCCGCGGCTGCCAGGCGTGGACGACGTCGAGGGAGGCCCGGGTGCGGGCCGCCTCGTCGAAGGCGGCTCCCAGGGCCTTGAGCGAGGCCTTGGAGCCGTCGACGCCGACGACGACCCGGCCCCCGTCCGAGCCCGACGCGGTCTCGTGCCCGACGACGAGGACGGGGCAGCGTGCGTGCGTCACGACCTGCATCGCGACGGCTCCGACGCTCGCCCGGCTGAGCACCCCGTGCCCCCGGGCCCCGACGACGACCAGCGCCGCCGTCCGTGACGCGTCGACGAGTGCCTGGCTCGCGAACCCGTCGCGCACGAGGGTGGTCACGGTGAGGCCGGGGTCGACGGCGTGGGCGCGTGCCACTCCCGCGGCGAGCAGCCGCTGGGCGTGCGCGTCGACCTCGCCGCGGTCGGCACCGCCGCCGAAGCCGAGCATCGGCAGGTCGGCGGCGAACGCGTGGAGGACGACGAGGTCGAGCCCTCGGGCGGCGGCGAGGCGGGCGGCGTGGCCGACCGCGGCCACGGAGAGGGGGGACCCGTCGACCCCGACGACGACCCGGGAACCGGCCATGGGACTTCCTCCGATCGCGATGCTGCTCGCGGCGGCGGTCACGCCAAGGGCGGTGCGGCGGTTGACGTCTCCGTCGTCGAGGGACCGTGCGGTCCCCACCCCTCGACCGTGGCACGACCCCGGCGGTGGCGCAAGGGCCGGGGTCGTGCCACCCGTCGGCTCAGCGGGTCACGGACTCCCCGGACCCGAAGACGTCGAGGACGACGCCCGACGCGCCGAGGGCGCCGTTGGCCGAGGTCCACGTCGCGGCCTGGCGACCGTCGGTGACGACGACCGACGCCCCGGCGACACGGGCGCCGCCCGGGGCCAGGACGAGGGCCGAGTCGGCCGCGACGCCGAGGGCGAGCTCGGACGGCGCCGCCGCGACCCCGGCCTGGAGCCGACCCCAGCGGAAGTCGTCGGTGAGGTGCGGGACGACCGTGCCGCGCACCAGCGCGAGGCCGGGCAGCCACTGGGCGTCGTCGGCCCGGTACGCGGCGATGCCCTCGTCCTCGAGCGTCGAGGCGGTGGGGCGCGCCTTGGCCGACCAGCGCGAGCCGAGGACGGCCGAGGTCGCGCCGTCGGTGAGGACGACGGGGGTCCGGCGCACGGCGGTCGTGACGACGCTGCGGTAGCCGGGGTCGGCCATGGCCTGCGCGAGGGCGGGCGGGGTGTCTCCGACGACGACGACGGCGGTGGCGCCGGAGACCGCCGAGGCCGACCAGGCGCTCGTCCCGTGGACGACGGTCGTGACCTGTCCGGTCCACCCCGCCTTCTTCAGGGCCTGGCCGTAGGCGTTGGCCTCCTTCGTCGAGCCGGAGGCGGCCGCGAGGACGACGAGGCGCGCCGTCTTCGACCCGTCGACCGCCCGGGCGGCGGCGACGACCTGGCGCACGACCCCCTCCCGCAGCCCGCCGCCGCCGAGGAAGACCGTCCCGCCGACCTGGGACGGCGAGGCCGGCGCGGTCCACCCGGCACCCGTCGGGAGGGGCAGCGCGGTGCCGCCGCGCGTCATCACGCGGGTCGAGAGGTCGTACGTCGTGCCCTCGGTCATCAGGTGGGTGACGACCCGCCGGGCCGACAGCGTCGCGGGGCTGCCGACCCACGAGTGGGTCGAGTCGAGGCTCTCGAGGTCGATCACGGCCACGGAGGAGTCACCGAAGACGCCCGAGAGGGTGCGGTCGCCGGTGAGCCGGACCCCCGTCGCGTAGTCGACGCCGACGCCCACCGGGCTCTGGCCGCCGAACCGGTCGTCGGCGCTCGCGAGGGTCGACAGGCTCCGACCGAGCCGGCCGCGCTGGTGGAAGTGCTGGTCGAGCACCGTCGCGCGCGACCCGACGTCGAGCCCGCGCTCGAGGTCCGGGTCGTCGCCCCACCAGACGAGCGTGGAGTCGCGACGCAGGCCCTCGGCGGGGCCGAGGTCGCCGACGTAGCCGTTGATCATCGTGCGCGACTCGACCGCCGCTCCCGCGCTCGTCCCGCCGAGGGCGGCGCCGCGGGTGACGGCGGCGGTGATGGCCGCCTCGGCGGGGGAGGCGGCGAGGACCTGCATCGCCAGCCCCTGGTCGCCGCCGAGGACGTAGACGCCGTCGGTCGCCGGGTCGGCGAGGGCGGCGGCGTTGGCGGGGTCGAGGGCGTCGGCGCGGGTGAGGAGGACGCCGAGCGTCGCGGTGCACCCGGTGAACGGGGCGGTGACGACGGCGTCGCACGCGGCGTCGAGCTGGTCGGTGCGTTCCTGCGCGAGGACGAGGTTCTCGGCCCGGTCCTTGGGGGCGTCACCGTACGCCGAGGGGACGACGACGAGGTCGACCGTCGGGCCGCTAGCACCCTCGGCGGCGGCACGGGAGAAGCCCTCGAGGGTCGAGGTCACGTACCCGCCCCCGATGGGTGTCAGGACGGTCGGTTCGTCGCCGGAGGCCGCCCCGACGGCCGAGGCCGACGCCAGCGTGACGGCGAGTCCACCGACGGCGGTGGCGCGGAGGAGGGTTCGGGCCGGGGACGGTCGCTGCGCTGGGCTCATGCCGACCGACCGTAGTGGGAGCGGGGCCCGCCGAGGGGCCCTCGGACCAGCCGGTTTGTGCGCGGGTGGACGGCGTCCGCGGGCGAGTGCGCCCGTCACCACCCGGGGAGCGGTCGCCGCCACGGTGGGGCGCCCACCGCCGCGGGTGGGGATGGCGACACCTAGGCTGGCGGCATGACGCTCATCGCCATCGAGTGGGACGACCGGGCCGGGACCGACGGGCGTGGGGCGGTCCGCCTCCTCGACCAGACCCTGCTGCCGGGGACCACGACCTTCCGCTCCATCGACCGGACCGAGGACCTCGTCACCGCGATCGCCGAGCTCGCGGTCCGTGGCGCACCGGCCCTCGGCGTGGCCGGAGCGATGGGTGTCGTCGTCGCGATGGACGAGGGCGCGCGCGAGGGCTGGTCCGCCGCGCAGGTCGACGAGGCGGTCGACCGCGTCCGGCACGCCCGCCCGACGGCGGTCAACCTCGCGTGGGGCGTCGACCAGGTCCGCCCGCTCATGGGGCAGGGCCGCGACGCGGTCCTCGCGGCGGCCCGTGAGGTCGCGCGCGCCGACGAGGCCGCCAACCGTGAGCTGTCCCGCCTCGGCGCCGACTGGCTGCTCGCGCGCCTCGACCGGCCGCGCCTGCGGGTCCTCACGCACTGCAACACCGGCTCGCTCGCCACCTCGGCGTGGGGGACGGCGCTCGGCGTCATCCGTGAGCTCCACTCCCGCGGGCGCCTCGAGCTCGTCTACGCCGACGAGACCCGGCCGCTGCTCCAGGGTTCGCGGCTGACCGCCTTCGAGCTGGCCGCCGACGGCATCCCGCACGTGGTCCAGGCCGACGGCGCGGCGTCCTCGACGATCCTGCGCGGCCTCGTCGACCTCGCCGTCGTCGGCGCCGACCGGATCGCCGCGAACGGCGACGCCGCCAACAAGATCGGCACCCTCGGGGTCGCCCTCGCCTGCGCCGACGCCGGGATCCCGTTCATGGTCGCGGCGCCGTGGTCGACGGTCGACCTGTCGATGGCCGACGGCTCGGGCATCGAGATCGAGGAGCGGGCGGGGGAGGAGGTCACCGTCCTCGCCGGCACGCGCCTCGCCCCCGAGGGGACCCGTGGCTTCAACCCGGCGTTCGACGTGACGCCGGCCCGCCTCGTCGACGCCGTCGCCACCGAGCGCGGCGTCGCCGAGCCTCGCGGTGGCGCCGACCTCACGACCCTGGGTCCGTCTGCTCCTGAGGAAGAGGATGGCTTCATTCGACCAGAATGAAGGTATGATCTTCACATGGGACGGATGAAGGACCAGGCTTCACGGGTCGTGCTCATCGGCGACATCGTCGACTCGCGCGGGGCGACCAACCGGCGCGCCCTGCACCGGGCCGTCGAGAAGGCCCTCGTCGGCGTCAACGCCGTCGTGCCCGCCCTCGGCGAGCTCCGGGTCACGGTCGGCGACGAGTTCCAGGGCAGCTACGCCACCCTCGGCGGGGCGCTCGACGCCGCCCTGCGGGTGCGCCTGCACCTGCTCCCCGGCGTCGACACCCGGTTCGGGATCGGGCGGGGCGCCGTGACGACCCTCGACGCCCGCCGCGGCCTCGAGGACGGACCCGGCTGGTGGGCCGCCCGCTCCGCCATCGAGGCCGCCGAGGCCGCCGCGACGACCGCCGCGACCCGCACCGCCCGCACCGCGGTGCGCGCCGCCGACGACGACCCCGTGCTCGACGCCGTCAACGCGGCCCTGCTGTGTCGGGACCATCTGGTTGGCTCGTTGTCCGACCGGTCGCTGCGACTGCTGAGAGGACTCATGGACCCCCACACCACCCAGAGCGAGCTCGCGACCCTCGAGGGCATCAGCGCCTCGGCGGTCTCCCAGCGCGTCCGGGCCGACGGCATCGGGGCCGTCCTCGCCGCGCACGAGCTGCTCCGGGCGCTCCCGTGACCTGGCTGGCCGTCTGGCTCGTCGGCCTCGGCCTCGCCGACCTCGTGCGCGCCGCCTCGGGTGGTTCCACCCGGTGGTCCGTGCCGGCCGGTGCCGGCACGGTCGCGGTCCTCGCGCTGCTCGGTGGGCTCACCGAGCCCGTCGACCTCGTCGTCCTCGCCGCCTCGCTGCTCTCCCTCGTGCTGTGGCAGCGGCTGTCCCGGCAGGCCGTCGACACCGGCAGCGGGCACGTCGGGGCCCTCGTGGCCCTCGGGGCCGGCGTCGCGTGGCTGCTCGGGTTGTCGGGATGGGCCTCGCCGGTCGACGGGCCGCTCGCGCGATGGCTCGCCTGGGCCGACCTGCCGCTCGTGGGTCCCGACCCGTCCGCCGGAGGCGTGCTCCTCGTCGTCGGGCTGGTCCTCGTCAACCTCTCGACGGCCAACGTCCTCGTCCGGCTCGTCCTCGTCGCCGTCGGCGCCATGCGTCCGGTCCTGCCCGACGACCTCGCGACCGCCGACGACCCCCAGCCCTCCGACCAGCTGCGCGGTGGGCGGCTGCTCGGTCCGATGGAGCGCGTCCTCATCCTCGGGCTCGGTCTCGCCGGGCAGCTGACGGCGGCCGGCCTCGTCATCGCGGCCAAGGGCCTCATCCGCTTCCCCGAGCTCCAGGCCACCCGCAAGGACGGCAGCGGGGTCGACGGCGTCGGCATCGACCACGTCACCGAGTACTTCCTCGTCGGGTCGTTCGTCTCGTGGCTCGTCGCGCTCGTCTCGCTCGCCCTGACCCGCTGAGTCGCCGAGGCCTCGGTCAGCGGGTGGACCGGGCGGGCCGGGCGGACGGCTGGCGACGCGGCTCCCTCAGACCTCGATGATCCGGCCGACCCACTCGGGCGGGAAGTCCGAGGTCGTGTCGCCGGCGAGGAGCAGCCGGTAGGTCATCGTCGCCGCCTCCTCGAGGTTGACCGCACGGCGCAGCGCCATCGACACGCTCTCCCCGAGCGTCGAGCAGCCGTGGTGCGCGAGGACGACGGCGTCATGGTCGCGCGCGGCCTCGGCGGCGGCGTCGGCGATCTCCTGCGAGCCCGCCGGGTGGAAGGGGACCCGCCCGGCCGAGCCGACGTAGAACTGGTGGTCCAGGGTCGTGAAGCGGATGGGGGAACCGAGCATGTCGACGAGGAGCACGTGCTGCGGGTGGAGGTGGACGACCGCACCGGCGTCCCCGCGCACGGCGTAGGTGCGCTGGTGCAGCTTCCACTCCACCGACGGGCGCCGGGTCCCACCGGCCACCTCACCGTCGAGGGTCAGCTCGCAGAAGTCGTCGGGCGTCAGCCGGTCGAGCCACGTGCCCGAGGCCGTCACGAGGAAGCGGTCACCCCCCGGCAGGCGGGCCGACAGGTTGCCCCCGCTCGCCTGGACGAGGCCGCGGGCCACGAGCTGGCGGCCGGCGTCGATGAGGTCGTCGATGAGGGAGTCACGGGTGGTCGTCACGCGGTCGATTGTCGCGGACCCACCGGAACCCCGGGGGGAGGTGGCACCGTTGAACCGGTGACGGTCCCGACCGCGGGGTCGCGCGGACGATGGGACATCGACATGGGCTTTCTCGACCGGCTGCTCGGCCGACCTCCGCAGCCCGAGGGTCAGGGGTCGACGCCGACCCGCGGGGGCTGGGGGAGCACGCCCACCCCGTCCCGTCCCGGCGCGTCCGAGGACGAGCGCGCCGTCGCGCGCTACCGGTACCTCCTGCGCACCGCCCCGCCCGAGCAGCTCGAGGCGATCCACGCCGAGGCCTTCGCCTCGCTGACCCCGGAGCAGCGCCAGCAGGTCCTCCAGGAGCTCTCGAGCCAGGCGCCCGAGGAGGCCGGCAGCTCGACCGAGCCCGCCGACCTCGCCCGGGCCGCGACCCGGGCCGAGATGCGTCGCCCGGGAACCCTGCAGAACACGTTCTCCCGAGGCTCGTTCGGCGGCGGCGGCATGGGGATGGGTGGCATGGTCATGGGCTCGATGATGGGCACCATCGCCGGTGTCGTCGTCGGGTCGGCCATCGCGAACGCCCTCTTCGACGGCTACGACCAGAGCCCCGAGGCGCAGGAGGCGGGCGACACGGGCGGCGACACCGGGTCCGACTCCGGTGACGCGGGGACTGACGGTGGCGACACGGGTGGCGGGGACACCGGCGGCGACGTCGGCGGTGACGCCGGTGGTGGTGACTGGGCCGGCGGCTCCGACTGGGGTGGTGGTGGAGGCGGCGACTTCGGCGGTGGAGGCGACTTCGGCGGCGGTGACTTCGGGGGCTTCTGACCCCGGACGTGACGGGGCCCGGTCCGCCACGGACCGGGCCCCCTGCGCGTCCTCGGGTCCTGAGCCGGTGCCCCGCTCACCCCTCGCGCGAGGGCAGCGCCGCGACGGTGCCGAGGGACGGTCCGGTCGTGTCGTCGCGGGCCGCGGCCACCTGGGCGACGAGGCGGGCGAGCGGCTCCGGCAGCCGCTCGAGCGGGAGGGACCGGGCGAGAGCCCGCCCGACGCGGACCTTGCGTCCCGAGCCGGCGCCGGCGAAGCGGGCCAGGCTGGCGCCGAGGTCGCGTCCCCGCCACGCCGGCTGGCGGCGGAAGCGCTCGAACGACGCCTCGAGCCCGAGCCCGCCCAGCAGTGCGACCGCCTCGGCCGCGCCGACGGCCCGGATCAGCTCGTCCTCGAGGTCGCCGCGGCAGGCGTGGAACCCGAGGTCGGGCAGGTCGGCCGCGCTGACGACCGGCGCTCCGGCGGCCCGCACCGCGCGAAGCACGACGTCGACCTCGCCCTCGTCGCAGAGCCCGAGGACGCGCGGCGCCGGCCGTTCGCCGAGGACGGTGGCCAGCGCGGTGCGGATGTTCGTCACGCCGCCCATCGAGCGGACCTCGACGCCCTCGGTGAGGCCGGCGCTGTCGAGGACGGCCTCGACGGCGGCCACGTCGCTCGGCCCCTCGACGAGCACGACGACACCCCGGGTGGCTCCCACTCGACCACCCTCGCAGGGAGCCGCCCACGGGGCCAACGGATTCCGTGTCGGGGCGTGGGAGGGACCTCGCCGGTCGGCCGTGATGGCTGGGCCGTTCGGCCCTTCGCGCCGGACCGGGGTGGCATCGCGATCCAGGGCTACCTACAGTGGCGAGGTGGCCCCCTCTCGCGACCGTGGGCCGTTGCGCCCGCAGGCGCCGACGGTTCCCCTGCCCTCCGCCCGTCTTCGGGTCCTTCGCGCCGTCTCCCGGCACGAGCCCGCGACGACGGCCGAGCTGTCCCGCGCGCTCGGCGGCCACGAGAACACGACCCGCCAGCACCTCGAGGCGCTGACCCGCGACGGGCTGGTGCAGGGGGAGCAGAACCGCGGCGGCATGGGCCGCCCGTCGGTCTCCTACTCGCTGTCCCCGTCGGGGCTCGTCCAGCTGGCCGGGGGCGCCGCCTCGCCCGAGCACTCCGCGCTCGTCGCCACCCTCGCCGACCACCTCGTCGCCACCGACGACGACCCCCCGGCGCAGGCCCGTGCCGTCGGGCTCGCGTGGGGTGCGCGGCTCGCGGCCGACGCCGAACGTCTCGTCCCGGACGAGGACACGACCGACCCCGCCGCCGATCCCGACGCCGGTGCGGCCCCTGACGAGGACCGCGACCCCGACGTCGTCGCCGAGGCCGTCGAGCTGCTCGACGCCCTCGGGTTCTCCCCGCTCGTCGACGACGACCTGACCCGCCGGCCCGCCGGCGACCGCGAGGGCGCCGACCTCCTGCTGCGCACGTGCCCCCTCCTCGACGCCGCGCTCGTGCGCCCCGACGTCGTCTGCCGGGTGCACGAGGGTCTCGTCGAGGGCTTCCTGCGAGCCCGGGGGACCGAGGCCGACGTCACCGTCGAGCCGTTCGCCGCCCGCCTCGGCTGTCGCGCCGTCATCCGCGCCTGACGCGAGGATGCCGCCGGCGGCGCAGGGGTGCCACCGGCGGCACCACGGCCAGTCTGGCACCCCGCGGGCCCGTCAGGGCCCGCAGTGAACCAGCAAGACCCCCGTCTCCGTGAGGAGTGGGGGTCTCGCCTTGTACCCGCACGGAGGCCCTGTCCTCCGGGGTGGTCACGTGATCCTGCCCCGAAGTCGGGGGGCCAAACGTGGCGGTGACCCATACCCTCGACGGCGGCCTCAGCGACTTCACAACGACGTCGGGTCGTCTCGGAAAGCGCCGTCGGGCTGCCTTGATCGTGCCTCGCTGGCTCAGATGTCGAAGTACATCTCGAACTCGTGGGGGTGCGGGCGGAAGCGGATCGGGTCGACCTCGTTCTTGCGCTTCCACTCGATCCAGGTCTCGATGAGGTCCGGGGTGAAGACGTCACCCTGGAGCAGGAACTCGTGGTCGGCCTCGAGGGCGAGCAGCACCTCCGGGAGCGAGCCGGGGACCTGGGCGATCGCCTCGTGCTCCTCCGGGGGCAGCTCGTAGAGGTCCTTGTCGACCGGCTCGGGGGGCTCGATGCGGTTCTTGATGCCGTCGAGCCCGGCCATGAGCTGGGCGGCGAAGCACAGGTACGGGTTGCTCGAGGGGTCCGGGATGCGGAACTCGATGCGCTTGGCCTTGGGGCTGTCGCCGGCGATCGGGATGCGCACGCAGGCGGAGCGGTTGCGGGCCGAGTACACGAGGTTCACGGGCGCCTCGTAGCCGGGAACCAGGCGGTGGTAGCTGTTCACCGTCGGGTTGGTGAAGGCGAGCAGCGCCGGGGCGTGCTTGAGCAGGCCACCGATGTACCAGCGGGCGAGGTCTGACAGGCCGCCGTAGCCGCGCTCGTCGTAGAACAGCGGCTCGCCGTCCTTCCAGAGCGACTGGTGGGTGTGCATGCCCGAGCCGTTGTCGCCGAAGATCGGCTTCGGCATGAACGTGGCGGTCTTGCCGCCCTCCCACACCGTGTTCTTCACGACGTACTTGAACTTCATCATGTCGTCGCCGGACTGGAGCAGCGTGGAGAAGCGGTAGTTGATCTCCTGCTGGCCCGCGGTGCCGACCTCGTGGTGGCTGCGCTCGACCTCGATGCCGACCTCGGCGAGGTTGAGGCAGATCTTGTCGCGCGTGTCGGCGAAGTGGTCGACCGGCGGGACGGGGAAGTAGCCGCCCTTGTAGCGGGTCTTGTAGCCGCGGTTGCCACCCTCCTCGGCGCGGCCGGTGTTCCAGGCCGCCTCGACCGAGTCGATGTAGTAGTAGCTGGCGTTCTGCTTGGTCTCGAAGCGCACGTCGTCGAAGACGTAGAACTCGGCCTCGGCACCGAAGTAGGCGGTGTCAGCGATGCCGGTCGACTTGAGGTAGGCCTCGGCCTTCGCGGCGATGTTGCGCGGGTCGCGGCTGTAGGGCTCACCCGTGAAGGGGTCGACGATCGAGAAGTTCATGATGAGCGTCTTCTCGACACGGAAGGGGTCGACGTAGGCGCTCGAGGGGTCCGGGACGAGCTTCATGTCCGACTCGTGGATGGCCTGGAAGCCGCGGATCGAGGACCCGTCGAACATCTGGCCGTTGGTGAAGAAGTCCTTGTCCACCGTCTGGGCGGGCACGTTGAAGTGCTGCATGACGCCCGGAAGGTCGCAGAAGCGGATGTCGACGAACTTGACGTCCTCGGACTTGATGAAGTCGAGGACCTCGTCAGCAGAGCTGAACACTGATGAACCTCCTGGTGGTTCTCTGTCGGGCACGGGCGTCGAGGCGCCAACCCACGGGGTGTGGCGCTCACACTAGGGAGCGGCGGTTTCCCGACCGTGACCCATGTGTTTCGGCGGTGTAACGCAGCCCACCGTATCAATGGGCGAGACGCGCCGCTCGACAGGCGGAACGGGTGAGACCGGGCGGCCCGGTGTCGACGACGCCGCAGGTCGCGAGCCCGCACCCCTGGTCGGGGGTCGCCCGCCGGTCCCGCCTACAGTGGCGACGTGCCTCCCGCAGAGCCCTCGACGCCCACCGGCCCCGAGACCGCGGGTTTCGGCCGCCGCCTCGGTGCCGTCGTCGTCGACTGGCTGATCGCGCAGGGTGTCGCGCTGCTCTTCCTCGGGACGAGCTCTGGTGGGGGAGCGGCGGCCTTCCTCCCGCTCGGTATCTTCGCGGTGCTCACGATCCTGTTCGTGTCGGTGACGGGCTCGACCGTCGGCCACCGGCTGTTCGGCCTGCAGGTCTGGCAGGTCCGGCCGGGAACCTTCCCGCTCCAGGTCGTCGTGCGCACGATCCTGCTCTGCCTGTTCGTCCCGGCGGTGCTCACCGCGAGCGACGGCCGGGGCCTGCACGACGTCATCGCCGGCACGCGCATCGTCCGGCTCTGAGCCGACCCCGGCCCGACCCACGCCGTTCCTCACGGCGTGTCGTTGCGTCCCGCGTCCCGCGTCGCCTCCTGCGTCCGGGCGTGTGACGCATGGAACAGCGCTACGACTTGTAGTACGACGAAGCGTAGTAGTACAAATGGGGGGCCGGAGCAAAAGGGCCGGCACACCACCAGGGCACAGGAGCGGACATGAGCGAGACCACCACCCGACCGGCAGCGGCGGAGACCACCAGGAACGGCCACGGGTTCGTCAAGATCTCCGGCCTCGTCGTCGCCATCATCGGCGCCATCATGCTCATCGGCGGCGCGTCGACCTGGGTCCTGGTCCAGAGCCAGCTGTCCGCCGAGAACATCACCGTGGCCGAGGACGCCCGCTGGTTCGCCGGCGACGACGTCAACGGCCCGTTCAGCGCCTACGCGGAGGCCGACATCATCAACCACCACGCGCTCGAGGCGAGCAAGGGCAAGACCTACGCCGAGCTCGACCGCGAGGACCCGGTGCGCGCCACCGTCATGAACGGCTCCTTCCTGCGGGCCTCGCTCTTCACCTCGGTCCTGGCCTTCGGGGTCAGCGCCATGGCGATGGGCCTGGGGTTCATCCAGATCCTCCTCGGCCTGTCGATGAGGAAGCTCGCGGACCAGCGGGCCTGACCCCTTCGGCCCGCTGACGGCAGCGGCCCCGGTTCGAGTCCGAACCGGGGCCGCTCGCTGCGTCGGGGACGCGGGGTCACTTGCCGCGCATGGCCTTGCGGTCGACGCGGGCACGGGTGGGGTCGATGCCCTGGGGGAGCGGCGGGCGCATCCCACCCAGCGACTTCAGGCGCTTGTTGACGACCGAGGTCTCGTCCTTGGTCATGACGGGGCGCATCCGGGTCAGCTTGCCCGAGAGCTTCTTCACCGGGACCTGGCCCTCGCCGTCGCCGGCGACCCACAGGTGCACCGGCACCCCGGGGGCGACCCGGGAGACCTTCTTCTCCTCCTGCTTGAGGAGCTTGGTGACGCGGTGCTCGGGTCCCTCGCCGATGAGGACGACGCCGGGGCGGCCGAGGGCACGGAAGACCATCGCGGCGCCGGCGAGGTCGCTCGGCTTGGTGCCGCGGGCGCCGTCGATGGCGACGGGCTCCTGCTGGGCGTACCAGCCGCGGCGACCGAGCCCGGTGAGGGCGGCACCCGCGGCACCGACCTGGCCCTCGAGCGCGCCGTACATCGCGGTGTTGCCGCGGCGGTTCATGACGATGACGGCGGCGAGGAGCGCGCTCGGGATCGCGATGAGGACGGCGTACCAGCGCCACCAGCCGCCGATGAGGAACCCGCCGGCGACGAGCACCGCGGCGGTGCCCACCGCGGCGAGGAGCATCCACCACCCGAGGTTGGGGTCGAGGGACTTGATCGCGCCGTAGGCCTGGCGGATCTGGCCGATGCGGCCGGGCTTCTTCTCGGGCTGGTCGGACACGGGAGGGAGGGCTCCTGATCGGGGTGCTGGGCGTCGCGGGGGAACCGCGGTGTCGACCCTCAGGATACGGTGCGGGCCGCCCGAGCGACCAACGACGCCGCTTCCTGCCGTGCGGGGTCGGAGACGGCCTCGCCGAGGTGGGCGAGGTGCTCGGGGATGGGGCGGCCCCACTTCCTCATCGCGGTGGCCCACAGGCGACCGGCGCGGTACGAGCTGCGCACGAGGGGTCCGGCCATGACGCCCTTGAAGCCGATGTCCTGAGCGACGTCGGACCAGTGGACGAACTCCTCGGGCTTGACCCACCGGTCGATGGGGTGGTGCATCGGGGAGGGGCGCAGGTACTGCGTGATCGTGAGGATGTCGCAGCCGGCCTCGTGGAGGTCGCGGATGGCCTCCTCGACCTCGTGGTCCTCCTCGCCCATGCCCAGGATGAGGTTGGACTTGGTGACCAGCCCGGCCTCGCGCGCCATCGACAGCACGCGCAGCGACTTGTCGTAGGTGAACGCCGGGCGGATGCGCTTGAAGATGCGCGGGACGGTCTCGAGGTTGTGGGCGAAGACCTCGGGGCGGGCGTCGAAGACCTGGCCGACGAGCTCGGGCTTGGCGCCGAAGTCGGGCGGGAGGATCTCGACGCCGGTGTGGGGGTTCAGGGCGTGGATCTGGCGGATCGTCTCGGCGTACAGGCCGGCGGCGCCGTCGGGCTGGTCGTCGCGGGCGACGCCGGTGACGGTGGAGTAGCGCAGGCCCATGGACCGCACCGACTCGGCGACGCGGCGCGGCTCGTCGAGGTCGAGGGCCTGGGGGCGGCCGGTGGCGATGTCGCAGAAGTCGCAGCGCCGGGTGCAGGTGTCACCGCCGATGAGGAAGGTGGCCTCGCGGTCCTCCCAGCACTCGAAGATGTTGGGACAGCCGGCCTCCTGGCACACGGTGTGCAGGCCCTGGCCCTTGACCATCGCGTGGATCTGGGTGTACTCGGGACCCATCTTCGCGGTGGTGCGGATCCACTCGGGCTTGCGCTCGATCGGGGTCTCGGCGTTGCGCGCCTCGACCCGCAGCATGCGGCGTCCCTCGGGTGCGACAGTCACGCGCTCCAGCCTACGCCGGGCCCCCGACGGTCCCCGAACCGGGAGCCCGGTGTTCGCCCACGGCTCACTCGCCCGCGGTCCGTGGGCCGGCGCTTTTCGGGGTGACCCCGAAAACGGGCTCTTCCCCCCGGACGTCTTCCCGGGGAAAGGGAGGGAAACCGGGGTGCAGCGGCCGGGGTGGCGCCGGTCGGTGAGGGCTCGTCGTCAGCCGAGGACGTCGGCGAGGTGCTTCTCGACGTACGGCAGGACGTCCTGCACCGTGATGACGCGGCCGGCCTCGCGGGTCAGCGACGACACCCCCGCGTCGGCGATGCCGCACGGGATGATCGGGTCCGCCCAGGCGAGGTCGGAGTCGCAGTTGAGCGCGAAGCCGTGCATCGTCACCCGCCGGCTGACCCGCACCCCGATGGCGCCGAGCTTGCGGTCGGGGCCGCGCCAGTCCCTGGTCACCCACACGCCGCTGCGCCCGTCGACGCGCACCGTCTCGACGCCGAACTCGCGGCAGACGCGGATCATGACCTCCTCGAGGCGGCGCACGTGGGCGACGACGTCGATGGGCACCTCGGGCAGGCGCACGATCGGGTACCCGACGAGCTGGCCGGGGCCGTGCCAGGTGATCTTGCCGCCGCGGTCGACGTCGACGACGGGCGTGCCGTCGGAGGGCCGCTCGTGGTCCTCGGTGCGCTTGCCGGCGGTGTAGACCGCGGTGTGCTCGAGGAGCAGGGTGGTGTCGGGGAGGGCGCCGTCGACGACCTGGGCGTGGACCTCGCGCTGGATGTCCCAGGCCTCCACGTAGTCGACGGTGTCCGGAGCGAACCCGAGGTGCACGACGCGCATGACCCCCACGGTACGCCGCCCTACGCTGGCGGGATGACGCGCGTGGGACTGGTCGGGTACGGGTCGGCGGGGCAGACCATCCACACCCCGGTGCTGCGCGGAGCGGGGCTCACGGTCGCGGCGGTGTCGACGTCGAACGCCGAGCGTGCCGCGGCGGCGCGCGCCGACCATCCGGGCGTCCGGGTCGTTCCCGGTCTCGAGGAGCTGCTCGCCGTGCCCGACCTCGACGTCGTCGTCCTCGCCTCGCCGAGCGGGGCGCACGCGGCGCAGGCCCGGGCCGTCGCCGACGCCGGGCTCGTCTGCGTCGTCGACAAGCCGCTGGCCGTCGACGCGTCCTCGGCGGCCGACGTCGTGCGCCACGCGGCGGGCCGCGGTGCACCCCTGACCGTGTTCCAGAACCGGCGCTTCGACGCCGAGCAGGGGACGGTGGCGCGCGTCGTGCGCGAGCGCCTCGTGGGGGAGCCGTTCCGCTACGAGATGCGCTGGGAGAGATGGCGTCCCGTGCCGAAGGACCGCTGGCGCGAGAACGCCACCGCGGCCGAGGGGGGCGGCATCCTCCTCGACCTCCACAGCCACCTCGTCGACGCCGCGGTGCAGCTGTTCGGCCAGGTCGTCACGGTGGCCGCGACCGTCTCGGCGCGGACCACGCCCGCCGAGGACGACGCCTTCCTCGTCTGCCGCCACGTCTCGGGGGTCGTGTCGCACCTGTCGGCGACCTCGGTCGCGGGGGCGCCGGGCCCGCGGGTGCGGCTCCTCGGGACCGAGGCGGCCTACGTCCTCGTCGACTTCGAGGCCGAGGAGCACCCGTGGTCGGGGCAGTCCGACGCCGACGCCGCGCACTGCGGGTGGCTCTACCGCGGCGACGCGCGCGAGCCCGTGGCGCGGGCCGTGACCTCACAGCTCGACTTCTACCGCGCCGTCGCGGCGGCGGTCGCCTCCGACGACCCCCAGGCGCTCCTGCCCGTCGACCCCTGGGACGCGGTGCACACGCTCGCGGTCATCGACGCCGCGCGGGTCGCGTCCGCCGAGGAGCGCGTCGTGACGGTCGTGACGCCCACGCCCTGAGCCACCCGCCCTCGGCGCGCAAGTTCGGGGTAACCCCGAACTTGTCGCCTACACCCCGGTTCAGGACCGGGGGGAAGCGCACCAGAGCGGGGTAGAGCGGGGTAGAGCGGGTGAGGCCGGCCGTCAGGGGCGCGGGAGGAGGCGCGGCTCGAGGCGCTCCTCGCGCACCGCGTCGCCGTCGAGGGTGACGACGTAGGCGCCCTTGCCCTCGACCTCGGTGACCGCCTCGACGAGCTCGGTCCCGCGGTAGACCAGGCCGACGCCGTCATCGGTGCAGTGCGTCTCGCCGAGCGTGCCGTCGCCGACGAGGCGATGCACCGTCGGGCGGCGCTCGGCCTCGGAGTCGTAGTGGACGCCGTTGCCGTAGGGCAGGAGTCCGAGGCCGTTGCCCACGGCGCGCAGGGTCGGGCCGAACGAGTCGGTCGTGCCGCCCAGGTACCAGCAGATCGAGCCCGCCGACACCCCGCTGAGGACGACGCCCGCCTCCCACGCCGCTTGCATCGCCGGGCGGAGCTCGTGGACGTCCCACACCGCGAGGAGGTTGGCGACCGAGCCGCCGTTGACCCACACGACGTCCTGCTCGAGAAGGACCGCGGCCGTGTCGTCGTGGTTGGGCATGGGGAACAGGTCGACGGTGGTGACGTCGAAGCCGGCGACGCGGCCAGCCTCGATCGCGGCGTAGCCGAAGTCCTTCGGGTCGCCCGACGCCGTGCCGAGCACCGCCACCCTCGGACGGCGCCCGTGGGCCCCGGAGAGCTCGACGGCGTGGTGGACGAGCGCGTTGAACTCGATGCGGGTGCGGGCGCCCCAGCGGTAGCCGCCGGACGTCGCGAGGATGGTGCGGGGGTCGGTCGTCATCCCGACACCCTAGGAGCCTGTGGACAACCTCGCGGACGCGGGTGTCGGTTCCGGCAGGGTTGGCCCATGGAGGGTGACGAGCAGTCAGGGGCAGCCGTCGTCGCGCGCCACGGGCATGGATACCGTTCTGCCACAGCCCTCGTCGACGGAGAGGTCGTGGCCGCTCCACCCGTGCCGGGGTTCGAGCTCGGCACCCTCATCGCCCGCGGGGGAACGAGCGAGGTCTGGGCGGCGGTCGAGGACTCGACGGGCCGACGGGTGGCCGTCAAGGTCGTCTCCGCCGAGCTCGACGCGCTCGAGGTCGCCGCCCGCGAGTCCGCCCTGTCGGCGGCTGCCGCCTCGGCGCACGTGGTGCCCGTCGAGGCGTGCCTGCCCCTCCCCGACGGGCGCGCGGCGCTCGTCATGCCGCACCTGCGCGGAGGGCCGCTCGACGCCCTCGTGCGCGCCCGAGGGCACCTCGCACCCGGCGAGGTCGTCACCGTCCTCGCCCCGCTCGCCTCCGCCCTCGGACGGCTGCACGGCCTCGGGGTGGTCCACGGCGACGTCTCGCCGGGCAACGTCCTCCTCGAGCTCGACGGCCGGCCGGTGCTCGGCGACCTCGGGCTCGGCCACGTCGTCGGCGAGGTCGCGCAGCCCGTCTGGGGGACCGAGGGGTACGTGGCGCCCGAGGTCGTCCTCGGCGCCGACGCCGGGCCGCCCGCCGACGTCTACGCCCTCGGCGCGCTGGGGTGGCTGTGCCTGACCGGCGAGGCCCCGGGGCCACCGGGGCTGCGACCGACCCTGGCCGAGGTGTCCCGCGCCGGCGAGGGTTCCGACGCGCTCGTCGAGGTGCTCCAGGCGGCCGTCTCACCCCACCTCGCCGAGAGGCCGGGTGCCCACGAGCTCGCCTGGCAGCTCTTCCACGCGGCGCGGCCCGAGCCGCTCCGGCTGGTCCGCGGGGACGACGAGACGAGTGCGGTCACCTACCGCCTGCGCGCGGCTGCGGGCCGGCCGCCCGATGACGACGCGAGGCCGTCGTGGTCACGTCGCCTCGCGTCGGTGGGCGCGTCGCGCCGGGGAGCGGTCCGGGACGCGCTGCAGCGGGGAGTCGGAGGACGTCGCGGCCCCGGTCAGCACCGTCGTCCGCCGGGACGGGGCCCGGGGGCCGACGACGGGCCGTCCCGGCCGTCTCGGGGGACGTGGCGGTGGTCCATGGGGCGGTGGTCCACGGGGCGGTGGTCCGTGGGGCTGGCGCTGGCCGTCGCCCTCGTCACGGGGGCCCTGGGGGTCGGGGTGGCCGCCGGGCTGGCGGGTCTGCCTGGGGTCGGCCGGAGTGAGGGCTCCGCTGCCCGGCCGTCGGTCGCGCCGACCGCGACCGTGCCGGTCGACGTCCGCCTCGACCCGACCGCTCCGCTCGAGCGACCCGCCGAGCTCGTGTCCGCCCTCGCCGCGGCCCGGGCAGCCGCCTGGCGCGACGCCACCGCGGCCCACCTCCTCGGGGCCGATGCCCCGGGCTCCGCGGCGGAGGCCCGCGACCGCACCGAGGTCACGGCCCTCGCGCGGTCCGGGCTGCGGTACACGGGACTGCGCTACGTCGTGCGCGAGGCGTCGGTGCTCGAGGTCGGCCCGGTACGGGCTCGGGTCCGCACCCGCATCGACACCGGGGCCTACGAGGTCGCCGGTCCGGCCGGGTCCACCCCGCGCCCGGCACGCCCGGGGGAGCCGGTGGTGCTCACGCTGGTGCGCACCGACGCCGGGTGGCGGATCAGCGACCTGGGTCCGGCGCCGTGACGATCGCGCGAGCGCCACCGGTCGCCCCGCGCGGGAGAGAGCTCAGGCGACGAGCCAGCGGCAGGCGGAGTCGAGGTCCGGGTGGCGAGGGACGAAGCCGCTGGCACGCAGTCGCTGGCCGATGATCCGCTGCCCACCGAGGATCTCGCCGGCGAACTCGCCGACGACGGCGCGCAGGGCGAACGACGGCGCCGGGAGGATCGCCGGGCGACCCAGGGCCCGTCCCATGGCCGCGGCGATGTCCTTCTGGCGGGCGGGCTCGGTGAACAGGTTCACCGGTCCGACGACCTCGGGATGGTCCAGGAGGTGCACGATGGCGCCGACCTCGTCGGCGAGGGTGAGCCAGGGCCAGAACTGGCGGCCCGACCCGAGCGGCCCGGCGAGGCCGAACCGCGCCATCCGCAGCAACGGGGCCGCCGCCCCACCATCGGGGGACAGGACGATCCCGGTGCGGATGAACGCCACCGGCGAGCCCGCGTCGACGGCGGGCTGCGCCGCGGCCTCCCACGCGAGGACGACGTCGGAGAGGAACCCGGTGCCCGGAGGGCTGTCCTCGGTGAGCTCCTCGTCGCCGCGGTCGCCGTAGTAGCCGACGGCCGACCCGGACACGAGACGGATGGAGGGGTCGACCTCGGCGACGGCCGTGGCGATGGTGCTCGTCGCGTCGACCCTCGAGCCGAGGATCTCCTTCTTGCGCGAGGGCGACCACCGCTTGTCGCCGACGCCGGCGCCGGCGAGGTTGACGACACCGGTCACGCCGTCGAGCGTCACGGGGTCGAGCCGGCGTGCGGCGGGGTCCCACGTGACCTCGTCGGGGGCGCGCGAGGCGCGCCGGACGAGCCGGACCACCTCGTCGCCGCGCTCGCGGAGCGCGGCGACGAGGGCGGACCCGATGAGTCCCGAGGAGCCGGTGACGGCGACGCGGCCCATGTGCCTCCCTGCTCCTCGGCCGACCGGTCAGAGACCGAGGTCGGCCTCGAAGGCGCCTTCCTCGAGTCGCTGCTTCATCGTCGTGAGGAAGCGCGCGGCGTCGGCCCCGTCGACGATCCGGTGGTCGTAGGACAGCGCGAGGTAGACCATCGAGCGGATCGCGATCGTCTCGCCGCCGTCGTCGGTGACGATGACGACGGGGCGCTTGACGACCGACCCGGTCCCCAGGATCGCGACCTGCGGCTGGTTGATGATCGGGGTGTCGAACAGCGCGCCGCGCGATCCGGTGTTGGTGATGGTGAAGGTCCCGCCCGCGAGGTCGTCGGGCATGATCTTGTTGCTCCGCGTGCGGTCCGCGACGTCGGCGATACCCCGGGCGAGGCCGGCGATGTTGAGATCGCCCGCGTTCTTCAGGACCGGCACCAGCAGGCCCTTCTCGGTGTCGACCGCGATGCCCAGGTGCTCGGCCCCGTAGTAGGTGACCTCGTCGTCCTCGATGCTCGCGTTGACGGTCGGGTGGGCCTTGAGGGCCTCGACCGCCGCGAGGGCGAAGAAGGGCAGGAAGCTGAGCTTGGTGCCCTCGCGCTGGGCGAAGTCGCCCTTGGCGCGGTCGCGCAGCCGCGAGATGCGGGTGACATCGACCTCGACGACCGTCGTCAACTGGGCCGAGACCTGCAGCGACTCGACCATCCGGCGGGCGATCGTCTTGCGCAGCCGGGTCATCTTCTCGGTCGTGCCGCGCTTGGAGTCCGCGGCCGGTGCCGCGGCCGACGCAGCGGGCGCCTGGGCCGCAGGGGCGGCGGCCGGTGCGGCCTCGGGCTCCGGGGCCTTGGCCGCCTCGGCGGCGGCGAGGACGTCCTGCTTGCGGATGCGCCCACCGATGCCGGTGCCCGACACCGTCGCGAGGTCGATGCCGTGGTCGGCCGCGAGCTTGCGGACGAGCGGCGTGACGTAGGCCGCGGCATCGCGGTCGCCGTCGGAGGACCCCTCCGGAGCCGGCGCGCTCGCCGTCTCGGTGGCCACGGGGGCGGCCTGGTCCTCGGCCTTCGGCTCCTCGGCCTTCGGCTCCTCCGCCTTCGGGGTCTCGGCCTTCGGGGCCTCGGCCGCCGGCGGTTCCTCCGCCGTGGGGGCCTCGGCCGCCGGCGCCTCCTCGGCGGGCTCCTCGGCCTGGGGTGCCTCCTCGGCGGGAGCCTCCTCCGGTGCCGGGGCGGACGAGCCGCCTCCGCCGCCACCGACGACCGCGAGGTCGGCGCCGACCGGGACGGTCTCGTCCTCCTGGACGAGGATCTCCGTCAGCGTCCCTGCCACGGGGGAGGGGATCTCGGTGTCGACCTTGTCGGTGGAGACCTCGAGCAGCGGCTCGTCGACGGCGACCTCGTCACCCTCGGCCTTGAGCCAGCGGGTCACCGTGCCCTCGGTGACCGACTCGCCGAGCGCCGGCATCTGCACGGTCGTGCCCTCGCCGGAGCCGCCACCGGAACCGCCGGAGTCGGACGCCGGGGCCGCCTCGGCCGGGGCCGAGCCGCCGTCGTCGGACGAGCCCGAGTCGTCGGACGAGCCGGAGTCGTCGGAGGAAGCGGCGTCGCCGGCGGACCCCGAGTCCTCGGAGGCGGCCTGCGGCTCGGCGGGCTCCTGACCACCCTCGTCGCCGGCCTCGGCGACCGCGTCGCCGTCGGCGGAGTCGGACACCTCGTCGGACGGACCCCCGGCCTCGGAGGAGTCGGAGGAGTCTGAAGAGTCGGAGGAGCCGGAGTCGTCGGCGGACTGCTCGCCACCACCGGAGGCGCCACCGCCGGAGCCGTCACCGATGACCGCGAGGTCGGCGCCCACCGGCACCGTGTCGTCCTCCTGGACGAGGATCTCCTCGAGCGTGCCCGCCACCGGGGAGGGGATCTCGGTGTCGACCTTGTCGGTGGAGACCTCGAGCAGCGGCTCGTCGACCTCCACCGCGTCGCCGACGTTCTTGAGCCACCGCGTCACGGTCCCCTCGGTGACGGACTCACCGAGTGCAGGCATCTGTACACGTTCGGACATCAGGGGTGCTCTCCTTCGTGGGCGGCGGTGGCCTTCATCACTCTAGTTGTGTGCATGGAGCGGCTTCCCGGCGAGCGCCATGTGGGCTTCGCCGAGGGCCTCGTTCTGCGTGGGGTGGGCGTGGACGAGGGCCGCGACGTCCTCGGGGTGGGCCTCCCAGCCGACGACGAGCTGGGCCTCGCCGACCTGCTCGCCCATCCGGGAGCCGACCATGTGGATGCCGACGACCGGGCCGTCGGTCACCCGGACGAGCTTGACGAAGCCCTGCGTCTGGAGGATCTGGCTCTTGCCGTTGCCGCCGAGGTTGTACTCGTAGGTCTCGACCGCGTCACCGTGCGCGGCCCGGGCCTGCTCCTCGGTGAGACCGACGGACGCGACCTCGGGCTCGCAGTAGGTGACCCGCGGGATCTCGGCCTCGACGAGGGGCGCCGGCGACAGCCCGGCGATCGACTCGGCGACGAAGATGCCCTGGGCGAAGCCACGGTGCGCGAGCTGGAGCCCCGGGACGATGTCGCCGACCGCCCAGACGCCCTCGACCGAGGTGCGGCAGTGCGCGTCGGCGGTGACGAACCCGCGGTCGAGGACGACACCGGCCTCCTCGAACCCGAGGCCGGCGGTGGAGGGTCCGCGGCCGACCGCGACGAGGAGGACGTCGGCCTCGAGGGTCTCGCCGCCCTCGAGGGTGACGGTCACGACGTCGTCCTCCTGCGTGGCCGACTCGAACCGGGCCCCGGTGCGCACCGTGATGCCGCGCTTGCGGAACGCGCGCTCGAGGGCCGTGGAGGACGCCGGGTCCTCGGCCGCGACGAGCCGGGGCAGGGCCTCGACGACGGTGACCTCGGCGCCGAACGAGCGCATGACGGAGGCGAACTCGACGCCGATGACACCGCCGCCGAGGACGACGACGCGGCCCGGCACCTCGTCGAGCCCGAGCGCCTGGTCGCTCGTCATGACCCGGCCGCCGATCTCGAGGCCGGGGAGGGTGCGGGCGTAGGAGCCGGTGGCGAGGACGACGTGGCGGCCCACGAGGCGGCGGTCGCCGACGACGACGGTGCGGCCGTCCTCGAGGCGCCCCTCGCCCTCGACGTAGTCGACCTTGCGGGACTTCACGAGGCCCTGGAGGCCCTTGTGCAGCCGCGAGACGACGCCCTGCCGGTAGGAGGTCACGGCCGGCATGTCGATGCCGTCGAGCGTGGCGCGCACGCCGAACCGCGAGGCCTCGCGGGCGGCGTCGGCCACCTCGGCGGCGTGGAGGAGGGCCTTGGTCGGGATGCAGCCGCGGTGCAGGCAGGTGCCGCCGAGGAGGTCCTTCTCGACGAGGGCGACGGTGAGGCCGAGCTCGGCGGCGCGCAGGGCGCAGGCGTAGCCCCCGCTCCCCCCTCCGAGGACGACGACGTCGTGGGTGGTCTCGGCGGTGGCCGGCATCCCTGGCAGCTCCTTGGCGTGGCGACGGGCGGACGCGTCCGCGGCGCGGGTGGTGCCGACCGGACGCTGACGAGCATCCTTGCACTCCTGTGGCGGGCACACACATCCCGTTCCCGGTGTGGTCACGGCGATCGTCGCGCCGCCTCGCCTATCGTTCTCGCATGGCGTGGTGGAGGAGGCGGCGCGGCCAGCGGGCGCCGGGGTCAGGGTCCGACCTGTCGGCTGCGCGCGCGCACCTCGCGGAGTTCGTCTCCACCCGGCGCGGGGTGGAGGCCTACGTCGAGCCGGCGACGAACATCACCGCGACGACGGTCGTCCTCATCGCCCACGACGGCGAGTGGACCCGCCGGGCGCTGCCCTCGCGCCCTGTGGCCTTCGAGGTCGCGCGGGGCCTCGACGTCCCCGTCTACGACGTCAACCTCACGGGATACCCTGCGCGGATGCGGGAGTGGACCGCTCGCCAGCGCCGCCCCAAGGCGCGCTGACCACCACCGGGCCGGCAAATGCGCTGGCCCTGCGCCTCTCGCTCGTGCGAGCGTGGAGGTTCTCGCCCCGCCGACGGAAGGACTCACCGATGTCATCCAAGGACCGCCCCCGCTCCGCCGTGCCCGACGACGTCAAGGCCAGGTTCCGGGCCGCCCTCGACAAGAAGCAGGCCCACGGCGGAGCCGACGTCTCCGACGGTGGCGACCACGGCAAGGTCGACCACGCGCACGGCCCCGAGACGAGCGCCCGCCAGCAGATGTTCCGCCGCAAGAGCGGCGGCTGACGCCCGGCACGACGGACGACGAGAGCGGCGGGACCCCGGTGGGGTCCCGCCGCTCTCGCACGTGACGCGTCACCCCTCCGTACAGAAACCGACCAATAGGTCACGCCAGGTACGGCCCCTGGCGTACCCGTCGTGACCTCTTGGTCGATGTTCGTGCGGGTCGGGCGGTGGAGGCTGCTCAGCCGGCCGAGCCCTCGACGAGGGTCAGCAGCGTCGCGACGCCGAAGCCGGTGCCGCCCTTGGGCGTCGCGCCCTTGGGGCCCTTGTCGTTGAACGCCGGCCCGGCGATGTCGACGTGGGCCCACGCGATGCCCTCGCCGACGAACTCCTGGAGGAACAGGCCCGCGGTGAGCATGCCGCCGTCGCGGTCGCCCTTGTGCGCGATGTCGGCGGTGGGGGTGTCGAGCTTCTTGCGCAGCTCCACCGGCAGCGGCATCGGCCACGCGCCCTCGCCGGCGGCCCCCGCGGCGTCGACGACCCGCGAGCGGAAGGCGTCGTCGTTGCCCATGACGCCGGCGATGTCGTTGCCGAGCGCCACCATCTGGGCACCGGTGAGCGTCGCGATGTCGACGATCCAGTCGGGGTTCTTCTCGCTCGCGAGGCAGAGACCGTCGCCGAGGACCATGCGACCCTCGGCGTCGGTGTCGAGGATCTCCACGCTGGTGCCGTCGCGCATGACGACGACGTCGCTCGGGCGCTGGGCGGTGCCGCTCGGCATGTTCTCGGCGAGGCAGAGGTAGCCGGTGACGGCGACGGGCAGGTCGAGCTCGGCGGCGGCGAGGACGGTGGCGGCGACGGCGGCCGCGCCGGCCATGTCGCACTTCATCGTCACCATGCCGGTGGCCGGCTTGATGTTCAGGCCGCCCGAGTCGAACGTGATGCCCTTGCCGACGAGGGCGACCGAGGCCTTGGGGGCGCTCGGCGTCCACGACACCGTGACGATCCGCGGCGGGTTCACCGACCCCTGGCCCACGCCGACGATGCCGCCGAAGCCACCCTTGACGAGCGCCTTCTCGTCGAGCACCGAGACCGTGACCTTCGCGGCCGAGGCGGACGCCCGCTTCCTCACGGCGTCGGCGAACGACGCGGGGAAGAGGTAGTTCGGCGGGGTGTTGACGAGGTCGCGGGCCCAGTCGCGGGCCGACCCGAGGACGGCCGCGCGGGCGACGGCGTCCTTGGCCGCCTTGCCCTGGCCGGCGCCGGAGACGACGGTGACCCTGGGACCGGCGGAGGCCGCCTTCGCGCGGCCCTTGCCGGCGCCCGCCCGACGGGCCGGCAGCGGCCCGCTCTTGTCGTACGCGTAACAGCCGGCGTAGGCCCCGTCGGCGACGGCCGACAGGCTCTCGAGGTCGGGGGTGGGGAGGGCGACGGCGACGGAGCTCTTGCCGCGCACCGAGCGCAGGGCCGCCCCCGCGGCCTGGCGCAGCGCGCCGTGCGGGTAGGAGGTGCGGCGGGTCGTGCCGTCACCGAGCCCGGTGAGGACGACGGAGGTGGCCTTGACCCCGGGGACCGCGACGACGCGGACGACCTCGTCGGCACGGCCGGTGGCGTCCACGTCGGCGAGGACCGCCTGGAGGTGGACGACGGCCTTGCGCGGCAGGCCGTGCCCGGAGGCGAGGTCGGCGCCCTCGGGGGTGGTCACCGAGCCGACGACCAGGGTGTCGGCGGGCAGCTCGGCGGGCGTACGGGTGGTCACGGACAGGGTGGTCATGCGCGCACCCTATCGAGGCGTCCGGGCCCGACCGGCAGGCGGTAACGTGCCAGCATGACCGACCTCCTCCAGTCGCCGCTCCACGACCGACACGTCGCGCTGGGCGCGAAGATGGCCGACTTCGGGGGCTGGTCGATGCCTATCGAGTACCCCGGCGGCGGGGTCGTCGCCGAGCACACGGCGGTCCGCGAGCGGGTCGGCGTCTTCGACGTCTCCCACCTGGGGAAGGCGCGCGTCTCCGGGCCCGGGGCAGCCGAGTTCGTCAACGCCTGCCTCACCAACGACCTGCGCCGGATCGGCCCCGGACAGGCCCAGTACACGATGTGCTGCACCGAGGACGGCGGGGTCGTCGACGACCTCATCCAGTACCTGCGCAGCGACGACGACGTCTTCCTCATCCCGAACGCGGCGAACACCGCCCGGGTCGTCGAGCTCCTCGAGGTCGCCGCCCCCGAGGGGATCGCCGTCGAGAACCTCCACGACTCCTACGGGGTCGTCGCCGTCCAGGGGCCGCGCTCCGACGAGGTCCTCCGCTCCCTCGGCTTCCCCGTCGACCACGACTACATGAGCTTCGTCGAGGTCGAGTGGGAGGGGCTGCCCGTCATCGTCTGCCGCACCGGGTACACGGGGGAGCGCGGCTACGAGATCGTCCCCGCGTGGGACGTCACCGCGTCGGTCTGGGACGCGCTCATCGCCGCGGCGGCCGAGCAGGGTGGGCTGCCGTGCGGGCTCGGCGCCCGCGACACGCTGCGCACCGAGATGGGCTACCCGTTGCACGGCAACGACCTGTCGCCCGACATCACGCCGGTCATGGCCGGTGCGGCGTGGGCGGTCGGCTGGGACAAGCCGCAGTTCTGGGGCAAGGAGGCGCTGACCGCCGAGCGGGCCGCGAAGCAGACCCGCCTCATGCGCGGGCTCGTCGTCACGGGGCGGGGCATCCCGCGCAGCCACTGCGACGTCAGGGACGACTCGGGCGCGGTCGTCGGCGAGGTCACCTCGGGGACGTTCTCGCCCACCCGCAAGCAGGGCATCGCCCTCGCGCTCCTCGACCGCTCGGTCACCCTCGGTGACGAGGTCGTCATCGACGTCCGCGGTCGTGAGGTCGCGGCGACCGTCTCGAAACCGCCGTTCGTCGAGGTCGGGGTGCGTGAGCAGTGAGCGAGCAGTGGACCTGGACCTACGAGGACGCCGACGGCTCGCCGCTCACGGGTGAGGCGTTGTCGCAGAGCGCGTTCCCGACCCAGTCCGACGCCGAGAGCTGGTTCGGCGAGGTGTGGGAGGACCTCCTCGAGGCCGGCGTCGCGGGAGTGACGCTGCACCGCGACGGCGAGAAGGTCTACGGGCCGATGAGCCTCGAGCCCGCGCCCTAGCGCACCCGCCCGCCCGACCCCGGCGGACGCCCCCTCCGCCGCTCTGGACGCACCGGATCCACCGGCGGGATGATGAGCCGCGTCGGGTCCTCCCTGCGGACCCGGGAGGAGGCCGGCCGTGCCCGACGACGCCGCACTTCGATCGGCCTTCAGCCAGTCCCTGCCACCGCGCGTCGTGGTCACCGGCGGGGTGTGGGCCTCGCTCCTCGTCGCGTGCTACCTCGCGCTGGCCCAGCTCGACGCCCTCGTCGCGCAGGTGGTCGCCGACGGCAGGACGGTCTCGCTCTCCGGGCTGACCGGCCTCGGTCGAGGGGACGCCTCGGCGTGGGACGCGCTCGCCGCCCGGATGGGGCAGGTCCCGGGTCTCGGCGGATGGGTGACGGCCTACGCCCTCGTCGACGTCCTCTTCGCCGTGCTGTACGCGGGAGCCGCGGCTCTGCTGCTCGTGCGCGCCGCGGGGTCCGGGGCGGCCGGCCGGCGGTGGTACCTCGCCGCCCTCGTCGGCATCGGCGTGGCGGGGGTCGCCGACGTCGCCGAGAGCGTGCTCCTCGTCGACCTCACCGACGGCGCCGGTCACGGGGGAACCCTCGTCGCCGTGTCGTGGGCGAAGTGGGGCGGCCTGGTGCTCACGGTCGTGGTGTCGGTCATCGGGGCGCGCCAGTCGCACGACCACCCGCGCGGCGCCACCAACCCGACCCCGTTCGCCGGGGGGGTGCCGCCGGCGAGCCCGCCCGGCCTCCTCGGCCGGGTGGCCCGCGGCCTGTACACCCACCGGTTCTCGCTCCTCGTGGTCGTCCCCTTCGCCGCGCTGGGGCTGGCCCAGGGCTCGGACATCCTCGACCAGCTGCCCGACGTCCAGCGGCAGTGGGTCGACGACTCCCCGGGGACCCGCGTGGGGCTGTCGGGCCTCCTCACGGTGCTCGTCGGGGTCGTCGTCCTCGTCGTCGGACGGCTGCGCAGCCACTACGTCGCCGCCCGCGTGCTCCCCAACGCCGCGCCCTACCGCGTGGCAGCCCTGCTGCCGTGGTTCGTCACCGCCGCCGTCATCGCCGGCGGAGCGGTGGCGTCGTGGGTGCTCCTCGGGTCGTGGGAGGTCATCTGGCCCCGGTTCGCCATCGCCCTCCTCGTCCCGTTCGCCATCTGGTTCGGCTCGGTCGTCCTCCGCTGGTGGCTGGGGGAGCCGCCCTGGGGCCCGTACCGGCGGCCGGTGTCGGCGGAGCAGGCCCGCACGACGACCCTCGTCGGCGACGTCCTCGGCGTCCTCGTCGTCGTCATCCCGGGGCTCGGGCTCGTCCGGGCGTTCACCGCACCCGTCGCGCTCGGCACCGGCGGGTGGAACGTCGCCCTCCTCGTCCTCGGCCTGCTGACCGCCGTCCTCACCTGGCCGCTGGCCCTCGTGCTCGCCCACCTCCTCGCGGCTCGGGCGCGCCCCACGACCCTCACCGCGCTCATCCCCGGCGAGGAGCTCGACGCGGCCGGTCGTCGCCGGTCGCGGCGCAACGCCTGGGTGCTCCTCGTCCTCGGCATCGCGCTCTTCGTGGGCATCGGGCTCCAGCCACGGGAGGTGACCGAGAGCCTCGGCGTCGTCGAGGTGATCCTCCTGGCGGTCACGGCGGTCGCGCTGCCGCTGGGGGCGACGGTCATCCTGCTCCAGGGGGGCGGGGCGCCCGACCTGCTGTCCCGGCCGATGACGCCCGTCCTGCGGACGGCGCCGGTGATGACGCTCATCGTCCTCACGGCCGTCGTCGTCGGGCTCACCGGCAGCGACGCCGGGGTCCACGGCCTGCGTGCGCTCGGGACCGACGCCGACCCCACCGCCCGTCCGACGCTCGTCGGACGTCTCGAGGCACTGGCGGGCGAACAGCAGTGCGGTGCACCGTTGCCCGGCACCGCGCACACCGTGCGACCCGTGTTCGTCCTCGCCGCGGAGGGCGGCGGCATCCGGGCGGCCGCGTGGACCGCCCTCGGCGCTGACGCCCTGCGCGAGGCCGGCGGGCCGTGCGCCGACGCCCTGATGTCGTCCGGTGCCAGTGGCGGCGCGGTCGGCCTCACCGTGACCTCGTTCGCCGAGACCGACGGCCGGGCGTTCTCCGCGGTCGAGCGGATGGCGACCCCCGACGGCCTCGGGGTCGCCGTCGCCGGGCTCCTGGTCCGCGACCCGCTGCGGTCCGTCACGGGCATCCCGTACCCGACCGCGGGAGAGGGCGGCTGGGTGGACCGGGGCGGCCTCATCGAGCGGGAGTGGGAGCAGGTCGTGCCCGGCCTCGCCGACCCCTTCCTCGGCGAGGTGCGGGCCCGGGTGCCGGGTGCGCTCGTCCTCAACTCGACCTCGGTCTCGACGCACTGCCGCACGATGCTCAGCCAGGTCACCCTCGACCCCGACCCGGACCCGCTGGGCTGCCAGTCGTCCACGTCGGTGCCCGACGGTGTCGACCTCCTCGCGACGGTCCGGGTCGGCTGCACCGACCGGGTTCCCTCGATGAGGGCGAGCACCGTCTCTCTCCTCGCGTCGCGCTTCCCGTACGTCACGCCGTCGGGGGTCGTGACGACCGGCTGCCCCGAGGGCGCCGACAGCCCCGACGCCCAGCAGCTCGTCGACGGGGGCTACGCCGACAACGACGGGCTCGGCACGCTCGTGGACCTCTCGGGCCAGTGGATGCCGGCGCTGCGGGCCCACAACGAGGACGTCCTCGACGGGTCGACGTCGGCGCCGCTCCTCGTGCCGGTGCTGCTCTACCTCGACAACGGGTCGGGCAGCGACCTCACCGCGAGCGCCGCGGGCGCGACCAACGAGGTCCTCGTGCCGCTGCTCACCAAGGGTGCGGCGACCGCGACCCTGTCGTCGACCGACACCCAGCTGCATCGCGGCCTCGCGGCGTTCGCGACGTCCCGGGCGGTGCCGGGCTGCCTGCCCGCCGACCCCGACGACCCGGCGTCACCGGGGAACCCGTCGTCGGGGGACCCGGTGTGCGGCGCGGTCGACGCCTGGCGGGGCTCGGCGGTCAAGGTCTTCTTCCAGCCCACGCGGCCGTCCATCTCGGCCCCGCTCGGGTGGGTGCTCTCGAACCAGTCGCTGCGGACCCTGCGCTGCGCCCGTGACGACCAGGTGGTCGCCGCCGGCGTCACGGCGATCGGCGGTCCGGGGAGCTGTGCGGACGACGCCGTCGTGGCCCCGCAGGGCGAGACCGCGAACCCGGATGCGCCGACGGGGTGCCGCGGTGACCGGGCCGCACAGGACGCGTCACCGCTCGCGCGCAAGGGGTACGGGACGATGCTCGCGGCGCTGTGCCTGCTGCGCGAGGCCCGCGACGCCCAGACGCCCTAGGAGGGGAACTCGCCGCGCTTGACCTGCACGCGCGGCATCCGCGACCGGCGCAGCTGGAAGGCGCGCATCGCGGCGTACATCCCGTTGCCGCGGGTGCGCGCGGCCTCCTCGCCGAACTTCTCGGTGAGGCGGGCCCGCAGGCGGCGCCACATGAGGAAGGTGTCGCCGATCGCGGTGAGGAGGATGCCGTAGGTGAGGACGGTGACCGCGAGGAGGATCGCGCTCGTGCGCAGGAAGCTGAGGGCCAGGACGATGAGCATCACCGGCAGCATGAACTCGGCGAGGTTGCGCCGCGCGTCGACGTACTCGCGGATGTAGCGGCGCACCGGGCCCTTGTCGCGCGGCGGCAGGCCCGACTCGTCGCCCGTCATCATCGCGGTGCGGGTCTTCGCCATGGCCTCGCGGCGCTTGGCCCGGTCGGTCTGGCGGGCCTGCTTGCGGTCGGTGACGACGAGGGGGCGCTTGCGCGCGGCCTCCTGGTCGCGGCGCCGGGGCGTCGGCCGGTTCTTCGCGCCCTCGCGGGCCGCGACGGCCTCCTGCTCGAGCTGGTCGTTGGTGGTCTTGCTGCGTCCGAACACGCCCCAACTCTAGGCGCTGCGCGCGGGGGCGGCGCACGCCTGCTCCCGGCCCCGGCCGGCCGCCGACCCGCCGGTAGGGTCGGTCGGGTGACCGATGTGCTCTCCGCCGACCAGATCTCCGCCCTCCGCGACCGCGTCGCCGACCTCATGCCCGGCGTGCGCGCCGACCTCGAGGCGCTGACCCGGATCCCGAGCGTCAGCCTCGACGCCTTCGACCAGGCCCACGTCGAGGCGAGCGCCGAGGCGACCGCCGCGCTGCTGCGCGCCGAAGGGCTCGACGTCGAGATCGTCCGCGAGGGCGGGCGGCCCGCCGTCATCGGGCACGTCGACGGCCCGCCCGGGTCGCGCACCGTGATGTTGTACGCCCACCACGACGTCCAGCCCCCCGGTGACGACGTCCTGTGGGACAGCGCGCCCTTCGAGCCGACCGAGCGCGGTGGCCGCCTCTACGGCCGCGGCGCCGCCGACGACAAGGCCGGGATCATGGCGCACGTCGCCGCCCTGCGGTCCCACGCCGGGTCGCTGCCGGTCGGCGTCACCGTCTTCGTCGAGGGCGAGGAGGAGATCGGCTCCGACTCGCTGCCGACGATCCTGGAGCGGCACGGCGAGAAGCTGCGGGCCGACGCCATCGTCCTGGCGGACTCGACCAACTGGGCCATCGGCGAACCCGCGCTCACGACGACCCTGCGCGGGATGATCCGCGTCGTCGTCACCGTGACGACCCTGGACCACGGGGTCCACTCGGGCATGTTCGGCGGCGCGGTGCCCGACGCCATCACCGCCCTCGTCCGCCTCCTCGCGACCCTGCACGACTCCGACGGCGACGTCGCCGTGGCGGGGCTCAAGGAGGGCGTGGCGGCCGACCTCGAGTTCTCCGAGGAGCGGCTGCGCGAGGAGTCCGGGCTGCTCGACGGCGTCTCGACGATCGGGTCGGGCTCGCTGCTCTCGCGGATCTGGACCAAGCCGTCGATCACGACGATCGGCATCGACGCCCCGTCGGTCGCGACCTCGTCGAACACCCTCGTGCCGAGCGCATCGGCGAAGGTGTCGATCCGGCTCGCCCCCGACGAGGACGACCTCCACGCCTTCGAGGTGGTCAGGGCGCACCTGCTCGAGCACGCGCCGTGGGGGGCGAGGGTCGAGGTCCACCTCGACGACCGTGGCCTCGGGTTCGCGGCCGACGCGCAGGGTCCGGTCTACGACGAGGCCCGTGCGGCGTTCGCCGACGCCTGGGGCGTCGAGCCCGTCGACATCGGCGTCGGCGGGTCGATCCCGTTCGTCGCGGCGTTCGCCGAGAAGTTCCCCGACGCGGCGATCCTCGTGACCGGTGTCGAGGACCCCGACGCCCGAGCGCACGGCGCCAACGAGTCGCTCCACCTCGGCGAGTTCGAGAAGGTCTGCGTCGCGGAGGCCGTGCTCCTCGCCCGACTCGGGGCGTTGCCGCGCTGATGGCCGGGGGCACGTACGTCGAGGACGACTTCCAGCGCGACACCACCTACATCGAGGACCGCATCACGAGCGACGGTGCGGGGGAGCACGAGTGGCCGGTCGAGGCCGGCCGCTACCGTCTCGTCGTCGCGCGCGCCTGCCCGTGGGCGAACCGGGCGATCATCGTGCGGCGGCTCCTCGGGCTCGAGGACGTCCTGTCGATGGGGATCTGCGGACCGACCCACGACGCCGACAGCTGGACCTTCGACCTCGACCCCGGCGGGCTCGACCCGGTGCTGGGGATCCCGCGCCTCAAGGACGCCTTCGAGCAGCGCTTCCCGGGCTACCCGCGCGGCATCACCGTGCCGGCGGTCGTCGACGTGCCGAGCGGAAAGGTCGTCACCAACGACTTCGCGCAGCTGACCCTCGACCTGTCGACCCAGTGGCGCGAGCACCAGCGCGAGGGCGCGCCCGACCTCTACCCCGAGGCGCTGCGGCCCGAGATGGACGCCGTGATGAAGCGGGTCTACACCGAGGTCAACAACGGGGTGTACCGGTGCGGGTTCGCGGGGACCCAGCGCTCCTACGAGGAGGCGTACGACCGCCTCTTCACCGCCCTGGACTGGCTCGAGGAGCGGCTGGCGACCCAGCGCTACCTCGTCGGCGACACCGTCACCGAGGCCGACGTGCGCCTCTTCACGACCCTGGCCCGCTTCGACGCGGTCTACCACGGGCACTTCAAGTGCAACCGGCGGAAGCTGTCGGAGATGCCGGTCCTGTGGGCGTACGCCCGCGACCTGTTCACGACCCCGGGCTTCGGTGACACCACGGACTTCGTGCACGTCAAGAGCCACTACTACGAGGTACACCGCGACATCAACCCGACCGGTGTCGTCCCCGCGGGACCCGACCTCTCGGGCTGGACCGAGCCGCACGGCCGCGAGGCGCTCGGTGGCCGACCCTTCGGTGATGGCACTCCTCCGGGCCCGCCGTCCGAGGGCGAGCGGGTGCCGACGGCGCACAACCCGCACGTCGGCCCCGACGGGCTGGTCCACGCCTGACGCCATCCGACCGGGCCATGGAAGCCGGCCGCCGATCCTGTCAACCTTTCGGTACGGACGCGGACCTAGGTGCATGGAACATCCCTTGTCGGAGGTGGTCGTGCCGGAGCTCTCCCCGGTCGCGACCGAGGCCCACACCACCGCGTCGCGCGACGAGGCGGTCGGTGTGCTGTTCCGCGCGCACGCCGCGGGACTCGTCCGCCTGGCCTACGTCCTCCTCGGTGACCGGGAGGCCGCCGAGGACGCCGTCCAGGAGGCCTACCTGTCGCTGCACCGGCACTGGAACCGGTTGCGCGACCACGGTGCCGCGCGCGCGTACCTGCGCGCTGCCGTCATCAACCGGTGCCGGTCCGGTCAGGGGCAGCTCGTGCGGTCCCGGCGGACGCGGGACCGCCTGGCCTCGGTCGAGTGGCTCGAACCGAGCTCGGAGGCCAGGGCGGTCGAGCACGACGACGCCCGCCGCCTGGCCGCCGCCGTCCGGGACCTGCCGACCAGGCAGCGCGAGGTCGTGGTCTGCCGCTACTACCTCGAGCTGACGGAGGCCGAGACCGCCGCGCTCCTCGAGATCGGTCTCGGCTCGGTCAAGCGCCACGCCCACCGGGGCCTGACGAGACTCAACGACCGACTGGGAGGTCTGCGATGACCATCGACGAGCGCCAGGTGACGACCGCCCTGCGGCGGTACGCCGACGACCTCATGGTCACCGACGAGGACGTCGCGCGGCTCGAGGAGGACTTCGGGCAGCGCCGCCGGCACCACCGTCGGTTCGGCGAGCGCGCCGTGCCCGACCTCCGGTCGTGGCAGTGGGCCGTCGCCGCGTGCGCGGTCGTCGCCCTCGTCCTCGCCGTCACCGCCCTCTGGCGGACCGGACGGCCCGCGACGCTGCCGGCGGCCCCCGCACCGACGACGACGCTGACCCCGGTGAGCGCCGCGGACCTCGTCGGCGCGTGGATGGTCGACCAGGACGACAGCGGTGGCCACATCTGGTACTTCACGGCCGATGGCGGACGGAGCACGGCCAACACGGTCGACGAGTTCCAGGCCCTTCAGTCCGACCTCGAGCCGTACACGGTGGGGGCCGGGAACGTCCTGACCTTCGAGGGCTGCCGAGCCGTGGTGGACGTCAGCGCCGAGGGGCGGATGACGATCACCCCCCTGCCCGACCAGGACGCCTGCCCCTGGCCGAGCGGCGAGGCATGGCCGTTCGTGAGGCTCTCGCCGGCGTCACCCGCGGGGGAGGCCCTGGAGCGACACCCCGCCCCGAAGGTGACGTGGACCCCTGAGCCCGTCGACGACGTCGGCGACCTCGTGGGCGCCTGGCTCCTGCGCGGCACCGGCACGATGCTCGTCGTCGAGCGCGCCGGACCGGGGCGCGGGGCGTACGTCCTCGACGACGACGGTGACGGGTTCGCCTCGCCGGACGAGCAGGGCACCCTGTCGGTCGGGAGCGGCGGCTCGGTCACCCTCGACCCCGCGGTCGCCGGCGACCCGGGATGCCGGGTCACGCTGGAGGGCCTGAGGACATCCGGCTCGCAGCTGCAGGGAACGGTCCCCCCTGCCGGGTGCGGCGTCCTCGACGGGTCGGACGGCGTCTGGATCTGGATGAACTGACCCGCCGGCGGGCGAGGTGGCCTCAGTCCCTGGAGGTCTCGCCCGGGAGGGCCAGCATCTGGTCGAGGGCGATCCTCGCGAAGTGCGCGACGTCGGGGTCGACCCGGATCGGGTTGACGAGGCGGCCCTCGGCCAGGGACTCCAGCGCCCACACGAGGTGGGGGAGGTCGATGCGGTTCATCGTCGAGCAGTAGCAGACGTTCTTCTCGAGGAAGACGATGCGCTGCTCGGGGAACTGCACCGCGAGCCGCTTGACGAGGTTGAGCTCGGTCCCCACCGCCCACGCGGTGCCGGGGGGCGCGGCGGCGATGGTCTTGATGATCCGCTCGGTCGAGCCGACCTCGTCGGCGAGCTCGACGACCTCGTGGCGGCACTCGGGGTGGACGATCACCTTCACCCCGGGGATCTCGCGGCGGGCGGCCTCGACGGCCTCGACCGAGAAGCGCCCGTGCACCGAGCAGTGGCCGCGCCACAGGATCATCGTCGCGTCGCGCAGCTGCTCGGGGGTGAGGCCGCCCATCGGGCGGTGCGGGTCCCACACGACGCACCCGTCGAGGGAGCCGCCGAGGTCGCGCACCCAGGTGTTGCGGCCGAGGTGCTGGTCGGGGAGGAAGAGGACCTTGCCGCCGCCGCCCTTCTGCTCCAGGGCCCAGGTGAGCGCCGTCCTGGCGTTGGAGGACGTGCAGATCGTGCCGCCGTGGCGCCCGGTGAAGGCCTTGATCGCGGCGGAGGAGTTCATGTACGTCACGGGGACGGTGAGGTCGGCGACGCCGGCCTCGACGAGCTCGTCCCAGCACTCCTCGACCTGGTCGATGGCGGCCATGTCGGCCATCGAGCAGCCGGCGGCGAGGTCGGGGAGGACGACGGTCTGGGAGTCGGCGGTGAGGACGTCGGCCGACTCGGCCATGAAGTGCACGCCGCAGAACACGACGTACTCGGCGTCGGGACGGGCCGCGGCCTCCTTGGCCAGCTTGAAGGAGTCGCCGGTGACGTCGGCGAACTCGATGACCTCGTCGCGCTGGTAGTGGTGGCCGAGGACGAAGACGCGGTCGCCGAGCGCTGCCTTCGCCGCGCGGGCCCGCTCGACCAGCCCGGCGTCGGACGGTGCCGGCAGGTCACCGGGGCACTCGACCCCCCGCTCGCTCGCGAGGTCCCGACCCCGGCCGAGGACGAGGAGGGGGAGCGGGGCGTTGCGCGGTGAGTCGGTCGTCGTCGTCACGCCTCGATCGTAGGCGCTGCCGGAGCAGGCTCAGCCCATGGACCTCTGCCCGTCGATCGACTCGCGGAGGATGTCGGCGTGCCCCGTGTGGTGGGCGAGCTCGCAGAGCAGGTGGGCGAAGACCCGCCGCGCGCTGCGTCGTTCGCCGGGGGTGAACCACGGGGCCGGCGGGAGCTCGTGGCTCGCCGACAGGTCGACCGTGCGGATCAGCTCGTCGGTGTGCGCCGCGACCTCGTGGAAGAGCGCGACGACCTCCTCGAGCGTCTCGTCGTCGGCCAGGCGGAACTCGCGCTCGCGCGCCTCGTGGTCGGCGTCCTCACCGCCGGCCATCGAGCCGTGCTCGACGAAGTCGGTCCACCCGCGCTCGGTCAGGGCCACGTGCTTGACGAGCCCGCCGAGGCACAGCTCGCTGGCCGTGGGCGTGAGCCGGGCCTGGTCGTCGGTGAGGCCCTCGACGGTGTGGAGGAAGAACCAGCGCTGCTGCGCGAGCGCCTCGAGGTAGGCGACGCGCTCGGGGTCGAGGTCGGTGGTGACGCCGGTGTCGGCGGTCTCGGGTGTCGCGCTCATGGCGGGTCCTCTCGTGGGGCGTCGGTCGTCTCGTCGGGTCCGACGCTACCGAGGCCCGCCGACACCCGTCCCGGGCGGCGGCCGTCCTCCCGGGACGTCCCGGAGCGGTCCCGGAGCCGACCCGGCGGTGCCGGCCGGGAGGCCCGTCGCCTCCTCGTCCCGATACCCTCGAGCCGTGCGCGTCCTCATCGCCCCGGACTCCTTCGGGTCCACCCTCGGCCCGGTCCAGACGGCCACCGCGATGGGCGCGGGCTGGTCGCGCGGCGCACCCCACGACGAGGTCGAGCTGCTGCCGCTCTCCGACGGCGGACCCGGCTTCCTCGACGTCCTCGGACGGGCCCTGGGCGGCACGACCGTGATGACCACGGTGAGCGACCCGCTCGGGCGCGAGGTCCCCGCCGCGGTCCTCCTCGTCGACCGCGAGGGACGCCGGACCGCGTGGATCGAGGCGTCCCAGGCGACCGGCATCCACCTCCTCGGCGCCGACGAGCGCGATCCCGGCCTCACGAGCACGTGGGGCGTCGGCGCCCTCCTCGAGACCGCCCTCGACGAGGGGGCGACGACCGTCGTGCTCGGGGTCGGCGGGGGGTCCACCAACGACGCGGGCGCGGGCCTCCTGGCCGCCCTCGGCGCCGGGCCGGCCTCCGCCCTGGCGCGGGGCGGGCTCGCCCTCGCCGACGCGCCGGACGACGCCCTCGTCGGTCTGCCGTCGGTCCTCGACCGGCTCGCGGGGGTCGACCTCGTCCTCGCCACCGACGAGGACACCCCGCTCCTCGGGCTGCAGAGCACGAGCGCCGTCGAGTCGCCCCGCAAGGGAGCGACCGCCGGCCAGGCGCAGGCGCTCGAGAACGCCCTCGGCCGGTTCACCGACGTCCTGCGGCGCGCGCTCCCGGAGCCGCCGCGCGACCTCCTCACCGGACTGCCGCGACGGCTCGACCGCGAGCCGGGTGCCGGGGCGGCCGGTGGGCTCGGGTACGCCCTGCTGGCGATGGGGGCTCGTCGGGTCGGAGCGGTCGACACGGTGCTGCGCGAGACCGGCTTCGGGCCCGCGGCCGCCCGCTCGGACCTCGTCGTCACCGGTGCCGGCCGGGTCGACTGGAGCACCCTCCAGGGCTCGGTCGTGGCCGGCGTGGCGGCGGCCACCCTCGAGACGGCCCGTCCCACGGTCCTCGTGGCCGGGGAGTGCCTCGTCGGCCGGCGCGAGACGATGTCGCTCGGGCTCGCCGGGACGTACGCCGTCGCCGACTCCGCCCGTGAGGTCGAGGCGATGGTCGCCGACCCCGTCGAGACCCTCGCCGCGCGCACCGCCCGGGTCGCGCGGACCTGGTCGCCCGCCCGCTGAGCGGGCCCGCCGGGCGCGCGGTCGGGCCCCGGGACGCGACCCGCCGGTGGACGGGGCACGAACCACCCCGGCCCGCGACGTATCCTTGAGGAGCGAGCCGGGAACACGGAGCGGCCCCCTGGGGTTGACCACCGCGTCCCGGCCCACCACCCGGCCACCGCCAGCAACAGGAGTGCCCATGAGCGACCAGCTCCAGACCACCGAGGCCCCCACCACCGAGGAGGAGGCCCCCCACGGCGTCGTCCTCACCGGCGTCGCGGCCGAGAAGGTCTCGTCCCTGCTCTCGCAGGAGGGTCGTGACGACCTCCGCCTGCGCGTCGGCGTCCAGCCCGGCGGCTGCTCGGGCCTGATCTACCAGCTCTACTTCGACGAGCGCACTCTCGACGGTGACCTCGTGCGCGACTTCGACGGTGTCGAGGTCGTCGTCGACCGGATGAGCGCCCCCTACCTCCAGGGCGCGACGATCGACTTCGCCGACACCATCGAGAAGCAGGGCTTCACCATCGACAACCCCAACGCCGGCAGCTCGTGCGCCTGCGGCGACAGCTTCAGCTGACGCGACCCGGCCGCCTCGCCGGCCGACCCGAGAGGGCCCGCACCACCCCCGGTGCGGGCCCTCTCGGCGTCCCCGGGGCCCACCGACCGGCCGGCCCGGGGTAGGTTCTCCCCGTGCAGATCGCCGTCGCCGGGTCCATCGCCACCGACCACCTCATGACCTTCCGGGGGAGCTTCGCCGACTCGCTCGTCGTCGACCAGCTCGACAAGATCTCGGTGAGCTTCCTCGCCGACACCCTCGAGATCCGCCGCGGCGGTGTGGCCGGCAACATCTGCTTCGGGATGGCGGTGCTCGGCGCGCGGCCGATCCTCGTCGGCGCCGCGGGGGAGGACTTCGGCGACTACCGCAGCTGGCTCTCGCGGCACGGGGTCGTCACCGACCACGTCCACATCTCCGAGTCGCGCCACACCGCCCGCTTCGTGTGCACCACCGACGACACGATGGCCCAGATCGCGACGTTCTACGCGGGGGCCATGGCCGAGGCCCGGATGATCGAGCTCGGCCCGATCCACGAGCAGCGCGCCCTCGACCTCGTCCTCATCGGAGCCGACGACCCCGAGGCGATGCTGCGTCACTCCCAGGAGTGCCGCACCCGGGGGATCCCCTTCATCGCCGACCCGTCGCAGCAGCTGGCCTTCGCCGACGGCCCCTTCATCCGCAAGCTCATCGACGGCGCCGACTACCTCTTCACCAACGAGTACGAGGCCCACCTCACCGAGACCAAGACCGGGTGGACCCAGGACGAGATCGACGCGCGGGTCACGACCCGCGTCATCACCCGCGGCAAGGACGGCGCCGACATCCGCACCACGGGCGAGGAGCCGATCCACGTGCCGATCGCGGGCGAGGTCGACCGCGTCGACCCGACGGGCGTCGGTGACGCCTTCCGCGCCGGCTTCCTCGTCGGCCTGGCCGGCGGGCTCGGCCACGAGCGCTGCGCCCAGATCGGCTCGGTGCTCGCGGCCTACGTCCTCGAGACCGTCGGGACGCAGGAGTACCTCATCAAGCGCGACCCCTTCCTCCAGCGCGTCGAGACGGCGTACGGCGCCGAGGCCGCCGCGGAGATCGCGCCGCTCGTCAACTGCGCGAACGGCTGACGCCCCACCCGGCGATGCCGTTCCCCCCCGTCGAGCCCGAGCCCACCCCGTGGCTCCTCGACGCCGCCCGGGCCGACCCCGGTGACGACCTCGTCGCCGCGGGCGCCGACCTGCGGCCCGGCACGCTGCTCGCGGCCTACCGGCTCGGGCTGTTCCCCATGGGCCTCGGCCCGCACGGCTCGGGCACCGTCGGCTGGTGGTCACCCGACCCTCGGGGGGTCTTCCCTCCCGGGGCGCTGCGGGTGCGCCGGTCGCTGCGCAAGAGCCTCGACCGCTTCGAGGTCCGGGTCGACACCGCGTTCACCGAGGTCGTCCGGCGGTGCGCCGACCCCTCACGGGACGGTCGCTGGATCACCGACGACGTCGCGGCGGCCTACGGGCGCCTCCACGAGCTGGGCTGGGCGCACAGCGTCGAGACCTGGCAGGACGGCGAGCTCGTCGGGGGCCTCTACGGGGTCTCGGTGGGCGGCCTGTTCGCGGGGGAGTCGATGTTCCACAGCGTGCGCGACGCCTCGAAGGTCGCCCTCGTGGGGCTCGTCGAGCTGTTCTTCTCCGACGACGACCCGCGCCGCCTCGTCGACGTCCAGTGGGCCACCGAGCACCTGCAGCGGCTCGGGGCGCAGGAGTGGCCGCGCGAGCGGTACCTCGAGGCGCTGTCGACGGCGCTGCAGGCGCCTCAGGTCGACTTCTCGTCCCGACCCTCGCCGGAGCCGCCCCCGCCGGGAGCCCATCCGGTGACGACGACGTAGGTCGTCGTCCCTGCGGCGTCGACCTCGCCCACCGCGACGTCGTGTCCCCGCAGCCGGCCCCACGCCGGGACGTCGGACCGGGCGGCGACGTCGTCGGCGAGGAGGACGACCTCCGACCCGGGCGGGAGGTCACGGACGGCACGGGCCACGCGGATGACGGGGACGGGGCAGCGCGTGCCGCGGGCGTCGACGACCGGCGCCGCGTCGCTCACAGGTCGTCCGTCCCGAGGCGGCGGCGCACGGTGGCCACGGCCTCCGGCAGCTCGCGACAGAGGCGCTCGACGTCGTCGGCCCGGGTGGGGGAGACGGCGCGCAGCGGCAGGGTGACCCGCACGTTGCCGTGGGTCAGCACCCCCATCGCCGCGAGGACGTGGCTCGGCCGGAGCGCACTCGACGTGCAGGCCGACCCCGACGCCACGTGCAGCCCGCGCCGCGACAGCTCCTCGAGGAGGACCTCGCCGTCGGCGTAGAGGACGCTGAACGTCACGACGTGGGGGAGGCGGTCGTCGGCGTCGCCGACGACCTCGACGTCGGGGACCTCGGCCGCCGCGGCCCGCACCCGCGCGACGAGCTCTCGCGCCGTCCGCTCCTCCTCGACGCGCTCGGCCTCGCCCTGGCGCCACGCCTCGGCGGCCGCGAGGACGAGGGGGACCCAGGGTGCGGCGTGCTCGCGTCCGTGCTCCGCCTCGCGCCGTGGGCCGGGCAGGCCCCAGCGCGTCCCCGCCCGCACGACGAGGAGTCCGAGCGGAGGACCCCCGAACGAGGCGGCGTCGGCGACGACGACCCCGGCCTCGCGCAGGAGCCCGTCGCCCGCGCGGTCACGGCCGAGGGAGGCGGTGGCGTCGAGGAGGAGGGGGACGCCGGCGGTGCGTGCCGCGGCCGCGACGGCAGCCACCGGCTGCCGGGTGCCGACCTCGCCGTTGGCCACCTGGAGGACGGCGGCGGCGACGCGGCCGCCTCCGACGGCGGCGGCGAAGGCCTCGGCGTCGACGCGACCCGACCGGTCCACCGGCAGCGGCCCGTCGATGCCGGGCTGGAGCAGGAGGACGGAGCGCTCGGTGGCCCCGGCGACGACCCGCTCGCCGACCCGGCGGCGGGCGTGGCGCAGCCCGGTCAGCGCGAGGTCGAGGGCGGCCTCGGCGCTCGGGTGCACCGACACCTCGGCGGGGGACGCCCCCAGGGCGTCGGCGAGGACGGCGCGGGACGTGTCGAGCAGCGACCGCGCGTGGCGCCCGGGGGCGTGGAGGCGCGTGGGGTCGGCGAACGCGACGCCGAGGGCGGCCGTCAACGTCGTCGCGGCCGCGGGGTGCAGGGGCCCCCGCGAGGCGTCGAGCAGACCGCCTGCGGGGGGTCCGATCCCGGTGTCCGCCACGGTTCGACGGTAGTCCCCCCTGCCTGACCTCCACGGACGGGGTGCAGTAGGGTTTGCAGCGTCCGTCGACCTCCTCCTGACGAAGGGTGCAGCGGTGCGCCAGCACGTCCTCACCACGCCCCGTCGGGCCCGCGGCCGCCTCGGCACGTGGGCCCTCCTCGGTGCGCTCTCGGCCGCCGCCCTCACGGGGTGCGCCACCGCGGAAGACCTGCGGGGCGACGCCTCCACGGGATGGTTGCCGCACGCCGTCACCGAGAACGGTGAGCGCATCACCTCGCTGTGGATCGGCGCCTGGATCGCCGCGCTCGCGGTCGGGGCCCTCGTCATCGGCCTCATCGTCTGGTGCGCCGCGGCGTACCGCCGCAAGAAGGACGACAACGAGCTCCCCGTCCAGCTGCGCTACAACATCCCGATCGAGATCCTCTACACCGTCGTCCCGATCTTCATGGTCGTCGTCCTGTTCGCGTACACCGCGCGCGACGAGGCGGTCCTGCTCGACACGTCGAAGGAGCCCGACCTCACGGTCAACGTCGTCGGCAAGCAGTGGAGCTGGGACTTCAACTACGTCGAGGACGACGTCCACGAGGTCGGCACCCAGGCGATCCTCACGGGGGAGCCCGGCGCCGAGGAGACCATCCCCACGATGTACCTGCCGGTGAACGAGCGGGTCGAGTTCGTCCTCACCGCCCGCGACGTCATCCACTCGTTCTGGGTCCCCGCCTTCCTCCAGAAGATGGACATGATCCCGGGCCGGGTCAACCGCTTCCAGGTCACCCCGACCCAGGAGGGCACCTTCCGCGGGAAGTGCGCCGAGCTGTGCGGCGCGTACCACTCGCAGATGCTCTTCAACGTCAAGGTGGTCCCGCGCGCCGAGTACGAGGCGCACGTCGCCGACCTGCGGGCCGCCGGCCAGTCCGGGCTGCTCAACAACGACCTGAACCGCGAGGACCTCATGGACGACCAGCTCCGCAACGAGACCGTCGACGGGGGGAACTGAGCATGAGCGCCGCCTCCGAGACCACGATGCTCCGCGAGACCCGGACCGCGTCGCAGTCGCGCCGGATCCGCAAGGGCTCCGTCGTCATCCGGTGGGTGACGACGACCGACCACAAGGTCATCGGGCACCTCTACTTCATCACCTCGTTCATCTGGTTCCTCATCGCCGGGCTCATGGCGCTCGTCATCCGCGCCGAGCTCGCCGAGCCGGGCCTGCAGCTCGTCGACAACCCCGACCAGTACAACCAGCTGTTCACGATGCACGGCACGATCATGCTGCTGCTCTTCGCGACGCCGCTGTTCGCCGGGTTCGCCAACGCGCTGATGCCGCTGCAGATCGGCGCCCCCGACGTCGCCTTCCCGCGGCTGAACATGTTCGCGTACTGGCTCTACCTCTTCGGCGGCCTCATCGCCGGCGCGGGCTTCCTCACGCCGAGCGGTGCCGCGTCGTTCGGCTGGTTCGCCTACGCGCCGCTGTCCGACAGCAGCTACACGCCCGGCCTCGGCGGCGACCTGTGGGTCTTCGGCCTCGCGCTCGGTGGCTTCGGCACCATCCTCGGCGCCGTCAACTTCATCACGACGATCCTGTGCATGCGCGCCCCCGGCATGACGATGTTCCGGATGCCGATCTTCACGTGGACGGTGCTCGTCACCTCGATCCTCGTGCTCATCGCCTTCCCGGCCCTGGCCGCCGCGCTCTTCGCGCTCGGCGCCGACCGCCGGTTCGGGGCCCACGTCTTCGACCCCGACAACGGCGGGGCGATGCTGTGGCAGCACATCTTCTGGTTCTTCGGGCACCCGGAGGTCTACATCATCGCGCTGCCGTTCTTCGGCATCATCTCCGAGGTCCTGCCGGTCTTCTCGCGCAAGCCGATCTTCGGCTACAAGACCCTCGTCTACGCCACGATCGCCATCGCGGCGCTCTCGGTCAGCGTCTGGGCGCACCACATGTACGTCACGGGCCAGGTGCTCCTGCCGTTCTTCGCGATCATGACGATGCTCATCGCCGTGCCGACAGGTGTGAAGTTCTTCAACTGGATCGGCACGATGTGGGGCGGCAAGGTCTCCTACGACACGCCGATGCTGTGGGCCAACGGCTTCCTCGTGACCTTCCTCCTCGGTGGGCTCACCGGCATCATCCTCGCGACGCCGACGCTGGACTTCCAGCTCTCCGACAGCTACTTCGTCGTGGCGCACTTCCACTACGTCGTGTTCGGCACCGTCGTGTTCGCGATGTTCTCGGGCTTCTACTTCTGGTGGCCCAAGCTCACCGGCCGGATGCTCGACGAGACGCTCGGCAAGATCCACTTCTGGATGCTGTTCATCGGCTTCCACCTGACCTTCCTCGTCCAGCACATCCTCGGGATGCAAGGCATGCCGCGGCGCTACGCCGACTACATGCCCGAGGACGGCTTCACCCTCGGCAACCAGATCTCCACGACCGGGGCCTTCCTCCTCGGCCTGTCGACGCTGCCGTTCCTCTACAACGTGTGGAAGACCTGGCGCACCGCTCCGCTCGTCGAGGTTGACGACCCGTGGGGCTACGGGGGCTCGCTCGAGTGGGCGACGTCCTGCCCGCCGCCGCGGCACAACTTCCACGAGATCCCGCGGATCCGCTCCGAGCGCCCCGCGTTCGACCTCAGGCACCCCGAGGCCGCCCCGGGCGGGCGTCACGACCAGGCCAAGGCGAAGGAGAACTCCCTCGTCTCGGCGCTGGGCCCGGCCGACCTCGGCAGCAACTCGTTCGTCGACGCCGACGACCAGTCCGAGACCAAGGAGCACTGACCCATGCGCGCGATGGAACGGCTCGGGCTGCTCATCGGGGTGTTCGCCTTCGTCGTGGCGGCGATCTACGGCCCGTGGACGGCCAACACCATCGGCATCGAGTGGGTCGGCGTCATCGGCCTGATCCTTGCCGGGCTGCTCGGCTTCATGATCGCCTGGTACCTCTGGATCACCCGCAAGAACCTCGAGGTCGACCCCTCCGACGACCCGCTCGGCGACATCGACGAGATCCAGGGCGACTACGGGTTCTTCAGCCCGCACAGCTGGTGGCCGCTGTTCCTCGGTGCGTCGGCGGCGGTCTGCTTCCTCGGCCTCGCGGTCGGCTGGTGGATGTTCATCATCGGCGCCTTCATCGGCGTCCCGGCCCTCGTCGGCTGGACCTTCGAGTACTTCAAGGGCGAGCACGCGCTCTGAGTGCGCTCACTCCTCCGGTCGTGGGGCGACCCGTCCTGCGCCGGCCCGGCTCATCGGCCGCCGCCCCGGGAGCCGGCGAGCGGTAGCGCGACGACGACGCGCAGCCCTCCGCCGGGGCGTGCCGCGAGCGTGAGCGTGCCGTCGTGCGCCCGCGTGATGCTGTCGACGATCGCCAGGCCCAGCCCGACGCCGGGGTGGTCGGTGCGGGTGCGCCCGCTGCCGCGCTGGAACGGCTCGACGAGGGTCGCGACGGCGCCCCTGCCGAGCTGCTCCCCGGTGTTCTCGACGGTGAGCACCGCGGTGTCGCCCTGGACCGACGTCGTCACCCGGACCGCCCCGTCCTCGGGCAGGTTGTGGACGACGGCGTTGTGGACGAGGTTCGTCGTCAGCTGCCGGAGCAGCGCGGCCGACCCCTCGGTGGGCGCGACCTCGCCCGCGGCCTCGATGGCGACGCCGCGCCGCTCGGCCTCGGGAAGCAGGGTCTCGGCGGCGTCCTCGGCGAGCAGGGACAGGTCGACGACCGTGCGGGTGAAGGTGCGGCGGTCGGCGTGGCCGAGCAGGAGCAGGGCCTCGGTGAGCCCGACGGCCCGGCCGTTGACGTCGCGGAGGCGGTCGAGGAGCTCGGCGTGGTCGTGCGCGGGGTCGCGGCGTGCCACGTCGAGCAGGGTCTGCGTGATGGCGAGCGGGGTCCGCAGCTCGTGCGAGGCGTTGGCCGCGAAGCGTTGCTGCTCGGCGACCTGGGCCTCGAGCCGCGCGAGCATGGTGTCGAAGGAGTCGGCGAGCTCGCGGAACTCGTCATCCCGGCCCTCGAGCCGGATCCGGTGCGAGAGAGAGCCCTTGGCCGCCACGCGGGTGGCGTCGGTGATCCGGGCCAGGGGTGCGAGCATCCGGCCGGCGAGCAGCCACCCACCGATGACGCCGATGACGAGCAGCGCCGCGAGGGCCTGGGCGGCCCGCGGGGCGAAGGCGTCGAGGAGGTCGGAGCGGGTCGGGCTGAAGGGTCCGGGGCCGAAGCTCGACCGGTCCGGGACGTAGCGCAGGAGGAAGACCCACACCGTCGCGAGCAGCAGGGTGCCCGCCACCATGAGGAAGCCGACGTAGCTGAGGGTGAGCCGGAGGCGGACGCTCAGCCCGGGCGCCCTAGCCACGCGGTCCGTCTCCGCCCGGGTGGGTGCCGTCGCCCACGCCTGCGTGGCCCCGGGGGCCCTCGTCGACGCGGTAGCCGACGCCGGGCACCGTGGCGATGACCCACGGCTCGCCGAGCCGCTTGCGCAGCGCCGAGACGGTGATCCGGACCGCGTTGGTGAAGGGGTCGGCGTTCTCGTCCCACGCCCGCTCGAGGAGCTCCTCGGCGCTGACGACGCCGCCCTCGGCCGCGACGAGGACCTCGAGCACGGCGAACTGCTTGCGGGTCAGCGCGACGTAGCGCCCGTCGCGGAACACCTCGCGGCGGAACGGGTCGAGACGCAGCCCGGCGATCTCACGAACCGGCGGACGGTGGTGGGCGCGGCGGCGGTCGAGGGCGCGCAGGCGCAGGACGAGCTCCTGAAGCTCGAAGGGCTTGGTGAGGTAGTCGTCGGCCCCGATCTCGAACCCGGAGGCCTTGTCGTCGAGGCGGTCCGCCGCGGTCAGCATGAGGATCGGCATCCCGGTGCCCGAGGCGACGACACTCCTCGCGACGTCGTCGCCGGAGGGGCCGGGGATGTCGCGGTCGAGGACGGCGATGTCGTAGCTGTTGACGCCCAGCAGCTCCAGCGCGGAGTCACCGTCGGCCGCGACGTCGGCCGCGATCGCCTCGAGCCGCAGGCCGTCGCGGATGGCCTCGGCGAGCAGGGGCTCGTCCTCGACGACCAACACGCGCATGACCCGATGCTAGGCAGTGGGGCGTATCGCGGGCGTATGGAGAAGGGGATACGGGCCGGCAACACGCCGCCGCGTCCACTGGAGGGCATGTCGAACCGCCAGCCATCACGGGCCACGGAGCCCGCTCGGGCGCCGTCGCGCGCCACCGTCGCCGTCCTCCTCGTGTCCGTGCTCGCCGCCGCAGCCGCCTGCGGTGTGCTCCCCTCGGCAGGATCGGTGGCGTCGCCGGTCACGGCGACCCCGAGGGCCACGGCACCCCCGGCCTCGGCCACCCCGGTGGACCGCCGTCCGGACGCCCCCGAGGCCCCTCCCGGGGGCGCGCGGGAGGGCGGCCGCGGGGACCAGGGGGCGGCCGGGGGGAGGCTGCCCGACGGCGTCGGTGCCGATGACGACGCGTACCCGGGAGTGGCCCGGCTCGACCCCGCCCTGCTCGACGCGCTCCGCCGGGCATCGGCGGCGGCCGAGGCCCACGGGGTCGAGGTGAGCGTCACGAGCGGCTGGCGGTCGGCGGCGTACCAGCGGCGGCTCCTGGAGGAGGCGGTGTCGACGTACGGCTCGCGGTCGGAGGCCGCGCGCTGGGTCGCCACACCCGAGACCTCCCCGCACGTCTCGGGGGACGCCGTCGACCTCGGGCCCTCGGACGCGACCTCGTGGCTGGCTCGTCACGGTGCGGCGTACGGGCTGTGCCGGGTCTTCGCCAACGAGCCGTGGCACTTCGAGCTGCGTCCGCTAGCGGTGACGCACGGGTGCCCGGCACCGTACGCCGACCCGACCCGGGACCCACGGATGCAGCGCTGAGGCCGCCGCCGATCCGGCGAGTGGTGCACGGCGGAGGGGCACGCCACGATGGAGGCGTGGACGCGCCCGCCTTCCGGATCTGGCCCCCGGTGGCCCTGGGCGTCCCGCTCGTCGTGGGGCTGGTGCTCAGCGCGACGGTGGGCGACCCGGTCCGGCTCGGGGGCACGGGCCTGCGGTGGGTCGGGTGGGGGCTGCTCGCCGCGTTCGTGCTGTGGAACGGATGGACCCTGTGGGTCATGGGGTCGCACCGCACGGCGGTCCTGCCCGGCGGGTCGACGCGGCTCGTGCTTCGGAGCGGGCCGTTCCGGTTCAGCCGCAACCCGCTCTACCTCGGCCTCGTCGCGCTCGACGTCGGGCTGGCGCTGCTCGCGCTGTCCTTCTGGGCGCTCGTCCTCGTCCCCGTCGGTGTCGCCGCCCTGTGGTGGGGCGCGATCCGGCCCGAGGAGCACTACCTCGCCGAGACGTTCGGTGCCGAGTACGAGGCCTACCGCTCGCGGGTCCGCCGCTGGCTGTGACCGGACCCGCGGTGAACGGCGCTCAGCCCCAGCCGAGGTCGTGGAGGGTGTGCTCCTCGATGCCGAAGTGGTGGGCGATCTCGTGGACCACGGTGACGGCGATCTCCTCGCGGAGGTCGTCGGCGTCCTCGCACATCCGGGTCAGCGGTCCGCGGAAGAGCAGGATGCGGTCGGGCAGGGAGCCGGCCTCCCACCACGGGCCGCGCTCGGTGAGCGGGGTGCCCTCGTAGACCCCGAGGAGGTCGGGGTCGTCGGCGGGCGGCTCGTCCTCGACGAAGAAGGCGACGTTGTCGAGCATCGCCATGAGCTCGCCGGGGACCTCGTCGAGCGCCTCCTCGACGATGGCGTCGAACTCCTCGGGGGTCAGCGGCTCCACCGCCCCAGCCTGCCACGCCGGCACCGCACGCCCGGGGCCACCTGCCGTCAACGGCGCGACGGCGCGACGGCGCGACGGTGCCGGCGTCAGGTCCGCGGGGCGTGGAGGGTGGCCAGGGCCGACCACACGAGGGGCTCGCCGTTCCACGACGCCGCCACGACGCCGTCGGCGCAGCGGAGGCCGAGGACGTGCGGGGTCTCGACCGCGGCGACCCGGGCCTCGAAGACGCCCGGCGCGGTCCAGCCACCCGATGCCGCCCACGGGGTCCCGCCGGCCTCCGACCAGGTCCCGTCGCCGCACGCGACGGTGACGGTGCCGCCGTCCTCGACGTCGAGGACCCAGTCGCCGGCGGGGTCGCGACGCACGCGCACGAGGACGAGGGCCGGGTGGGCCTGCGTCGGCTCGTGGACGAACTCCCAGGGCCCGTCACCCACGGGCTCCGCCGACGAGGCCGGTGCCGGGAGGCGCGCCCGGCCCAGGCGGTCCAGGAGCGCCGTGGAGGCCTCGTCGTCGTGGGGGAGCGGCTCGGGCGCCAGGGCGGGCAGGAGGACCTCCCAGATCCCGTCGAGGAGGGCCTGGGTGTCGGTGCTGCACGAGGTCACCGCGACGACGAGGTCCGACCCGGGCACGACGACCGCGAACTGACCCCAGGCGCCGTCGGCGCGGAAGGCGTCGTGCCGGCAGCGCCACAGCTGGTAGCCGTAGCCCTGGTGCCAGTCCGAGGTCTCCGGGTGCTGCGAGGTGTCGGTCTGCAGGGCCGTCGCGCGGGACACCCAGCCCTCCGGCAGCAGCCGCTCGCCCTCCCACACGCCGTCGAGGCGCAGGAGCTCGCCGAGGCGCGCCACGGCCTCGAGGTCGACGTGCAGGCCCGAGTACCCGATGTCGAGCCCGCCGCGTGCGCTCCACGCGGCGTCGCCGATGCCGAGCGGGTCGAGCAGACGCGGTCGCAGGTAGTCGAGGAGCCGCTGCCCGCTGCGGCGCTGGACGGCCAGGGCCGCCATGAGGGTGGCACCGTTGTGGTAGACGAACCACGACCCCGGCTCCTCCTCGGGCTCGATCGCGAGGAAGTGCCGCGGGAAGGTGGCGGGGTCGCTCTCGCGCCAGTCGAGGGTGTCCTCACGGTGACCGGTCGACATCGCGAGGACGTCGTGCAGGGTGAGCCGGGCAGCCCGTGGGCCGGCGACGTCGGCGGCCTCCGGGAAGAGGTCGACGAGGCGCTCGTCGAGCCGAAGCAGGCCCTCGGCCTCGGCGAACCCGACGGCGCACGAGGTGAAGGTCTTGCTCACCGAGTACACGAGGGCGATGCCGTCGGCCCGGTAGGGCCTCCACGAGGCCTGCGCGACCACGCGTCCGTGGCGCAGGACCATCAGGCCGTGCGCCTCGACGCCGACCGACTCCCAGCGGTCGAGGAGCGCCGAGAGCACGGCGGGCGGCACGCCCTCGTCCTCGGGGCGGCTGCGACGCAGCGGGGGAGCGGTCGGGTGGGCGGTGCGGGCGGTGCCGGAGTCGGTGCTCACGACCACCACGCTACGACGCGACGAGGGCCGCGCACCCGGCTGGGTGCGCAGCCCTCGTCGTGGACGGGCGTGGTGCCGGGTCAGTGCTGACCGGCGCGCTCCTCCTGGGCCTCGATGCCGCGGGCGCCACCGGACGCGGAGGCCTCGATCGCCTCGTCGGCGTGGCCGTCGTGGTGGGCGGCGGCGAGCTCGGCCGGGGTGACCGGGTTGACCGCGTCGGCGAAGTAGAACCGCGACAGGGCGGCCCGGACCTTCTCGGCGCGACCGGCACGGCGCGAGACGCCGTTGCCGTCGACGTCGGCCGCCAGCTCGTACGGCGCGACGGCGTCGTGCTGGACGAGGATCCAGTGCTCGGGAGTGAGCTCGGTGTCGTGGCGCTCGAAGAACTTGCCGTCGGGCGTGCGGATGATCGTCCCGGTCTCGCGGCCGTGCAGGACGGTGTCGCGGTCGGCGCGCTGGAGGCTGAGGCAGACCCGCTTGGTCACCCAGAACACCAGCGGCGGCAGGACGAACAGGGCGATCTGGAAGAAGCGGGTGATGTCGTTGATGGACATCCCGAGCTTGATCGCCATGATGTCGTTGCCCGCGGCGAACATGAAGACCGAGTAGGCCGTGATGCCCGCCATGCCGATGCCCGTGCGCACCGGGTTGTTGCGCGGCCGGTCGAGCAGGTGGTGCTCGCGGTCGTCCTTGGTGACCCACCGCTCGAGGAACGGGTAGATGCCGAGGACGGTGTAGACGAGCGGCAGCAGCACGAGCGCGCCCAGCGCGATGTTCAGCGAGAGCGTGAAGCCGAAGAAGCTGAACTCGAGCCACCCGGGCAGCAGGCGCAGTGCGCCGTCGGCGAAGCCCATGTACCAGTCGGGCTGCGAGCCCGCGGTGACCGGCGACGGGTCGTACGGCCCGTAGCCCCAGATCGGGTTGATCTGCACGAGCGAGGAGATGAGCGCGATGACGCCGAAGACGATGAAGAAGAAGCCGCCGGCCTTGGCCGCGTACACCGGCATCACGGGGAAGCCGACGACGTTCTCGTTGGTGCGGCCCGGGCCGGGGAACTGGGTGTGCTTCTGGACGAAGACGAGCCCGATGTGCGCCGTGAACAGGCCGACGAGGATCGCGGGGAGCAGCAGGATGTGCGCACTGTAGAGCCGCGGGATGATCATCTCGCCGGGGAACGGCCCGCCGAAGATGCCGTAGACGAGGTAGGAGCCGATGACCGGGGCGGTCTGGGTGAAGCCCGCCATCGCGCGGATGCCGGTGCCCGAGAGCAGGTCGTCGGGGAGGGAGTAGCCGGCGAAGCCCTCGATGATCGCCAGGAGCGCGAGGACGGTGCCGATGACCCAGTTGATCTCACGGGGCTTGCGGAACGCACCGGTGAAGAAGACGCGGAACATGTGGACGGTCAGCGCCACGATGAAGAGCAGGGCCGCCCAGTGGTGGATCTGGCGGATGATGAGCCCGCCCTTGATGTCGAAGCTGATGTCGAGCGTGGAGGCGTAGGCCTGCGACATCTCGACGCCGCGCAGCGGCACGTAGGAGCCGTCGTAGACGGTGTGGCCGGCGCTCGGGATGAACCAGAAGGTGAGGAACGCTCCGGTGAGCAGGCAGATGATCATCGAGTACATCGCGATCTCGCCGAGCATGAACGACCAGTGGTCCGGGAAGACCTTCTTCATGAGGTAGCCGACGGGCTTGGCCACACCGGTGCGGTCGTCGACCCAGCCGGCGACGCCGCCGATCTTCTTCGCCGCGCCGGACGGGGGAGCCTCGGGCGTGGTGTCGCCGTCGCGGAGGGCGTCGGCAGGACGGGTGGTTGCGGTGGACATCAGCCACGCTCCCAGAAGCTCGGGCCGACCGCCTCGCGGAACGGCTGTGTGGAGACGAGGTAGCCCTCGTCGTCGACGGTGATCTTCAATTGTGGCAGGGGGCGCTTCGCCGGTCCAAAGATCACCTTGCAGTCCTGCGTCACGTCGAAGGTTGACTGGTGGCACGGGCACAGCAGGTGGTGGGTCTGCTGCTCGTACAGGCCCACGGGACAGCCGACGTGGGTGCAGATCTTCGAGTACGCGACGATCCCCTGGTAGCCCCAGTCCTTCTGCTTCTGCGACTCGATCTTCTCCTCCTCGAGACGCATGAGGAGGACCGCGGCCTTGGCCTTCTCCTCGAGGACGCCGTGCTCGAGCTCGAGCAGGCCCTCGGGCAGGACGTGGACGACCGAGCCGATGGTGATGTCCTCGGCCCTGATGGGCTCGTTCTCGGGGTCCTTCATCAGGCGCAGCGGCGTGAAGGTCGGCTCCTCACCGGGCCCGCTCGGGCCGCCGTTCCAGAAGGTGAGCGACAGGCTCTTCTGGGGGAGCTTGCCCATGCTGCCGCCGACCTGGAGGAGCATCGGGACGGCGAACAGGCCGAGGGCGCCGCCGAGGGTGTACTTGATGAGCGGGCGACGGGTGATCTGCGAGGACTCGCCACCACCCTTGAGCTCGGAGACGACCCGCTCGCGCGACTCGTCGCTGGCGCGCATCGGGTGGCGCTCCTCGACGAACTCCTCGTCGGGCATCAGCGTCTTGGCCCAGTGGACCGCGCCGAGGCCGATGCCGAGGAGCCCGAAGGACATCGTCAGGCCCAGGGCCACGTGCGAGGCGCCCATGACGCCGATGCCGGGGACGAACAGCGTGGCGTCGATGTCGATGAGGAAGTAGAAGACGACGAAGAGCAGGGTCGAGACGATCGACAGCGCGAAGAGCGCGGCGACCTGCTTCTCGGCCCGCGCGGCGCCCTCGTCGCTGAGGTCGGACATGCGCGGGACGTGCGTCGGCAGACCGGGGTTGGCGAAGCGCTCGGGGATTCCGCCGTCGCCCACGACGTGGCCCTCGTCGAGGCGCACCGCGGTGCCGGGGCCGTGCCCGGGGGCCACCTCGGTGCCGGGGGTGGTGGGGTCCTGCTCGTTCATCGGGGTACCGATCTTCTCGTCGATGGCGGTGGACGGACGGGGGCTAGGCCGACTTGGACCCGAGCCAGACGGCGCAGGCGATGAGGAGGCCGAGGCCGAAGACCCAGGCGAACAGGCCCTCGGACACCGGGCCGAGGGAGCCGAGGGTCAGGCCCCCGGGGTTCTCCTGCTCGTCGAGGGTGTGGAGGAAGGCGATGATGTCCTGCTTGTCCTCGGGCTTGACGTTGGCGTCGTTGAACACCGGCATGTTCTGCGGGCCGGTGACCATCGCCTCGTACACGTGCTTGCCGGTGACGTCGTTGAGGGCGGGGGCGTACTTGCCGCGGGTCAGCGCACCGCCGGCGCCGGCGAAGTTGTGGCACATGGCGCAGTTGACGCGGAACAGCTCGCCGCCGCGGGCGGGGTCGCCCTTGGTCGGGTCGACGGCCTCCTCGCTCGGCACCTCGGGCCCGGGGGCGAGGGAGGCGATGTAGGCGCCGATGGAGGCGATCTCCTCGTCGGTGTACTTGATCTCGTCCTGGCGGGGGGCCTGGACGCCGGGGGCGGCCATCGGCATCCGGCCGGTGCCCATCTGGAAGTCGACGGCGGCGGCACCGACGCCGGCCAGCGACGGACCGGCGATCTTGTCACCGTTGCCGGTGGCGCGACCCTCGGCGTTCAGGCCGTGGCACGAGGCGCAGTTCGCCCGGAACAGGGCCTTGCCCTCCTCGACCGACTGGGCCGGGAGGGCCTGGGTCGTGGCGTCGGCGGGCTTCGGGGCCACCGCGGCGTACGCGGCCCCCGTGAGGAACAGGCCGAGCATGAGGAGGATGGCGATCGCCGCCGGGTGTCGTCGGCGGGCGGCCAGTGCGTTCACGGTGCGTTCCTGTCGTCGGCGTCGGGTCGGGAGGTGTCGGGGGAACGAGAGGTCACTTCAGGACGTAGATCATGATGAACAGGGCGATCCACACGACGTCGACGAAGTGCCAGTAGTACGACGTGACGACCGCTCCCGTGGCCTGGGTGTGCGAGTAGCGCCGCGTCGTGAAGGTGCGCCCGATGATGAGGAGGAAGGCGATGAGGCCGCCGGTGACGTGCAGGCCGTGGAAGCCGGTGGCGAGGTAGAAGACCGAGCCGTAGGGGTCGGAGCTGAGCGTGACGTTCTCGGCGACGAGGTGGGCGTACTCGTAGACCTGGCCGGCGATGAAGATCGCGCCGAAGAAGTAGGTGAGGACGTACCACTCGCGCATGCCCCACGCGCTGACCCTGGCGAGGGGGGAGCCGGCCGGACGGGCGACGACACCCTTCTCCGCCTGGAGGACGCCGAGCTGGCACCAGACCGAGGAGATGACGAGGATCGTGGTGTTGGCGAGGGCGAACGGGACGTTGAGCATCTCCGTGCGCTCGACCCACAGCTCGGGCTCGTGACCGCGGATCGTGAAGTAGAACGCGAACAGCGCCGCGAAGAACATCAGCTCGCTGGAGAGCCACACCATCGTGCCCACCGCGACCATGTTCGGCCGCGTCGCGGGGCCCTGACCGGGGATCGAGGGGACGGGCCCCACGGGCCGGGTCTGGGGAGCTGTTTGGGTCGCCACGACATGCATTATTGCCGTATCGGGGGAGACGCGCTGTAGTGACCCCCCGAAAGCCTGTACATCGGTTCCCCAAAGCCCCGCAGGGAGGCGATGGGGGCCACCGGTACGATGCCGCCATGACCTCTCCGCACGCCACCGGGACCCCCGATCAGGCCACGACCGCCGACGGCGTCCACCGCGTGTCGGTCCTGCTCTACAGCGACGACATCACGGTGCGCGACGCCGTCCGCGCGGCTGCGGGCCGGCGCCCGGCGCGCGACGTCGAGGTCACCTCGTGGCTCGAGTGCGCGACCGCCGACGCGGTCGTCGAGGCCCTCGACGCGGGCGGTCACGACGTCGTCGTCCTCGACGGCGAGGCGGTCCCGATGGGTGGGCTGGGGCTGTGCCGCCAGCTGAAGAACGAGATCTTCGAGTGCCCGCCGATCCTGGTCCTCACCGGCCGCCCGCAGGACGCGTGGCTCGCGGGCTGGTCCCTCGCCGACGACGTCGTCCCGCACCCCCTCGACCCCATCGCCCTGTCGGAGGCCATCGCCGGTCTCGCGCGGGCACGGGTCGCGGCCGCCGGCTGACGCGCGTGTCGACCCCCGTGCCGGCCACCCCCACCTGGCCGGACCTCCTCGCCGCGCTCCTGCGCGGTGTGGACCTCACCGCCGACGACGCCCGCTGGGCGATGACCGAGGTGATGCGGGGAGAGGCGACGCCCGTCCAGCTCGCCGGCTTCCTCGTCGCGCTGCGCGCCAAGGGGGAGACCTCCGAGGAGGTCCGCGGCCTCGCCGACGTCATGCTCGAGCACGCCCTGCGGATCGAGGTGCCCGGCCGGAGCATCGACATCGTCGGCACCGGGGGCGACCGGCTGCACTCGGTGAACATCTCGACGATGGCCTCGGTCGTCGTCGCGGCCACGGGGCTGCGGGTCGTCAAGCACGGCAACCGCGCCGCGTCCTCGAGCTCGGGCTCCGCCGACGTCCTGGAGGCGCTCGGTGTCTCCCTCACCCTCACCCCGGAGCAGGTGACCCGCACGGCCGACGAGGCCGGCATCACGTTCTGCTTCGCCGGCGCCTTCCACCCCTCGATGCGGCACGCGGCGGTCACCCGACGCGACCTCGGCGTCGGGACGGCGTTCAACCTCCTCGGGCCGCTCACCAACCCGGCCCAGCCGACCTACGCGGCGGTCGGGGTGGCCGACCCGCGGACCGCGCCGATCATCGCCGGGGTGTTCGCGGGTCGAGGTCGTCCCGCCGCGGTGTTCCGGGGCGACGACGGCCTCGACGAGCTGACCCTCGCCACGACCTCCACGGTGTGGTGGGTGCGCGACGGCGTCGTGACCGAGGTCGCCCTCGACCCCACGGAGCTCGGCCTCGAGCACAGCCCGGTCGAGGCGCTGCGCGGCGGTGACCCGGCGTTCAACGCGCAGGTCGCCCTCGACACGTTCGGCGGGGCCGCGGGTCCGGTCCGTGACGCCGTCGTCCTCAACGCGGGGATGGCCCTGGCCGTCGCCGACTGGCCCGACGGCACCGCGGTCTCCCGCGAGGCGCTGACGGCGGCCGTGCGGCGCGGGATCGACCGCGCCGCCGCAGCGGTCGACTCCGGCGCGGCCACCGCGCTGCTCGGGCGCTGGGTCGAGGTCACCCGAGGGCTGTCCGCCGGCTGAGGCCTCGCGGTCACACCGGCGGGCGCCGACCCGGCAGCGGTCAGTCCTCGAGGCCGAGGCTGAAGGCGGCCTCGAGGTCGTGCGAGGAGTAGGTGCGGAAGGCGATGTGGGTGTTGGTCCCCGTGACGCCGACGACCTTGTTGAGCCGGTCGGCGATGACGTCGGCGAGGGCCTCGTGCTCGCGGACGCGGACCAGGGCGACGAGGTCGGCGTCACCGGCGACGGAGTAGACCTCGGTGACCCCCTCGAGGTCGGCGATCTCCTGGGCGACCTCGGGGATGCGGTCGACGTCGGCGGTGATGAGGACGATGGCGGTGATCACCCGGTCAGCGTAGCCGGGGGGCGTGCGGCGCCCGGGAGGGCTCAGCGCACCCCGGCGAAGCCCGCGACCTCGCGTCGGGCGGTCTCGAGGGGCTCGAGCTCGGCGCGCACGGCGGCCGCCCCGCCGACCGGGCAGGTCCACGGGCCGTCGACCTCGACGACGCGCACGCCCGGGGACTCGAGCCAGCGCAGGATCTTCTCGCTCTCCTCGGGCGTCGCGGCGGGCATCGGCGGGGCGGACGCGGCGACGACCTCGGCGCTGGCCTGCAGGGCCGCGATATACGGCATGGGGTCGGCACCGCGGGGCGTGGTGGTGGACCCGGCGAGGCGGCCGTGCCGCACGCAGACGACCTCCCACCCGCCGAGGAGCGAGCGACGGGCGGCGACGAGCTCGCCGATGCGGGCGAGGGGGTCGAGGCGCTGCGAGCGGGACGTGCCGCGGACGAGGGCGACGAGCCGCTCGCGCACGACCTGGGCGTCCTCGAACCGCTGCGCCTCCGACAGCTCGGCCATGCGGGTGCGCAGCGCGTCGAGGAGGTCGCGGGTGTCGCCGGCGAGGAGCTCGACGGCGCGGTCGACGACCTCGGAGTACTCGGCGAGCGACTGGGCCCCGGTGCACGGGGCGCCGCAGCGGCCCATCTCGGCGAGGACGCACGCCGAGCGGAACCGGGTGGTGGACAGCCGTTCCAGGCACTGCCGCAACGGGAGCACCTCGTGGACCGCGGCGACGGCGGCGTCGGCGGCGGTGCGCGAGCTGAACGGGCCGGCGTAGCGGGCCCCGTCGTCGGCGACGGTGCGCACGACCGACAGGCGGGGGAACGGCTCGACGGTGAGCTTGACCCACAGCGCCTTCTCGGGGTGGCGCGAGCGCCGGTTGTAGCGCGGCTGGTGCGCGGCGATGAGGCGCAGCTCGCGGACCTCGGCCTCGAGGGTCGTGGCGCACACGATGGGGCTGACCGACTCGGCGATGCGGACCATCTCTCCCATCCGGCGCCGGTGCTCGGAGGCGGTGAAGTAGGAGCGGACCCGGGTGCGGATCGACACCGACGTGCCGACGTAGAGGACGCGTCCCTGCCCGTCCTTGAAGAGGTAGACCCCGGGGGCGTCGGGCAGGCCGTCGGCGAGTTGGCGCTTGCGGCGCCGGGCCGGGGTGACGCGCGAGGTGTAGTCGAGGAGCTCCTCGAGGGAGTGCACCCCGAGCGAGCCGACCCGCTCGAGGAGGCCGTGGAGGACGTCGACGGTGGCCCGGGCGTCGTGCAGGGCCCGGTGGTCGGGGGTCGTCGTGGAGCGGAACAGCCGCGCGAGGGACCCGAGCCGGTGGTTGGGGACCTCGTCGCGCCGGACGAGCTGGCGGGCCAGGTGCACGGTGTCGAGGACGGGGAAGGCGGGCCACTCGTGGTCGGTGCGCCTGGCGGCCGCCTTGAGGAAGGAGATGTCGAACCCGGCGTTGTGCGCGACGAGGACGGTGCCGCGGGCGAACTCGAGGAAGGCGGGGAACGCGGCCTCGATGCGCGGGGACCCGGCGACCATCGCGTCGGTGATCCCCGTGAGGACGGAGATGAACGACGGGATGGCGCCGCCCGGGTTGACGAGGGTCTGGAACTCGCCGACGACCTCGCCCCCGCGGACCTTGACCGCACCGATCTCGGTGATGCCGCACTCGGCCGGGCTGCCGCCGGTGGTCTCGAGGTCGACGACGACGAAGGTGACGGTGGACAGGGCCGTCCCCAGGTCGTCGAACGTGCCCTGGACCATCGTCATGTCGCCGACGGTAGGTGGCCGCACCGACAGCCCCCGAGAGGCGCGCTGGCCGCCGGGCAGGGCTGGGCGGTCGGGCGGGTCCACGGCGCAGGGAGGGGAGTGCTCCCCGGACCGACCGGGCCCGGGAGGGGCGTGCGCCCGGTTAGGGTGAGCGGGCGCGTCGGAGGGGCCGGTCGCGTCGGGGTGGACTCACGGGGGTTTCGAGGTCGTGGCAGCTGGAAGGGTCGGACGAGGACGCGCACGGGTCGCGAGCCTCGTCGCCGTCGCGCTCGTCGCGTCGGGCCTGGGCTACATCGCCGTCGCGAGCGAGGGCAGCACCGTCCACGAGACGCACCTCAACGACGCCGGCGTGTGGGTCAGCTCGGCGGCGCAGGCGAAGTTCGCCAAGGCCAACGTGCCCATCGGCCAGCTCGACACGGGCGTCGCGAGCGGCGCGGGCGTCGGCGACGGCCTCGACGTCCTCCAGGACGGCGCCGCGGTCCTCGGCCTCACCCCCGGCACCGGCGAGCTCGTCCCCATCGACGTCTCGACCTCGACCGCGGGCAACCCCCTCACCTCGGTGCCCCCGACGAAGGTCCTCCCCGGCCGGTTCACCCCCGCGCCGGTGGACCTGCGGGGCGGCACCCTCGCCGTCCTCGACCCCGCCACGGGCAAGGTCTGGGCGCAGCGGGTCGACACCCGCGCCGGCATCACCAGCGCCCCCGACATCGCCACCGGCGCCAAGCCGCTCGCGACGGTCGGGAAGAACGCGGCGCTGGCCGTCGGCACCGACGGCGTCGTCCACGTCGTCTCCGGCGCCGACGGGAAGGTGACCTCGATCCGCCCGGCCGCCACCGGCTTCGGCCGACCCGTCGCAGTGGCGACGCGGCTGCGCAGCGCCGCCCCCGACATCACCGCCGTGGGCGCCCGCTGGGTCGCCTACGACGCCGCCACCGACCGCGTCTACGACGCCGACCGCCCCGAGGGCACCGACGCGCAGGTGACCCTCCCCGGGGGCTCGCGCCTCGCCGCCCTCCAGCAGCCCGGGCCCGATGCCGACACCGTGGTCGTCCAGGGGCCCGACACCGCGGTCCTCGTCCCCCTCGACGGCGGCACCTCCCCGGGCGGCGTCAAGGTCAGCGACCCCGTCGACCGCGTGCCGGGCGCGGTGCTCGTCAGCCGGCCCGTCGTCCTCTCGGGCTGCGTCCACGCGGCGTGGGCCGAGGAGGGGCGGATCTTCTACGGCGCCAACTGCGGCCGCGCGGGCGACGAGCCGACGGCGACGCTGCCCGTCAGTGGTGACGCCCCGACCCGCGACGGCGTGGCCCTGCGGGTCAACCGGGGCCTCGTCGTCCTCAACGACCTCGACAACGGCGGTGTCTGGGACCTCGACGACAAGCCGATGAAGATCGACAACTGGGACGCGCTGACCCCGCCGACCAAGCAGGACGACGACAACGACAAGAAGGACGAGAACCTCCTCAACGAGGCGAGTGCCAACCAGCCGCCGAAGCCGCAGCCCGACCCCGAGGCCGTCCGCCCCGGGCGCACGAGCAAGCTGCACGTCCTCGACAACGACACCGACGTCGCGGGCTCGGTGCTCTCCATCGACCAGCGCGACGTCTCCCGCCCCAACCTGCAGGGCGTCGCGGCCACCGTCTCGAGCGACGGCCAGTCCATCGACGTCTCGGTGCCGCCGGGGACCGAGGGCCGCGCCTTCGACTTCACGTACAAGGTCAACAACGGCAAGGTCGTGTCGAAGGAGTCCGCGAAGGTCTCGGTGCGGATCGTCCCCGAGGAGGTCAACGGCCCTCCGCGCCTGCGGGCCGGGGGAGCGGCGCTGGCGAAGGCGCCCTACCCGGTCATCGCCGGCAAGCGGCTGTCCGTGCCCGTCCTCGCCGACTGGCGCGACCCCGAGAACGACGTCCTCGCCGCGCGCGCCGACCTCGAGGGCGGGGTCGTCGACGGCCAGGGGCGGGTGACCCTCCTGGCCCCGACGAAGGAGGGGCGCCAGCCGATCCCGTACCTCGTCAGCGACGGGCGGGGCGGCACGACGAAGGGCACGGTGACCGCGCAGGTCGTCGGCGTCGGCAGCGACAGCAGGCTCCTCCCGCCGCGGACCCAGCCCGACGCCGTGCGCGGCGTCGTCGGCAAGCCGCTGCAGGTCGAGCCCCTCGGCAACGACATCGCCGGAGCCGACCCGAGCGAGCCCGACGCCACGCTGCGCCTGCGCTCGGCGGTGCGCCCCGTCGGCCCGCTCCAGGTCGACACCGACCTGTCGACGGGCACCGTCACCGTCACCGGCACGGCCCCGGGCACCTACGAGCTCTCCTACTCCGCCGTCACGGGCGGCGGGGTCGCCCCCGGCCGCGTGCGCGTCGACGTCGTCGCCCCTCCCGAGGGCGCCCCGCCGGTGTCGGTTCCCGACACCGCGTCGCTCCACGACCAGACCCCGGTGATGATCGACGTCCTCGCCAACGACTACAGCCCGAGCGGCGACGTCCTCGTCACGGCCGCCGTCAGCGCGACCGGCGAGGACTCGTGGCTCCAGCCCTCGATCTACCAGGGCCGCTGGGTGCGCGTCGAGGCCCGCGAGCCGGCACCGCTCGACGCCGGCTCGGGCCGCCGCGGCGTCATCCGGTACACCGTGAGCGACGGGACCCAGCGCACCACCGGCGAGGTGTCGGTCCTCCAGCAGTCGGCGATCGAGGACCCCGTCCCGCTCGTCCAGGACGACACGACCTCGGTCCGCGAGGGCGACACCGTCTCGATCCCGGTCCTCGACAACGACACGATGGCCGACGGCATCCCGCTCGTCCTCGACCCGGCCAGCGTCAGGGTCGTGAGCAAGGGCGACGCCCAGCGCGCCTTCGCCTCCGGCAACGTCGTCCGCTACGTCCCCGAGGCCCGCGGCCTCACGGCCGAGAAGTTCGTGACGATCGAGTACGCGGCCTACGGCGACGGGATGAAGGAGCGCGCCCAGACGGCCCGCGTCCGGGTTGCCGTGACGCCCCTGCCGACCACCCAGCGCCCCAACGGCGCACCGGTCGCCCGCAGCTTCACCGCCACGGTCACGGCCGGCGACCCCATCACGATGACGGTGCCCACCTTCGGCGTCGACCCCGACGGCGACAGCGTCACGGTCGCCGGGGTCGTCGGGGCCGACGGCGGTCCGGTCGACCTCACCCACGGGCGCGTCGTCGCCATCGGGCCGTCGACGATCCGCTACGAGTCCTTCCCCCTGGCGGCCGGGACCGAGGTCATCACCTACGAGGTCCGCGACCGGTTCGGCGCGACGAGCCGGGCCTACGTGCGCGTCGGCGTCGTGCAGCCCGGTGACGCACAGCCTCCGGTCGCCGTCCCCGACGAGGTGTTCGCGGCGCCGGGTAAGACCGTCACCGTCAAGCCCCTCCAGAACGACCTCATCGCCCGCGGCGACGTCGTCGAGGTCGAGACCGAGTCCCGCAACGACCCGGCGATGTTGCGGCAGTGGCGGATCGACGACGACAACACGATGACGACGAAGGTCCCGTCGGCCGGTGGCACTGGTCTGCACCAGCTCGTGTACTCCATCTCCGACGGCCTGTTCGACCCGTCGCGCGCCACCGTGCTCGTCCGCCCGGTCGCCGGGTACGTCAACCCCCCGGTCGCGAACGACGACGTCGCCCAGCCGAAGCCGGGGGAGACCACCGCCCTCGTCGACGTCCTCGCCAACGACACCGACGTCGACTCCGACCCCGCCACGCTCAAGGTCCTCGAGGTCCTCAGCCCCGACGCGGTCGTCGAGGCGGGACGGGTCCGCGTCAAGGTCCTCGACCACGCCTACTCCGTGCCGTACGTCATCGAGGACGAGGACGGCGCCCGGGCCATGGCCCTCGTCCACGTGCCGACGGGCGCCAACGGCCAGCCCTTCGTCGTCGCGGGGACGCTCATCGAGATCGGCAAGGACTCCTCACGGACCGTCGCGCTCAACGACCACGTGCGCTCGCCCCGTGGGCGCGTCGTGTCGGTGACGACCGAGCAGACGGTGAGCGCGTCGCCCTCCGAGAACCTGTCGGTGACCCTCGACGACAACCGCACGCTCACCCTCCGGTCCTCGGGTGGGTACGTCGGGCCGGCCGCGGTGATGCTCGAGGTCACCGACCAGGACGCCGTCGACCAGACCGACTACGGCACCGCCTACGTCTCGATCCCCGTGCAGGTCGGGCCGAAGGTGCCGCTCCTGCGCTGCCCCGAGGGCGCCGTCACGGTCATCGCCGGCGGCCTCGACCGCGTCGTCGACATCCCGACCTTCTGCCACGCCTGGTACCCCGTCGGCACGACCCTCGACGACGTCGAGTTCACGACGCGGTGGGAGACCGAGGCCGACGCGAGGCTCACCGCCGACGGTCGCGGCAACCGCCGCCTCACCCTCCACGCCGACGACTCGGCCCGGACCACGCTCGGCCGGCTCTCGGTGTCCTCCGAGGGGATGCCCGTCCCGTCGGGCATCGCGGTCCAGGTCATCGGCAAGGACGCCGCCGGGCTCAAGCTCATGGGCCAGGCCGGCCAGGGCGCCGGGGCCAGCCCGGTGCCGCCGCCGCGCCTGCGACCGATCAGCGTGACGGGCCTGAAGGAGGGGGAGTCGCGGACCGTCGACGTCGCGTCCTACCTCGACTCGCCGCTGGCCGACCCCGCCTGCACCATCACGGCGGCCCGCGTCGAGAAGGGGACCGGACTCACCACATCCACCTCGGGGTGCCGGCTGACCCTCACCGTCGGGACGAAGCCGAGCCCCACCGCCTCGGTGGCGCTCACCGTGTCCGACGGCCCCGGGCGGTCCGCCGCCGGTCGTGCCTCGGTGACGATGCTCGGGCGCCCCGGCCAGCCCCGGCAGGTCGCGGCCGTCGCCGACCGCGACGCCGGCGGACAGGCGCGTGTCTCGTGGCTGCCGCCCACGTACGACGGCGGCCTCGTCGTCAGCAGCTACACGGTCCGGTTCACGGGCGGGTCGTCGGGTCAGAAGCAGTGCACCGCCTCGCCGTGCACCGTCACCGGGCTCACCAATGGGCGCGACTACCGCTTCACCGTCACGGCCGTCAACGGCATCGGCGAGGGCGACCCGTCGGCCCCCAGCGCCGCGGTCCGTCCCGACACCCTGCCCCGTCAGGTCACCGGCGTGCGGATGGCCTCCCGCGGCGACCGGACCCTGACCATCGCGTGGGACATCCCCGAGAACGAGGGCAGCGCGCTGCGCAAGTACGTCGTCCGCCTCATCTCGTCGACGGGGTCGACCGTGATGCAGGAGGTCGCCGCCCCGACCCGCCAGACGACCGTCGGCGGTCTCGACAACATGGCCGAGCAGTCGGTGCAGGTCCAGGCCTGGAACGAGCTCGGCGCCGGGCCGTTCGGCCCGGCCGTGACGATGCAGTCGGCCGGCACCCCACCCGCGCTCCCGCCCCCGGCCATCGCCGCGAGCGGCCCCGGCCCGGCCGCCGACTCCGCCACCCTGACGCTGTCGTGGGAGCAGGGCTCGCCGAACGGCCCTCCGACGACGCGGTACTCGGTGTACCAGTCGGTCGACGGTGGCGGCTGGACCAAGGTCCGCGACACCGCCCCCGACGTCCGCTCCACGAACGTCGTCATCCCCTACGACGGGCGCACGTACCGCTACACGGTCACGCTGACGAACGGCGCCGACATCGAGGGACCGCAGGCGAACGCCTCGAGCTTCACCTCCGTCGGCCAGCCGTCGACGCCGACGGTGCGGGCCACGACGCCCACCGACAACCGGCGCATCCAGCTGACGGTCAACGTCGGCCAGCCGCGGGCCGGCGGGTTCAGCGCCATCCGGTGGCAGGGCGGCGGGCTCTCGGGGACCCACCAGTGCGGCTGCGCACCGGGCTCGCAGGTCGTCTTCAACGTCGGCCCCTTCGACACGGCCCCCACCAACGACCGCACCATCACCGTGTGGACGGTCAACACCGGAGGCAGCGCGTCGAACCGGGTGTCCGACACCGCGACCCCGTACGGCCCCACCCTCCAACCCACCGGCCTGTCGAGCAGCCGCAGCGGGAACCAGATCACCTGGCAGTGGAACCTGCCGACGAACGGCCGCCCGATCCAGCGGGTCCAGGTCAGGGGTGCCGTCGACCAGATCTTCGAGTCGGCCCGCCAGCAGGTCAGCTTCACCGGCCAGGACGGCCGGACCTACCAGCTCGAGGTGCGGGCCTTCGCCGGCGGCACGTGGTCGTCGTGGGCCGGCCCCGACAGCCAGGCCATCCCGAACCCGCCCGCGAGCATCAGCAACGTCTCCAAGGGCGGTCTCGACACCGCGAGCTGCGGCAACTGCCGGATCGTCGACTTCCGCGCGAACAACGTGCCGGCCGGCAGCTACACCCTCCTGTGCTACTACAACGGCCGCTCCACCCCCTGGCACACGACCACGGTGTCGATCAACGGCAGTGGCAATCCCAGTGGGGGCTACTGCTCCATCGACCCGAACCTCGCCAACCGGATCAAGCTCGACCTCAACCCGACGAGCGCGACGTCCGGCTGGGTGAACTGGTAGCCGTTGCGGCGCAGGGGTGTCCCCCTGCGCCGCAACCGGGTCGGCCCCAGCTGGGTCAGGCCCGCCGAGCCGTCACGAGCAGGTACTCCCAGCCCATGGTCCCGTCGCTCCCGGTGCCCGAGGAGCCGTCGGCCAGCGCCGCGTCGCCGAGGGCGGCGAGCGCCTCGTCGAGCGCGGCGACCTTCTCCGGGTCGTCGGCGATGGCGCGGTACGTCGCGATGGTCGGGCCGTAGTTGGCCTTGAAGTAGTCGCGGAACGCGGCGCCGTCGGCGAAGTGACCCACCGGGAGGGTCGCCGTGGTCGCGACGAGGTCCTCGACCCGGTCGCCGAGGAGCTCGCGCACGTGCGCCTCGTCGCCCCACAGCGGCGGCGGCTGGGCACCCTCGGGCGGCGGCGGTGCGTACGGCCGCATGACGCCGAACATCCGCCCGATGAAGCCGGTCGGCGTCCAGCTGACGAGCCCGAGGCGGCCCCCGGGTCGCAGCACCCGCACCAGCTCGTCGGCGACCGGCTGGTGGAAGGGTGCGAACATCACCCCGACGCACGAGGTGACGACGTCGAACTCCGCGTCGTCGTGGGGGAGCGCCTCGGCGTCGGCTTCCTCCCACGTCAGGTCCAGGCGTTCCCGGCGGGCCAGCTGTTCGCCGACCACGAGGAGCTCGGGCGTGAGGTCGGAGGCCGTGACGTCCGCACCCGTCGCGGCGGCGGGCAGGGCCACGGTTCCCGACCCGGCGGCGACGTCGAGGACGCGGTCGTCGGCGCCGATGCCGCAGGCGTCCACGAGGACGTGGCCGAGCGGGGCGACGACGTCGGCCGCGACGGCCGGGTAGTCGCCGAGCGCCCACATGGCGCGGTGCCTGCGCTTGACCTCCGGGGCGCGCCCGAGGCGGGCGCCGTCGTGGGTCGGGGCGGGTCCGGTGGGTGTGGAGCCGTGGGTGGTGCCGGTGTCGGTGTCGGTGGTCTGCGTGCTCATCTGGTTCTCCTGGGTCGGGCGGTGCCGCTCCCTCGGCGGCTGCACCACGGTCGCGCGGGCCGGGTCACCGCATCCAGTGCCGGATGTGTAGCGACACCGGTTCACGATCTGTACTGGCGCGCCGTGGCCCGGCGGGTGTCCACTGGTCCATCGGGGGCGCGGCGGCGCGCCCCGGAGGAGGAGCGGGGATGTCGTCGTACGGACAGTTCTGCCCGGTGGCCAAGGCGATGGAGGTGCTCGACGAGCGGTGGACGCTGCTCGTCGTGCGTGAGCTGCTCATGGGCAGCCGGCACTTCAACGAGCTGCGTCGGGGCAACCCGAAGATGTCGCCCGCGCTGCTCTCGAAGCGGCTGCGACGGCTCGAGCGGGCCGGGGTGCTGCGGCGCGTCCTCGACGGCGGGCGGACGTCGTACGAGCTGACGGAGTCCGGGCTCGAGCTCAAGCCGCTCGTCGACGCCCTCGGTGCGTGGGGAGCCCGGTGGGTCGGTGAGCTGGGGGAGGAGGACCTCGACCCGCACCTGCTGATGTGGGACGTGCGGCGCACCATCCCGGTCGAGGCGTGGCCGCGGGGCCGCACGGTCGTCGCGATCCGCTTCGACGACGTCGCCGCGCCGGTGTCGCGCTGGTGGGTCGTCGTCACGGGTGACGACGTCGACGTCTGCGACGCCGACCCCGGCTTCGACGTCACCGCGACGGTCGACACCTCGTTGCGGACGATGACGCGGGTGTGGCGCGGCGACCTCGACTGGGAGCAGGCCCAGCGGACGGGTGGGCTTCGGGTCGAGGGTCCTCGGGAGGCGGCGCGCGCCGTGCCGGCGTGGATGGGCCAGTCCCTCCTGGCAGCCGTCCCCCGCCCCGCCTGACCCCCTCCCGCCGCGCCTGACCCCCTCCCGCCCCGCCTGTCCCCTCCCGCCCCGCCTGTCCCCCCTTTTCGGGGTGACCCCGAAAAGGCGCGCTTCCCCCGGGAGTTCTTCCGGGGGAAAGCGAGGGTTTCACGGGGGAAGCGCGTGACGCTGATGTCGTCGCGGCCGGCGCTGGGCCGGCGACGCCGAGGTGGCCTGTCGGTGGTCGCCCCTAGCGTGGTCATCAGTCCACCGGGAAGGGGTGACCACGAATGCCCAGCCACGTCAGCACGATGACCGTCGAGTGCCGCACGTGCCCCGTGCGCGAGCTGCACTGCGGCGACTGCATGGTGCCCGTCCTGCTCGACCTCACCGCGCCCTCGCTGCGCACCGACACCGCGCTCGACCCCGAGGAGCGCGCCGCGGTGACGCGGCTCGTCCATGCCGGGCTCGTCGACGCCGAGGAGGCCACCCGCGTCCGGGCCCGCCTCGACGACCAGGGCTCCGCCTCGTCCACCGGGGGCCGCGCCGTCGGCTGACCGTCCGAGGCCCTCGCCGTGATGCGGGCCGTGCAGGGCGGGTGCCCACGTCCGGTTCCTACGATGGCCGGGTGACCCCTCCGCCGCCGATCCGCCGACCCGGTCGCCGGATCGTCCTCGGGGCGGCCGTCGGAGCGCTCGGTGCGGGGGTCGCGGGGTGCTCGAGCGGCCCCCGGGACGCCGCTCCCGCACCCACCAGGACCACCCCCGGCCCCTCGGCGCCCGGCCCCGCGCCGGAGGACCTCGCCGTGGTGACCGAGGTCCTCACGACGCGAGCCGGGGCGCTCGTCGCCGGGGACGACGGCGCCTTCTTCGGCACGGTGTCCCGCGCCGACCCTTCGACCGAGGACCGCCAGGTCGCGGTGTTCACGGCCGCACGGGCGCTGGGCGTCTCGCGGCTGGTGGTCGACGACGTGCGCCTCGAGGCCGACCCGTCCGCCCTCCCCGGCGAGGCCGCCCTGCGTGCCACGGCACTCTGGCGCTACCGGATCGGCGACCTCGACCGTGCCGACCGCACCGCCTCCGTCGCCGCGCGACTGGTCCGGGTGGACGGTCGCTGGCTGGTGGTCTCCGAGCAGCCTGACGGACCCGGGGCGAGCCCGCCGTGGCTCGCCCTGTCGGGACTGGCGGTGCGCAGCACCGAGCACGCCGTCGTCGCCGGCACCGTCGACGGGCCACGTCTTGCCGAGTACGCCGCGATCGTCGACCGGGCGGTCCCCGACCTCCGGCGGGACTGGACGAGGACGCCCGGCCGCGTCCTCGTCCTCGCGCCCGCGACGCAGGAGGAGGCGGACGTCCTCCTCGGGCGCGACGGGGGAGCGGCCACGGAGGTGGGGGCGACGACCGAGGGCCCCACCGACACGTCGGGGCGGGCGACCGGCGACCGGGTCGTCCTCGACCCCACGGCCTTCGGGCGGCTCACCCGCGCGGGGCGCGACGTCGTCCTCACCCACGAGCTCGTCCACGTCGCCGTCCGGGCCACGGTTCCCGGGCGGACCGCGGCCTGGCTCGCCGAGGGGTACGCCGACCACGTCGGCTACCGGCGGGCGGACGTCGCGGTCGACGTGCTGCTCGCACCCCTGCTCGCGGAGGTCCGGGCCGGGCGGGGCCCCACCGACCTCCCGCGGCTCGACAGCCTCGAGCCGTCGTCAGGGTCGATCGAGGTGCCCTACCTCGGGGCCTGGCAGGCCGTGGAGCTGCTCGTCGCCCGGCACGGCGAGGCCCGGGTGCGCCGGCTCGTCATCGAGGGGGCCGCCACGGGGACCGACGCCGACGCCGAGGCTGCCACCGACCGGGCGCTCGGCGCCGTCCTCGGCACCGACAGGTCCACCCTCGTGCGCGAGTGGCGAGCCCACCTCGAGGCCCTCGCCCGCTGACCCGCACTCCTGCTGAGGTCGAGGTGTCAGGCGACCTCAGGACGGTCGGACGCCACCTCGAGTCAGCAGATTCCTCCGGGGTCGAGGTGAAAAGGGGAGCTCGGCTCGGTCGGACATCCTCGACCCGTGGCGCGTCCTCGGTCGAGGTATTCGGCCGGTGCCACACACCGGCCGAATACCTCGAACCAAGCGGGGCGCCTCACCTTTTCGGGGTCACCCCGAAAAGGTGCGGCTCGTGGGGCTGGTGGGATCCAGGGGTCGCGGTGTCCTCCGAGGGGGCGGGGTCACGGACGGCGTCGGCGGCGAGGGAGGCGGCCACGAGGGAGGCGACGAGCCAGAACTGGTTGTAGAACGCCTGCTTGTTGACGAGGTTGGCGACGGCCAGGACGAGGGCCAGCCACCGCAGCAGCTCGCCGACGGCGGGGGTGCGCCGCCACACGGCGTACGACGCCACCGCCACCGCCCCCAGCATCGCGACACCCGTCACGGCGAACGGGAGCTCGACCCCGTGCTCGTTGAGGGCGTAGAGGTACCACGTGTTCGCGAACCGGATCGGGTGGAAGGTCAGGAGGGTGGTCACGGTGTCCTCGACGAACGCGTCGGCGTCGGCGAGGACCCACGGCAGCATGAGGACGCCCGCCAGCCCGCCGGCCGCGAGGGTGCGCTGCCACCCGAAGGGACGCCACGCCAGCAGGACCGGTGCGAGGAGGGCGAGGTGCTGCTTGCTCGCGCAGGCCAGGGCCAGTGGCACCACGGCCCACCACGCGTGCCCGCGCCGTACGAGGACGGCCCACCACACGAGGAGCGCCGCGAGCACCGGCTCGGTCCACGCCTGGTCGACCTGGGTCAGCGTGCCCGGTGCGAGGACGAGCACCGCCACCACGGCCGCCGCGCGCTCGACGTGGCCCCGCGCGAGCGCCCACAGCCCGCCGAACAGCACGAGGGACCACAGGAGGATCGCCCACCGCACGTCCCCGGCGACCCAGCGACCCGGGGCCGTGAGCACCCCCATCCACGGCAGGTAGCTGAAGGTGTCCTTGACGCCGGGGGAGCCGGTCCACACCTGGGTGTAGAAGCTCTCGCCGCGCGACAGCGCGTCGGCGCCCTGCTGGAGGATGACCCACACGTCGATCCGCGGCGCTCGGTCACCGAGGATCGTCACCACCGACAGCAGCACGTGCGTGACGACCGCTGCGCCGAACGCGGCTGTGGCAGAGCGCCGCCCGGGCAGGGACAGCAGGACCGCGCACATCCCGCCCCCGACCGTGAGCACGACCAGCGCCGCCGTGAGCCATCCCCCGCGCAGGTAGGAGAACAGCGGGACGGTGAGCGTCGTGACGGTCGACCCCACGACGAGCGCCGGTGCCAGCCACCGGGGGAACGGCACCTCGACCCGACGCCACAGCCACCAGGCGAGCAGCGCGGTGACGACGGTCAGGGTGACGACGATCGGCACCCGGAAGCGGACGACCGACCACTGGATGACGCCGAACCACGCGAGCCACGCGAGCGCCAGCACGACGGCCGGGACCCGGCCCGCCCCCAGCCGGGCGAACGGGTCCCGCCGCCCGTCAGCCGCTCCCGCGGAACCCGATTCGGCCTCAGCCACCGTAGAGCGCGTCGACCTCGTCGCCGAAGTCGCGCATGACGACGTTCCGCTTGAGCTTCAGCGACGGGGTGAGGTGGCCCGTCTCCTCGGTGAAGTCGGTGTCGAGGATGGCGAACTTGCGAATCGACTCCGCCTTGGAGACAGCGGTGTTCGCGTCGTCGACGGCCTTCTGGATCTCGGCGATGACGCGCTCGTCGGTCCGTGCGGCGGCGAAGGGCACGCCCTCGAGGCCGTGGTTGGCGGCCCACCCCGGGTACATCTCCTCGTCGAGGGTCACGAGGGCCGCGATGAACGGCTTCGCGTCGCCGACGACGATGCACTGCGAGACGAGGGGGTGCGCACGCAGGCGGTCCTCGAGCACCGCGGGCGCGACGTTCTTGCCACCCGCCGTCACGAGGATCTCCTTCTTGCGGCCGGTGATCTTGAGGAAGCCGTCGGCGTCGACGTCACCGATGTCGCCGGTGTGGAACCACCCGTCGCGGATCGCCTCGGCGGTGGCGGCGTCGTTGCCGTGGTAGCCGCGGAAGACGTTGACGCCCTGGATGAGGACCTCGCCGTCGTCCGCGATCTTCACCGAGACACCGGGCAGGGGAACCCCGACGGTCCCGATCCGGATCGCCGAGGGGAGGTTCACCGTGGCCGGCGCGGTCGTCTCGGTGAGGCCGTAGCCCTCGAGGATCGTCACGCCGATGCCGCGGAAGAAGTGGCCGAGCCGGGTGCCCAACGGTGCACCGCCGGAGACGGCGTACTGGACCCGCCCACCCATCGCGTCGCGGAGCTTGCCGTAGACGAGCTTGTCGAACACGGCGTGCCGGAGCTTGAGGCCGAGCGGCACCGATCCCGCCTCCTGCGCCTCCGACCACGCGATGGCGGTGGCGGTGGCGCCGGCGAAGATCTTGCCCTTCCCGCCCGCCTCGGCCTTGGCCTCGGCGGAGTTGTAGACCTTCTCGAACACCCGCGGCACGGCGAGGATGAAGGTCGGCTTGAAGGCGGCGAAGTCGTCGAGCAGGGTCTTCAGGTCGGAGGAGTGGCCCATCCGGACGCCACCGGTCACGGCCAGGACCTCGATCAACCGGGCGAAGACGTGCGCCAGGGGCAGGAACAGCAGGGTCGAGGCACCGTCGGCCTTGATGACCTCGGGGAGCTTCTCGGCCGTGTTCTCGGCGAGCGTGAGGAAGTTGCCGTGGGTCAGCTGGGCACCCTTGGGCCGGCCCGTGGTCCCCGACGTGTAGATGATCGTCGCGAGGGCGTCGCGGTCCAGGCCGGAGCGGCGGGCCTCCAGCTCGGCGTCGTCGACGTCGGCACCGTCGAGGCGAAGCGTGGCGAGGTCACCGGCGTCGATGCCCCACACCTCGCGCAGCCCGGCCACGCGCTCGCGCACGGAGTCGACGGCGGCCTGGTGGGCGGGGGTCTCGACGACGACGCCCACGGCACCGGAGTCGGACAGGATCCACTCGACCTGGTCGGTGGAGGAGGTCTCGTAGATCGGCACGGGGACCGCACCGGCCGACCACAGCGCGAAGTCGACGACGGTCCACTCGTAGCGGGTGCGGCTCATGATGCCGACGACCTCGCCGGGCGCGATGCCCGCGGCGATGAAGCCCTTCGCGAGCTCGGCGACCTCGGTGGCGAAGGTGCGCGCCGTGACGTCGGACCACCCGCTGCCGGCTCGCTTCGAGAAGGTGACCCGGTCGGGCTCGGCGGTGGCCCAGCGGGACGGGAGGTCGGCGAGGCTGCCCTCCGTCGTCGCGGGCAGCACCAGGGGCGTGGAGTTCTCGGGCACGGGGTTGAACCCTCTCTCGCATCGGCTTGGCGAATGACACCCCAACTCTATGGCCCCGGCCGGGGCGGTACCCTCCGTGCCATGGCCGACCGCACGCAGTCCTCCGTCGACATCGCCGCCGAGCCCGGCGCCGTCCTCGACGTCATCGCCGACTTCGAGCGCTACCCCGAGTGGGCCGAGCAGGTCCAGTCGTGCACCGTCCTCAGCGAGGACGGCGACGGCTGGGCCGACCAGGTCGAGTTCGACCTCAACGCCGGCGCCATCAAGGACCAGTACGTCCTCGAGTACGACTGGGACGTCGACGAGGACGGCACCGGCGTCGTGCGCTGGAACCTCGTGCGGGCCACGCTCCTCAAGGGGCTCACCGGCAGCTACACGCTCGTCAAGGCGGGCAGCGGCACCCAGGTCACCTACGACCTCGAGGTCGACCTCACGATGCCGATGATCGGCATGCTCAAGCGCAAGGCCGAGAAGCACATCATCAACACGGCCCTGTCCGAGCTCAAGAAGCGCGTCGAGGCCTGAGCGCCACCGTGCCCCGGGTCGTCCTCGTCACCGGCAAGGGCGGCGTCGGGAAGACGACGACCGCCGCCGCGACCGCCGTCGGCGCGGCGCGCCGTGGCCTGCGCACGCTCGTCGTCTCCACCGACGCCGCGCACAGCCTCGGTGACGCCCTCGACGTCGACCTGCGGACCGCGGCGACCTGGCGCGACACCCACGAGGTCGAGCCGGGACTGCACGCCCTCGCCGTCGGGGCGCACACCGCCGTCGAGGCCGACTGGGAGGTCGTGCGCGCCTACCTGCTCGGGGTCCTCGACGCGATGGGGGTCGACCCCGTCGTCGCCGACGAGCTGACCTCGCTCCCCGGCGCCGAGGAGGTCGCCGCGCTCGCCGCGCTGGCCCACCAGGCGGAGGACGGCGGCTGGGACCTCGTCGTCGTCGACTGCGCCCCCACCGCCGAGACGCTGCGGCTGCTCGCGCTCCCGGAGGTGCTCGGCTGGCACCTCGACCGGCTGCTGCCGGCCCAGCGCCGCCTCCTCACCGTGCTGCGGCCTGCGGCCACCGCCGCGGCCGGGATCCCCACCCCCGGACCCGAGGTCGTCGGCGTCCTGCGCGCCTGGCGGGACCTCATGACCGGCGTGCGCGCCCTCCTCACCTCGCCCCGGGCGAGCGTGCGGCTCGTCACGACGCCCGAGCGGGTCGTCATCGCCGAGAGCCGCCGGGTCCTCACCTCGCTGAGCCTGCACGGGTACGCCGTCGACGCGGTCGTCGTCAACCGGCTCCTGCCCCCGGCGCCGTCCGGCGACCCGTGGCGCGCGGCGTGGGAGAGCGCCCAGGCCAGCGGGCTCGAGCAGGTCCGCGAGTCCTTCCTCGGGATCCCCCTGATGACGGCGCCCTACCTCGCCGGCGAGCCGATCGGCCCCGACGCCCTCGCCGAGCTCGCGGCGGCCACGGTCGCCGACTCCGGCGAGGTCCCCGACCTCCTCGACGACGTCGCGACCCCGCGCACCCGCGTCGAGGCCGACGGCGACGACTTCGTCCTCACCCTCCCGCTCCCGCTCGTCACCGCCGGTGAGGTCGACCTCGCGCGGCGCGACGACGACCTCGTCATCGAGGTGGGGGACCAGCGCCGGGTCGTCACCCTGCCGTCGGTGCTGCGCCGCTGCGTCGTCCAGAATGCTGCCGTGGGCAACGGAGAGCTGCGCGTGCGGTTCGAGCGCGACGAGGAGCTGTGGGCCAGTGGGCGCTGAGCGCTGGGACGAGCAGGTCGGCTCGGTCGCCGACGAGGCCGCCCGCCTGCTCGAGAGCCTGCGGCGCACCGCGGCCGACGCCACTGACGCCTCCGCCGCTGATGCCTCCGCCGCCGACGCCGCCGCCGCCGATGCGCGCGCCGGCGCCGCCGCACCCGACGCGGTGCCCGAGACCCACGGGGAGCCGCCCGGGTCGCCCGGTGGGGACGCGTCCGCCGGCTGCACCGACCCGTTCTGCCAGTGGTGCCCGCTGTGCCGCACCTCGGCGGTCGTCCGCTCCCTCAGCCCGGAGACGCTCGCGCGCCTCGCCGACCTCGCGGGCGTCGCCGCGGCGGTTTTGGCCGACCTCGCGAGCGCGCGCAGCCCGGCGACCGGGTCCCCCTCTGCCGCTCCGGTCGCCACTCCCGCACCGGAGGACGCCCGCGCCGGCCGCGCGCGCCCCATCCCGGTCCGCGACGCCGACGACCCGCAGGAGGAGCCCCGTGGCTGACGCCCCCCTCGCCATCGGGATCGACATCGGTGGCACCAAGGTCGCCGGCGGCGTCGTCGACGCGCACGGTGCCGTCCTCCGCCGGGCCCGCCGCGACACCCCCCACCGCTCCACGAGCCCGCGCGTCGTCGAGAACACCATCGTCTCCGTCGTCGAGGAGCTCCTCGGGGCCGGCGACGACATCGCCGCCGTCGGCATCGGGGCGGCCGGCTTCGTCGCCGCCGACCGGGCCACCGTCGTCTTCGCCCCGCACCTGTCGTGGCGCAACGAGCCGCTGCGGGCCGCCCTCGGCGAGCGCCTCGACGTCCCGATCTTCGTCGACAACGACGCCAACGCCGCGGTGTGGGCCGAGTACCGGTTCGGCGCCGGCCGGGGCGAGAGCCACCTCGTCATGGTCAACCTCGGCACGGGCATCGGCGGCGGCATCGTCCTCGACGGCCACGTCATCCGCGGCCGCTTCGGCATCGCGGGCGAGTTCGGGCACATGCAGGTCGTCCCCGACGGCATCCGCTGCGAGTGCGGGAACCGCGGCTGCTGGGAGCAGTACGCGTCGGGCAACGCGCTCGTGCGCGAGGCGAGGTCGCTGATGTCGGCCGGGAGCCCGGTCGTCTCCGACCTCTTCGACCGCGTCGGAGGGCATCCCGAGGACCTCACCGGCCCGCTGGTCACCGAGGCCGCCCGCGACGGCGACCCGCTGGCGCGCGAGCTCCTCGGCGAGATCGGCCGCTGGCTCGGCATCGGCATCGCCGACCTCGCCGCGGCCCTCGACCCGGGCACCTTCGTCATCGGCGGCGGGGTGAGCGCGGCCGGCGAGCTGCTGCTCGGACCCGCCCGCGAGGCCTTCCGCCGCCAGCTCACCGGGCGCGGCTACCGGCCCGAGGCGAGGATCGTCGCCGCCGAGCTCGGCAACGAGGCCGGGCTCGTCGGAGCGGCCGACCTCGCCCGCACCGACGCCCTCGGCGCCTGAGGCCGGCGCCGCGGTGGGGGTCGTGCGGGTCGCGTCGTACAACACCCGCGACTTCCTCGACGACCACCGTCTGGCGGCGCGCATCGTGCGGGCGATCGAGCCCGACGTCCTGTGCCTCCAGGAGGTCCCGCGCCGGCTGTTCGGGGCCTGGCGGACGCACCGCTTCGCCCGCGCGTGCGGGATGCGCTGGAGCGGTCGGCACCGTGGCAGCGGCGGCACCACGGTCTTCACGTCCGACCGGGTGCGGGTGCTCGCCGCCGACCACGCGCGGCTCCCGGTGCGCTGGCCCGACCGGACGCGCGGCTACGCCGTCGTCAGGGTCGGCGTCGAGGGTGGGGGCGAGCTGACGGCGGTCTCGGTGCATCTCAGCCTCAAGGCGGGGGAGCGCGTCGCGCACACCGAACGGATCCTGCAGGGCATCGCGGACCGCGGTCCGCTCGTCCTCGCGGGTGACCTCAACGAGGACGACTCCGGTGCCGCGTGGCACCTCATCGACGTCCCCGACCGCCTGCGGCTCGTCTCCCCGGCCGTCCCGACCTTCCCGGCGAGGAGGCCGCGCCGTCGCCTCGACGTCGTCTTCGCCTCGCCCGCGCTGCGGGTGCTCCCGCACCGTGAGGTCGCCGTGCCCGACGAGGCCTGGGCCCGGGCGAGCGACCACCGTGCGACGTGGGTGGACCTCGAGGTGCCTCCAGCGACCTGAGGCGTCCGTCGGGCCCGCGCCGCACCACCGTGCGACCATGCCTGCGTGCACCGCTCACGACCCGTCACCGCGCGCCCGCGTCGTCCGAGCCGGCCCTCTCGCGCCCGCGCCGCGGTCGCGGCGACCGCCTGCCTCGTCGTCGCCGTCCTCGGGGCCTGCTCCGGCGCGACCCCGTCGCCCGAACGACGGGTCGAGCTGACCCGCTACGGCGCCCCGGTGGCCACCTGGGAGGCCACGCACGACAAGGCTGCCGGCTTCGAGTCGTCGTACCTGCCCCTCGTCGAGCCCGGGAAGCCCTACTACCACGCGGTCGACACCTCCGAGGGCGACCGGGTCCTCTGGTACGGCCTGCAGTTCGCCCGCGGGACCGATGTCGCGACGGCCCGCGAGCGCGTCCTCGCGGAGTTCCCTCCCGGGGCGGTCGTCGAGCGGCAGGTGGACGACGCCGGCGACTGCGCCCTCCTGTTCGTGCGCAGCAGGGAGGTCGCGGCGGTGCTGGGGCACGGGCTCGTCGAGGTCCAGCTGACCACCGAGGGGACCGGACCGTTCCGCCCCGATGACGTGAGCCTGGCCCTGATGTCGCCGCCGTTCGAGGACGAGCGCAGCGACCTCGTCCTCGACCCCTTCTGCTGACCGGCTGGGGCCGAGGGCCGTCGGCCCGGTTCAGCCGGCGGTGTCGGTGGAGCGCTCCGTGACCGTCGTGGCGGGCCGGGGTGAGGTGTCGACGTGGAGGGAGAAGACGTCGGGCCGGTTGTAGTGCCCGGTCGGGTCCATGAACCGACGGGCGGCGGCGACGTCGGTGAGGTCGACCTCCACGACCAGGGTGCGTTCCTCCTCGCGGACCGGACCCGCCAGCACCGCACCGGAGGGTCCGACGACCACGGTGTTGCCCGGCTCGATCCACGGCCCGTTCTCCTCGACGAGGGCGGCGGGGACGAGCTCCTCACGATCGGGGAAGTCGGCCCGGATCGAGTCGACGTGCAGCACGGGGTTCACCCCGACGACGAACATCCGGTTCTCACGGGCCAGGTGCTGCATCGTCGCGACCCAGGCATCGCCCGTGGCGAGGGTCGGCGCCACCCACACGTCGACCCCCTGCGCGTAGAGGTGGAAGCGCGCCAGCGGCATGTAGTTCTCCCAGCAGATCAGGCCGCCCACCCGGCCCCTGCCGGTGTCGACGACCCGCAGGGTCGACCCGTCACCCATGCCCCACACCGTGCGCTCCGACCCGGTCGGCACGAGCTTGCGGTGGCGGTTGACAAGGCGTCCGTCGGGGGAGAAGTACAGCACCGTGTTGTAGATCGTCGAGCCCGTCGCCTCGCGCTCCTGGACGCCGACGACCAGCCAGACACCGTGGGTCCCGGCGATCGACGCGAGGCGGTCGGTCGCCGGGCTCGGGACGACGACGGCGTTCTCGACGAGCATCCGGAACCAGCGGTCGTCGCCGTCCCAGATCGGCCGGGTGTCGATCCAGATCGGCGTCCCCGGCACGAATGCCTCGGGCAGGACGACGAGCTGTGCCCCCTGCCGGGCGGCGTCGGCCGTCAGCTCATCGACGCGGTCGATGGTGGCCTCGCGGTCCATGAGGACGTAGCTGGCCTGGACGGCTGCGATCGTGAGCATCGCCATGACGCTCTCCCTTCCCCGAGGACCAGCGTGCCGTACCTCCGGCCGCTTGTCAGCAGGGCGACCGGGCGGCCTGGCACCTCACGTGCGAGGGGCGTCCTGGGCGGAGAGCCTCCGCCGTCAGTGGAACTCGTACCGACTTCGTGAGACGAAGAAGCCGGCTCCGGTCGCGGTGTTGTCGCACGTGAGTCCCTCCTCGGCCATCGTGCACAGGAGGTCACCGGCGCTCACCGAGCCGCCGTAGGGCAGGACGTGCTGCTCGCGGCCCATCACCGTCACCCGGTCGTCGAAGGGCCAGGTCGCTGGCGACGTCTCGGTGACCTCGGCCGCCTGGCTGACCGAGTCACTCACGCACTGGAAGCCCACGGACCGTTCGAGCCCCACGTCACCGCTCCAGTCGAACTCGCAGTCGGACGGTTCAGGGGGCAGCGTGAAGGTGCTCTCCAGGAGGGTGCAGCGAACAGAGGACGTCGAGCCGTTCTCCTCGACGGCACAGATGATGTTCCCGGTCGGACTCGCGAAACCCGTGAGACCGTCGAGAGGAGACGGAGCCGGCGTCGGTGAGCTCCCCCCTCCGTCAGGTGTCGGCGACGCAGTGGTCGAGGACGCGCCGGACGACGCCGACGAGGGCGCCTGCGAGGTCTGGTCCCCGCTGGGAGGAGCGGCCGACCCGCAGGCGCTCGCACAGGCGACGAGGGTCGCCGTGGCCACGAGCGTGGCAAGGGTGAGGGGCCTGGGAGGACGCTGCTGCGGACGTCCGCCCCCCACCGTGAGCTGCAGATCCCTCACGGAAGCTCCCTGCGCCGGTCCGGGTCGTGCGTCCAGACTAGCCGCCGTCCGTGATGGCTCGCCTGCACCAGACGCCCGACCTGCCTCAGAGGGCTCGCAACCGAGGGGGGCTACTCGTCGCCGCGCAGGGTGAAGGAGCGCAGCCGGTCGCCCGCGAACCACACCGACGCCACGGTCAGCACCGTCGCGGCCACGAGTGCGTACGTCGTGCCGACGTCGCCGTCGGGGAGCCGGGGGCTGATGGTCGCCGTGACCTCGCGGCCCCAGGCGGCGATCGACAGCCAGCGGATGCCGACGAGGACGAAGCCGAGGACGCCCTCCCAGAAGAGCGCGAACAGCAGGCCGATGACGACGGCGTTCCGGGTCAGGGCGGCCAGCCCGAGGAAGAGGGCCGCGTACGCCGTTCCCGCGACCGCCCCGCCGGCCGCGAGGGCGAGGGCGCGCCGGCCCTCGCCGGGGTCGAGGACGAGGCCGACGAGCCCGAGGGGGAGCGCGCCGAGCACCATCGTCACGCCCCACGCCGCGGCGAACTTGCTGAGGGAGATGACGTGGCGGCTGACCGGCTTGGAGAGCAGGTAGACGATCGACCCGTCGTCGACCTCCGGGCCCAGCACGGCCGAGGAGGCGAGCAGGGCGACGAGGGGAAGGGCGAGCGAGAAGCCGAGGCCGACCGCGGCGTCGACGCCGACCTGGAGGTCGGTGAGCAGCCGCACGACGACCGAGAGCACGAGGAGTGCTGCCGGGACGAGGACGATGACGAGGCCGCGGCGGTGGCCGAGCACGGCCTGCAGCGACAGGCGGACGAGCGTGCGGTTCACCCCTCAGCCCTCCACCAGGTAGGCGAAGACGCTCTCGAGCGACTCGTCGGTGGGGGTCAGCTCCTGCAGCCGGATGCCACGTTCGCTCGCCAGCCGTGGAAGGCGGGTCACGAACGTGCCGAAGTCGGCGACCGAGACCTCGAGGCCGCCGCCGGGGCGCAGCGCCACCGCGACGACCGACTCCTCGCCGATGAGCCCGGTGGCCAGGCCCCGGTCGTCGTCGGTGCTGACGACGTACCGGACGGGGCGGTCGGTCATCAGCCGCCGGATCTGGCCGAAGTCGCCGGACGCCGCGTGCCGCCCCGAGACGACGACCTCGATCTGCCGCGCGACGTGCTCGACCTCCTCGAGGATGTGCGAGCTGAACAGGACGGTGCGTCCCTCGGCGCCCATCCGGCGCAGCAGCGCCATGAGGTGCAGGCGCTGGCGCGGGTCGACCCCGTTGAACGGCTCGTCGAGGAGCAGCACCGCCGGGTCGTGGACGAGGGCTGACGCGAGCTTGACCCGCTGGCGCATCCCCTTGGAGTAGGTGCCGATCCGGCGGCCCGCGGGCTCGACCATGTCGACGACCTCCAGGGCCCGCTCGGTCGCGGCGCCGGGGTCCTCGAGCCCGTGGAGCTCGGCGTTCGCGACGACGAACTGGCGCCCGGTGAGGTAGCCGAAGCTGATCTCGCGCTCGGGGACCAGGCCGATGTCGCGGTAGGCGTCGGTGTGCCGCCACACGGCCCGGTCGTCGAGCGTCACGGTCCCGGCCGACGGCGCGAGGAAGCCCGACATCATCGCGATGAGGGTGGTCTTGCCGGCCCCGTTCGGGCCGAGGAGGCCGGTGACGCCCGGACGCACGGTCATCGAGATGCCGTTGACGGCGACGACGTTGCCGAACCACCGCGAGGCCTGGTCGAGCCGCAGCACGCTCACGAGGTCGCCACCCGTCGGTAGCGCAGCACGAGGGCGGCCAGGCAGCCGGCGGACAGCGCGAGCAGGACGCCGACGTAGACGAGCTCCATCGAGGTCGACGTGGGCGGGGTGGGGAAGTCGGCGCCCGTCCACGCGACCATGAGGCCGCGGTAGAGCGAGTAGGGGGAGAACAGCCCGGCGATCTCGCCGACCTCCGATCGGCCCTCCTCCGACGAGATCCCCTGGATCGCCGTGACGATGCCGTTCGCGATGACGAGGACCGCGATGATCGCGACGACGGCGAAGCCCCGCCGCGTCGACCACGAGGCGATGAGCCCGGCCACCCCCGACAGCGCCAGGGCGAGCAGCAGGGCCAGCCCGAGGGCGACCGCGGCCTCGCGCGTCTGGGTGCCGGCGTCGAGCTCGACGAGCAGGGCCGCGGCGTAGAGCACGACGATCGGGAGCGCGAGGAAGACGAGGGTCGCACCGAGCAGGGACAGCCAGCGCGAGACCGCGTAGGCCCCGGAGCGCAGCGGGCGTGCCAGGTACAGCGCGATGGTGCCGTGCCGCAGGTCGCGCGAGAACAGCACCGGTGCCTGCGACGCGACGAAGATGCCGAGGAGCACCTGGGTCTGCGAGGCGTACTCCGCGTACCCGATCGGGAGCTCGTCGAGGCCGCCGAACGCGAGCACCCCGCCGACGACGAGGGCGGGCACGACGTTCATCGCGAGGAGGAGGAAGGGGAGCACCTTCGAGCGGCCGGACCGGCCCAGGCCGAACGCGTTGCGGAAGCCCGTGACGACGAGCGAGCGGGCGATCGCCGCGGTGCCGAGCCGGGGACCGGTGTAGGGCCGGTAGCCGAGGTCGTGGATGACGCTGGCGCCCTCCGGCGTCGCGGACGAGGGGTCAGACACGGGCGGCCTCCTCGTCGGCGTCGTCGCTGGCCCCGCCGTCGTCGTCCGCGGCGACGTCCGCGTCCTCGGGGTCGGCGAAGACGTCCTCGATGCGGCGGTGGTCGACCTGGAGTCGGACCAGGCCGAGGCCGAGGTCGCTCGCGGTGTCCCGGACGAGGTCCCTGACGTCGAGGGTGTCGTGCGCGGCGGTCACGGTGAGCATCGAGCCGCGCGGGTGGGCCTCGACGCCGGCGTCGGCCAGCGCGGCGGCCATCCGGTCCCGGGCGTCGGTGCCGAGGACCTCGACGAGCAGGGTGCCGGTCTCGTCGAGGAACTCGTCGGTGCGCGAGGCGCGCAGCAGCCGTCCGCCGTCGAGGACGACGATGGTGTCGCTGACCCGTTCCAGCTCGCCGAGCAGGTGCGAGGTGACGATGACCGAGATGCCGAAGTCGTGGCCGATGCGCCGGACGAGCCCGAGCATCTCGTCGCGGGCGGCGGGGTCGAGGCCGTTCGTCGGCTCGTCGAGGAGGACGAGGCGCGGGTCGTGCGCGAGGGCCTGGGCGAGCTTGGCCTTCTGGCGCATCCCCGTGGAGTAGCCGCCCATCGGGCGGTACCGCTCCTCGCCGAGGCCGACGTGGCGCAGGACCTCGGCCGCCCGCTCCCGCGCCGCGACGCGGGGCAGCCCCGACATCATCGCGAGGTGGACGACGAGGTCGCTGGCGCTGACGTCGGGAGGCAGGCAGTCGTGCTCGGGGGAGTAGCCGACGACGGCCCGCACGGCCTCGGCCTCGGTGGCGAGGTCGTGCCCGAGCACCTCGACGCGTCCGTGCGTCGGGCTCACGAGGCCGAGGAGGATCTTCAGCAGGGTCGACTTCCCCGCGCCGTTCGCCCCGACGAGGCCGGTCGTGCCGACGGGCACCTCGAGGTCGAGCTCGTCGAGGGCCAGCACGGCGCCGTAATCCTTGGTGAGGCCCTCGGTTCGCACGACGGGATCCACGGCGCCCACCCTAGCCGCAGCGTGCGGCCGCCCCCGGGGTGCCGACACCGGTGGGCGCGGCGCGTCGGTGGAGGCCGACCTAGGGTGGCCGCGTGTCCACCGACCTCCACCCCGACCCCGACCGTGCCGTGCTGCTCGGCGCCCTCGCCGCCCAGCGTCGGCACGTCCTCGCCCAGCTCGAGGACCTGACCGACGAGCAGCTGCGCCGGCCGGTGCTGCCCTCGGGCTGGTCGTGCCTCGGGCTGGTCCGGCACCTGACCCTGTCGGACGAGCGCTACTGGTTCGGGGTCGTCGTCGCGGGGGAGCCGCTCGACTTCTGGCCCGAGGGCGAGAACGGTGACTGGCGCGTGGGTCCCGACGAGGCGGCGGCCGACGTCCTCACGGCGTACCGCACCGCGATCGCCCACGCCGACGAGGTCGTGGCCACCCGCCGGCTCGACGAGCCGCCGCTGACGCGTGAGGACGGCTGGGACGCCGACGACTTCCCCGACCTGCGCAGCGTGCTCGTCCACGTCCTCGTCGAGACCTCCGTCCACGCCGGGCACCTCGACGCCGTCCGGGAGATCCTCGACGGGCGCCAGCACATCGTGCTCTGAGCCCGGGCGCCGTCGTCGGACGCCGTCGTCGGGCGCCGGCCTCCGGCAGCCGGGCGTCAGACCCGGGCGCCGTCGTCGCTGTCGTGGTCGTCGCGGTTCCGCGGCTGGCGCAGGACGAGCAGCGCGAAGCCGATGAGGGAGACCGCGACGGAGGCGACGAACCACCGTGTGCTGTGGAACGGGCGGGCGAAGACGACGTAGAGGAGCATGAGCGGTCCGGCGACGAGGCCGATGACGGCGCCCCAGAAGTGCAGGTCCTCCTGCGGCGGCAGGCTGACCGGCGGTGGCTCGAAGTGCTCGTCCTCGAGGGCCGCCTCGGCCTTCGCCGCGGCGGCCTTCGTCTCGTCGTCGGGCTCGGCGGCGGCGCGCCAGGACGACGCGGGCAGGACGATGTCGAGCGGCGACGGGTTGACCCACGCGGGGCGCGTCGCGCTCGGGCCGGCGTCGGCGTCGGCGTCGGTGTCTACGGGGGCGTCGGTCGTCCGGGGCGCCTCGGGGAGGACGTCCTCGGTGGCGGTCCCCTCCACGTCCGTCGGCGGGGCGGGTGCGCGGTCGACCTCGGGCGGGCGGCCCGTGGGCGCGCGCTCCTCGCCGTCGGGGACGGGCCCGTCCCACCGCGCGATGATGGACGCGAAGCGCTCGTCGACGTCGCGCTCGTCCATCTCACCGGGCCGCTCGGCCACCGGTACCTCCTGGAAGTCCTTCGGGGCACGATCTTCGCACGCCACCGACGCACCCGAGCAGTGTGACCGGGTGCACTAGAGTTCGGGCGTCACGAACGAAAGGGTGGGCCGGTGTTCTACTGGGTGCTCAAGACGGTCATCCTCGGGCCGATCCTGAAGCTGCTGTTCCGACCCTGGGTCGAGGGTCAGGAGCACATCCCCGAGACCGGGGCGGCCATCTTCGCCAGCAACCACCTCTCCTTCTCGGACTCGGTCTTCCTGCCGCTCGTCGTGCCCCGCCGGATGACCTTCCTCGCGAAGTCGGACTACTTCACCGGCACCGGGCTCAAGGGCCGCCTCACGGCGGGCTTCTTCAAGGGCGTCGGCCAGCTGCCCGTCGACCGCTCCGGCGGCCGGGCGAGCGAGGCGGCCCTGCGCTCGGGCCTGAAGGTCCTCGGTCGCGGTGAGCTCCTCGGCCTGTACCCCGAGGGCACCCGCAGCCCCGACGGCCGCCTCTACAAGGGCAAGACCGGCGTGGCCCGGATGGCCCTCGAGGCCGGCGTGCCCGTCATCCCGGTCGCGATGATCGACACCGACAAGGCCCAGCCCACCGGCACGAAGATCCCCAAGCTCATCCGGGTCGGCGTCCGCATCGGCGAGCCGCTCGACTTCTCCCGGTACGAGGGCATGGAGGGCGACCGCTTCGTGCTCCGCTCGATCACCGACGAGATCATGTACGCGATGATGGAGCTCTCCGGCCAGGAGTACGTCGACATGTACGCGACGGCGATGAAGGACCGCATCGCCCGCGAGAAGAAGAACAAGGCCCGTGAGGCCGCCGAGGCCGCCCGCCCCGGTCGCGCGACCGACGAGCTCGAGGCCGCCCTCGACGACATGGACGAGCCCGGCCCGGAGCGCCGGGCCAGCTGAGCGGCCGCCGGGTGGGGGTGCTGGGGCCGCGGTCGCCGCGGACCGGCCGGCGCGAGCCGGTCGTCGTCGAGTCCTTCCACCGCGGCCTCGACGTCTTCCGTCCCGTCGCCACCGTCTACGCCGCGTTCCTCGCGTGGCAGCGGCACGAGACGATGGTCCGGCCGTGGGTGGCGGCGCTCGTCCTCGGCGTCATGCTCGCGTGGTCGCTCGGCCTGCTCCTCTACCGCCGGCGCAGCACCCGGGTCGTCGTCGTCGAGGTGGCGATCGCCGTCCTCGGCGTCCTCGCGACGCTCCTCGCCGAGACGCCCGAGGCGATCGCCCAGGGCCAGTTCACGATCCCGACGATCTGGGCGGCCGGGTCGGTCGCCGGGGGAGCCGTGGCCGCCGGGGCCCGCGGGGGACTCCTCGCGGCCGCGGTCATCGCCGTCGCCGACCTCATCGAGGTCGGCTCGCCGACCCAGACGACGGTCCACAACATCGTCCTGCTCCTCCTCCTCGGTGGGCTCATCGGCCTGGCCGTCGACCTCGCCCGGCGGGGCCTGGAGCAGGAGGAGCAGGTGCTCCTCGAGCGCGAGCGGCTCCACGAGCGCGAGCGGATCGCCCGGGTCGTCCACGACGGCGTCCTCCAGTCGCTGGCCTTCATCCACCGCCGGGGCGACGAGATCGGCGGTCCGGCGGCCGAGCTCTCGACCCTGGCCGCCGAGCAGGAGCGCTCGCTGCGACGGTTCGTCTCCGGCACCGGGGCCCCCGACGTCCCCGACGGCGTCGCCGACCTGCGCGGCGTCCCGGGGGCCGAGACCGACCTCCGGCACCTCCTCGCCGTCCGCGAGCGCCCCGACGTGGCGGTGTCGGTCCCCGCCGACCCGGTCCTCGTCGACGCGCCGGTCGCCCACGAGGTCGACGCGGCGGTGGCCGCCGCCCTCGACAACGTCGAGCGGCACGCCGGGCCCGGTGCGCGCGCCTGGGTGCTCCTCGAGGGTGACTCCGCCGGCATCGAGGTGACGATCCGCGACAACGGGGTCGGCGCCGAGCTCACGGACCTCCTCGACGCCTCGGCGCACGGCCGGATGGGTGTCAGTGGCTCGATCCGGGGACGCGTGGAGGACCTGGGTGGGACAGTCACCTGGACGACGCGGCCCGGGGGTGGCTGCGTCGTGCGGATGACCGTCCCCCGCAGCGTGAAGGAGCGTCGATGAGCGAGCAGGGCCGGACCGGCACCGCCGGGGGTGGGGCGGCAGGGCCCGAGGAGCCGACCGTCCTCGTCGCCGACGACCACCCGCTGTGGCTGTCGGCGCTCGAGCGCGACCTCTCGGGGCACGGCCTGCGGGTCGTCGCCACCGCCGCCGACGGGCCGTCGACCGTGCGGCGGGCGAGGGCCACGCGACCCGACGTCCTCGTCCTCGACCTCAACCTGCCGGGGATGCGCGGCGACGAGGTGTGCCGCGCCCTCGGCGACCTGCCGACGCGCGTCCTCATCCTCTCGGCGAGCGGCGAGCAGCACGACGTCCTCGCGGCGATCAAGGCCGGCGCCACGGGCTACCTCGTGAAGTCGGCCTCGGGGCAGGAGATCGTCGACGCAGTGCGGGCCACCGCCCGGGGCGAGGCGGTCTTCACGCCCGGGCTCGCCGGCCTGGTCCTCGGGGAGTTCCGCCGGATGGCGTCGACGTCCGAGGCGGTCCCGGAGCCCGAGAAGGACGGACGGCGCCCCATCCCCGAGCTCACCGAGCGCGAGACCGAGGTGCTGCGCCTCGTCGCGACCGGGATGTCGTACAAGGAGATCGCCTCCGAGCTCTTCCTCTCGCACCGCACGGTCCAGAACCACGTGCAGAACACCCTCGGCAAGCTGCACCTCCACAACCGGGTCGAGCTCGTCCGGTTCGCGCTGGCCCGGGGCCTCGAGGACGACCCCGACGGGTCCCGGGCGTCCTGAGCCGCGCGCGCCACGGGCCGGTGCCCGCATACCGCCATGCGGGCACGCGAGGGCCCGATGGGGGCGGGACCTATCCTTGGTCCTCGTGAGCACGAGCACCGACTCCGACCCCCGCCAGCGGCTCGCCGCCGGTGCCGACCTGCCTGCCGCCCAGCAGCCGGTCTGGCCCGACCGCGCCGCGCTCGACGAGGCCGTGGCCACGCTCGCCGGCTACCCCCCGCTCGTCTTCGCGGGGGAGTGCGACGTCCTCAAGGACCGGATGGCCGCGGTCGCCCGGGGTGACGCGTTCGTCCTCCAGGGCGGCGACTGCGCCGAGACCTTCGCCTCCGCGACGGCCGACAACATCCGCGACCGGATCAAGACGATCCTGCAGATGGCGGCGGTGCTCACCTACGGGGCGTCGGTCCCCGTCGTCAAGGTCGGCCGGATGGCGGGGCAGTACGCCAAGCCGCGCAGCAGCAACGACGAGACCCGCGAGGGCGTGACCCTGCCGGCCTACCGCGGCGACATGGTCAACGACTTCGAGTTCGACCCCGAGTCCCGCACCCCCGACCCCGACCGCCTCGTCCGGGGGTACCACGCGAGCAGCGCGACGCTGAACCTCGTGCGCGCCTTCACCATGGGCGGCTTCGCCGACCTGCGCCACGTCCACGACTGGAACAAGGGCTTCGTCGCCAACGCCGCGAACGCCCGCTACGAGCGCCTCGCCCGCGACATCGACAAGGCCATGAAGTTCATGGCCGCCTGTGGCGCGAACTTCGAGGCGATGCGCACGACCGAGTTCTTCTCGGCGCACGAGGCGCTGCTCCTCGACTACGAGCGCCCGATGACGCGCGTCGACTCGCGCACCGGTGACCTCTACGACACCTCGGGCCACTTCATCTGGGTCGGCGAGCGCACCCGCGACCTCGACGGCGCGCACATCGACTTCGTCTCGAAGGTGCGCAACCCGGTGGGGGTCAAGGTCTCCGCGAACGCCGACACCGACGACCTGCTGCGGATGATCGACCGGATCGACCCGCAGCGCGAGCCGGGGCGGCTCACCTTCATCACCCGCATGGGCGCCGGACGGATCCGCGAGGCGCTGCCGACGATCGTCGAGAAGGTCACGGCCTCGGGCGCCTCGATCACGTGGGTCTGCGACCCGATGCACGGCAACACCTTCGAGTCGGCCTCGGGCTACAAGACGCGCGACTTCGACGACGTCGTCGAGGAGGTCCAGGGCTTCTTCGAGGTGCACCGCGGCCTCGGCACGGTGCCGGGGGGCATCCACGTCGAGCTCACCGGCAACGACGTCACCGAGTGCCTCGGTGGGGCCGAGCGGATCCTCGACGCCGACCTCGCCAAGCGCTACGAGTCGGTGTGCGACCCGCGGCTGAACCACCAGCAGAGCCTCGAGCTGGCGTTCCTCGTCGCCGAGATGCTCAACAAGGACTGAGCGCCCTCGTGACCGCGTACGTCGCCGACCTGTTGTCCGACACCCTCACCCGTCCGACCCGCGCGATGCGCGACGCCATGGCGAGCGCGGAGGTCGGCGACGACGTCTTCGGAGAGGACCCCACGGTCCGTGCGCTCGAGCAGCGCGTCGCCGGGCTGCTCGGCCACGAGGACGGGCTCTTCACGCCGACGGGGTCGCTGGCCAACCAGCTGGGGATGCGGCTGCACGTCGCCCCCGGCCAGGAGGTCGTCGCCGACCAGAACGCGCACGTCGTGCGGGCCGAGCTCGGCGCGGCGGCGGCGTTCTCGGGCATCACCTCGCGCACGTGGCCGTCGGTGCGCGGGCGGCTCGAGCCGTCGGGGCCGATGTCGCTCGTGACGACCGGCGTCGGGCCGTACCAGGTCGAGACGGCCCTCGTCGTCGTCGAGAACACGCACAACTTCGGTGGGGGCACCGTCCAGCCGCTCGAGGCCATCCGTGACGTGCGCGCCGCGACCTCGGCCGTCGGGGTCGCGATGCACCTCGACGGCGCGCGGCTCTGGAACGCCCACGTCGCCTCGGGGGTGTCGCTCGCCGACTACGGCCGCGAGTTCGACACCGTGTCGGTCTGCCTGTCCAAGGGGCTCGGCGCGCCGGTGGGGTCGGTCCTCGTCGGGTCGGCCGCGCGGATGGCCGAGGCACGCGTGTGGCGCAAACGCTACGGCGCCGGGATGCGGCAGGTCGGCATCCTCGCGGCCGCCGGGCTCCACGCCCTCGACCACCACCTGGAGCGCCTGGCCGACGACCACGCCCGTGCGGCCCGGTTCGCCGCGGCGTGCGCGGAGGCGGCCCCGGGCTCGGTCGTCGCGTCGACGGTCGAGACGAACATCGTCGTCCTCGACGTCGGTGCGGCCGGATGGACGGCGGCGGCCTTCGTCGCAGCCCTGCTGGAGCACGGCGTGCGGACCTACGCGGTCGGCCCGGCGGCGGTCCGGCTCGTGTGGCACCTCGACGTCGACGACGCCGGCACCGAGGCCGCCGTCGACGCTGCGACCGCGGTTCTGCGGGCCGTACCCCCCACCCCGTGAGCCTCCCCTTTCCCGCCTGAGGCGGAAAAAGGACCGATGGGACGGCGGAACCTGCGGTGAGGCACCCTGAACTTCGGGGTGCCCAGCCGAAGGTTCCGGTGCCGTGCGTCGTCACCCGCAGGTTCGCTGCCCCCCATCGGCCCCGGTGACCGAGTCGTCGGGTCCTGACCGCGGTCAGACGTCGTGGTGGAGGGCCTCGACGGGCGGGTCCTCGGCGGCGGTGGCCCCGGGGTCGCGGGGCGTGGACCGCAGCTCGACGAGGTACATCGCCGCCACGACGAGCGCCCCGCCGAGCAGCATCCGCCGGGTCAGCGACTCCCCGCCGAGCAGGACCGCGAAGAACGCCGCGAAGACCGGTTCCAGGGCCATGACGATGGCGGCCCGGGTCGCCGTGAGGTGCGCCTGCGCCCACGTCTGCGCCCACAGGGCCATCGCCCCGGCGACGAGCGCCATGTAGAGCAGCGAGGCCCACTGCCCACCGTCCGCCGGCAGGGTGAGCCCGCCCGGGACGGCCGCCACGCCGCACACGAGCGCGATGACCGACGCCTGGACCGTCGCGAGGCCGACCGCCGCCGACGGCGTCGACCAGCGCCCCAGCGCGACGATGTGCCCGGCGTAGAGCACCGCCGACGACAGGGTCAGGGCCTCTCCGGCGCCCACCGACAGCCCCCGCAGCGACAGCACGGCGAGCCCGACCGACGCCAGCCCCACCGCGAACCAGGTCACCGGCCCGATCCGGTCGCGCAGGACCACCGCGCCGAGCACGGGGGTCAGGACGACGTAGGTCCCGGTGATGAAGCCGGAGACCGACGCGTCGGTGTGCTGCAGGCCCATCGTCTGGAGCACCTGGGCGAGCCCGTACAGCACCCCGAGGACGACCCCGACCCGCAGGTCGCGTTGCCCCAGACCCAGCGTCTGCCGGCGGAAGAGCACGAACATCACGACCGCGGCGATGCCGAAGCGCACGGCGAGGAAGTCGGCCGGTGGCACGTGCTGGACGAGGTCGCGGATGAGGAAGAACGTCGAGCCCCACACGGCCGTGACGCCGACGAGGAGCAGGGTCGCGAGACGCGCGTGGCGCGGCCCGCCGGGCGAGGCGGTCGTCATCGAGGGGGCGTCAGACGATCGTGATCGTGACCGTGCTGCCCTTGGGCGCCTTGCTGCCGCCCGCGGGGTCCTGCAGGCGCACGGTCCCGAAGTAGCCCCCGAGGGCGCGGCGCACCTCGACGACGAAGCCGGCACCCTCGAGGGCCTGGCGTGCCTGCTGGGTCTGCTGGCCGACGACGTTGGGGACGACCACCAGGACCGGCCCCTTGGAGACGACGAGCGACACGGTGTCGCCGCGGTAGAGGGTGCCGCCGCGGGGGTCCTGGCTGATGATGCTGCCCTTGGGGACGGTGTCGCTGTTCTCCTGGGTCCTGCTGTCGACCTTCAGGCCCAGGTCGCCGAGCTTGTTCGTCGCGTCCTTGAGGGGCTTGCCGGTGAAGTCGGGCACCGAGATCGGCTGGCGCCCCTTGCTCACGGTGAGGGCGACGGCGGTCCCGGGCTTGAGGCTGGCGCCCGGCCCGGGCTTGGCGGAGACGACCTGCCCCTCGGGGACCTTCTCGGAGAAGGCCGAGCCCACCTTGCCGACCGTGAGGTTGACCGCCTCGATCTGGCGCTCGGCCTCGGCGCGCGACATCCCGACGACCGCCGGTACCTCGTAGCGCTCGGGGCCCTTGGACACGGTGAGCGTGACGTCGGTGCCCTTGCGGACCTCGGCGCCCTGCCTCGGCGAGGCCGCGATCACCTCGCCTCTGGGCACGTCCTCGCTGAACGCCTCGACGACCCTCGCGTCGAGCGAGGCGAGGTCGAGGGCCGAGACGGCCTGACCCTGGGGGCGCCCGTCGACGGCCGGCACCGTGACGACCGCCCCGGGACCGAGGACGAAGAACCACGCGGTGAGCGCGGCGACGAGGGCCGAGGCCACGACGGCGGGCCACCAGCGCCGCGACCGGCGGTCACCGTCGTCGAGGACGACGCCCTCGAGCGGAGGGGAGATCGAGATGGCGGTGGTCCGCTCCTGACCGGTGCTGCGGACCGCGCGGGCGTCGTCCCGGGTCGCGACGGCACCACCGGCGCCCGCCGCCCCGGCGGCACCCACGGCGCCCGCCGCGGCACCGGCACCGGCGGCACCGGCGCCCGCTGCGCCGGCGGTCCGGGGGAGGGCGGCGGTCGACGTGGGGGAGGCGGCGGCAGCCACGGCGGCGGCGCCGGAGGGCCGCGCGTCGAGGGCCGCGGGGGAGAGCGAGGTGCGGACCCGGCGGAGCAGGCCGAGGAACTCGGCGGCGTCCTCGGGGCGCTCGTCGGGGTCGCGCGCGGTGGCCTCGGCGACGAGCTCGTCGAGCTCCGGCGGGACGGTGTGGACCCGGCTCGAGGGCGCGGGGACGCCGCCGTGGACGTGCTGGTACGCCACGTGGATGGGCGTCTCGCCGGTGAAGGCCTTGCCGCCGGTCAGCATCTCGAACAGGACGAGGCCGGCCGCGTAGACGTCGGACCGCGGGTCGGCGACCCCGCGCTCGACCTGCTCGGGCGACAGGTACGCCACCGTGCCGAGCAGCATCCCGCTGCTCGAGGTCACCGTCTGGCTCGTCACGGCCCTGGCCAGCCCGAAGTCGGCGACCTTGACGGCCCCCGAGTCGCTGATGATGACGTTCTCGGGCTTGACGTCGCGGTGGATCAGACCCTTGCCGTGCGCCTCGGCGAGGGCGAGGAGCACCGGCTCCATGATGTCGAGGGTGGCGCGCGGGCTCAGCGGACCCTCGTCGCGCAGGACGTCGCGCAGGGTCTTGCCCGGGACGAACTCCATCGCGAGGAAGATGTGGTCGCCGTCGGTGCCCTGGTCGAACACGGCGACGACGTTGGGGTGGCTCAGCGAGGCGGCCGAGCGCGCCTCACGCCGGAACCGGGTGACGAAGCTGTCGTCGTGGACGAGGTGCTGGCGCATGACCTTGAGCGCGACCTCGCGGTCGAGGCGCTCGTCGAGGGCGAGGTAGACCGTCGCCATCCCGCCGTCGGCGACCCGACGGAGCACGCGGTAGCGTCCGTCGAGGGTGCGCCCGATGAGCGCGTCGCCGGTGGATGACACCGCACGAGTGTAGGTGCTGCCGGACACCGTCGCCGTCACCGTCTGCTCGGGTCACATGGTCTTGCGCAGGGCGAGGACCGTCTTCACGTACTGCTTGGTGTCCTTGTACATGCCGTGCTTCTGCAGCGCGCCCAGCCCCTGGTAGTAGGCCGCGACCTGGTGCTCCGTGCGGTCCGTGGCCCGCCCGAGGGCACGCAGCATGACCACGCCGGCGGTGATGTTGTCCTGCGTCCGCAGCAGGTCGAGGCGGCGCCCGACGAGCTCGGAGGCCCACTGGCCCCCCGAGGGGATGACCTGCATCACGCCGACGGCGTTGGCGACCGAGACGGCGCGCTGGTTCCAGCCGGACTCGTTGTAGGCGATGGCGAGCGCGAGCCTCGGGTCGACCCCGTGGCGGCGCGCGGTGCGCACGATCATCGCCTTGGTCTCGCTGCGGCTCGGGACGTCGCGGGTGGCGAGGATCGCCCGGTTGTGGGCGGCGGCCTCGGCGATGGCGCGGGGGTACTTCACGCCGTTGAAGGTGTCGGGCACCGAGGAGCTGCTCGACGTCCTCGCGCTGCCCGGCAGGCGGAGGCGCTGGCCCGGGTGGATGACCGAGCGCGAGGAGATGCCGCTGGCCCGGGCGATGGCCCCGACGGTGGTGCGGTACCGCACGGCGATGCCGCCGAGGGTGTCGCCGCTGCGGACCGTGTAGGTCGCGGCCTTCGCGCTGGTCCGCGCGGCGCTGCGCGCCGAGGCGGCGGTGGCCGCCGCCCCCCGCACGGTGACGCGCTGTCCGGGGTGGATGAAGGCGCTGGCCCGCAGCCGGTTGGTCTTGAGCAGCGAGGCGAGCGGGACGCGGTAGCGCTGGGCGATCCCCGAGAGCGTCTCGCCGGCCCGCACCGTGTGGACGACGCTCTTCGCGGCCCCGGAGCCCTTGGCGGCGGCGGTGCGCGGGACCTGGATCCGGGTGCCGGCCATGATGAGATGCCGGTCGCGGATGTGGTTGCGCGTCACGAGGACGCCGACCGTCGTGCGGTGGCGCGTCGCGATGCCCTCGAGGGTGTCGCCCGCCCGCACGGTGTACGGCGCCCAGCCGTGTGGAGCCGTCGAGGAGGCCGAGACGGCGGCCGTCGGCAGCACCAGCTGGGGCGGAACGGTGGCCGGGGGGGCGATGAAGACCATGACTCGTCCTTGACCTGTGAGGCGAGAGGGGCAGATGGTGTCAGTGAGACCTTTGGGGCGCACGATACCGGAGCAGCGCCGGATCGGCAGCCCGTCCGGGCCACCGACGTGACCGGTGCCCTGTGGCACCCTGTCCCCGTGACCGACGCACCCCCCGAGACCGACGAGACCCCCGACCCCGCCGCCGACCTCGAGACGCTCGTCCCCGTGTGGCTGACCGTCCCCGACGTCGCCGAGCGCCTCGGCCTGCCGCTGTCGGCGGTACGGCGCCTCATCGAGGACCGCGAGCTGCTCTCGCACCGGATCGGTGAGCGCCGGGTCATCGCCGTGCCCGAGGGCTTCCTCGACGCCGACGGCCCCCTGCCGGCACTCAAGGGCACCGTCACCGTCCTCAACGACGGCGGGATGACCGACGTCGAGGCCATCCGGTGGCTGCACACGCGCGACGAGACCCTGCCCGGCCCGGGGACGCCCATCGAGGCCATCCACGCCGGCTTCAAGACCGAGGTCCGTCGCCGCGCCATGGAGGAGGCCTTCTAGGTGTGATGTCCAGTCACGTTGGTCGAGTTTGTGTGAGGACTCGATCTGACCGGTGACAGGTGAAGACCTCCCGGTGTGGAGTGGAGCTGCTTGACGGTTCCGCTCCCGCACCAGGAGGTCTTCGTGTCTCACGCTACTCATTCCAACGCTGCCCTGACTCCACGCGCCCGGCTGCGGTTGGGACAACTGGTCGTGGATCACGACTGGCCTATCGCCCGGGCGGCCGAGCGGTACGACGTGTCCTGGAGGACTGCCGCGAAGTGGGCCGAGCGGTACCGCGACGAAGGCGCTGCCGGGATGGTGGACCGCTCGAGCGCGCCGCACCACCAGGCTGGCCGGACCCCGACCAGGGTGGTCCGACGGATTGTGAGCCTGCGGCTGCGACATCGCCTCGGCCCGGTCGCGATCGGTGACCTGCTCGGGATGCAGGCCTCTACGGTGCACGCGGTCCTGGTGCGATGCCGGCTCAACCGGCTCACCCATATCGACCGGGTCACCGGTGAACCGATCCGCCGCTACGAGCACGAACGTCCCGGCGACCTGCTCCACGTCGACGTCAAGAAGCTCGGCAAGGTCCCCGACGGCGGCGGCTGGCGCTACGTCGGGCGCGAACAAGGCTTGCGGAACCGGTCAGCGACCTCGCGGCGGACCGGAGCACCCAAGAGCAAGTACCACCACCCGCTGATCGGGACCTGCTACCTGCACACCGTCATCGACGACCACTCCCGGGTGGCCTACGTCGAGGCCCACGACGACGAGACGAAGGAGACCGCCACGGCCGTGCTCCGCAACGCTGTCGCGTGGTTCGCTGCCCGCGGAGTCACCGTGCGCCAGGTGCTGTCCGACAACGGTGGCGCCTACCGCTCCTACCTGTGGCGCGACACCTGCACCGAGCTCGGCATCACCCCGAAACGGACCCGCCCCTACCGACCACAGACCAACGGCAAGATCGAACGCTTCCACCGCACCCTGGTCGACGGGTGGGCCTTCAAGACGTTCTATCCCTCCGAGACCGACCGCCTCGCCGCCCTGTCACCATGGCTCCACCAGTACAACCACCACCGGCCCCACTCAGCGATCGGCAAGGTCGCACCCATCACCCGGTTGGACAACCTGGCTGGGCATCACATCTAGGCGCTCCCGCGCCGGCCCGGTCCGCCGGGCTCAGGCGTGGCGGGCGGTGGCGACGTCGACGAGCCCGAGGAGGACCTCGCGCGCCTCGGCCTCGAGCGACGCGGCCGATGCCAGGGCCGCCCGCGCGGAGTCGGCGAGGGAGCCGATCTCGGCCTCGAGGACGTCGACGGCGCCGGACCCGGCGATGACGCCGCGCAGCTCGTCGACCGCGTCCCGGTCGAGGTCCGGGCGCCCGACGAGCTGGTCGAGGAGGGCGCGCCCGCCGTCGTCGGCGCCCGCGAGCGCGTGGGCGAGCAGGACCGTGCGCTTGCCCTCGCGCAGGTCGTCGCCCGCCGGCTTGCCGGTGGCCTCGGGGTCGCCGAAGACCCCGAGGAGGTCGTCGCGCAGCTGGAAGGCCCGGCCGAGGTCGAGCCCGTAGCGCGACAGTGCTGCGGTGCCCTCGCCGTCGAGACCGCCCGTCGCGGCCCCGATGAGCAGGGGGTGCTCGACGGTGTACTTGGCGCTCTTGTAGGTGATGACGCGGCCGGCCCGCTCGACGCGTTCCCCTGCCTCCACGCCGGTCCACGGGCGCATCGACTCGACGACGTCGAGGAACTGCCCGGCCATGAGCTGGCTGCGCATCCGGTCGAAGAGCGGCCGGCCGCGGGCGACGTCGTCGGGTGCGAGGCCGCTCGTCGCGTAGACCTCGTCGGCCCAGGTCAGGCACAGGTTGCCGGCGAGGACGGCGCCGGCGAGGCCGAACCGGTCGGGGTCGCCGGTCCAGCCGCGCCCGGCGTGGGCGCTCGCCATCGCCCGGTGCGCGGCGGGCAGGCCGCGGCGGGTGTCGGAGTCGTCCATGACGTCGTCGTGGATCAGTGCCGCCGCCTGGAAGATCTCCATCGCGCTGGCGAGGCGCACCAGTGCGTCGGAGTCGGGGCGCCCCGCGGCACGGTGGCCCCAGTAGAGGAAGGCCGCGCGCAGCCGCTTGCCACCGCGCAGGAGGTCGGCGACGGCCCGCAGGAGGTCGTCGACGTCCGGGCCGAGCTCGGCGACGACCTGCGCCTGGTGGGCCAGCTCGAGGTCGAGGCACTCCTGCACCCGGCTCCGCAGGTCGGCGGTGTCGAGGGGGTTCGGCACGGAGGTCCTCCATGGCCGCGAGGAGCGGCGCGGGCGGTCGGATGCTGGCGCCCCCGAGCCTACGGCGTCGGGCCTCGACTACCCTCACCGCCATGGCCCACCACGGAGGAGGCGGACGTCCCGAGCACCTCGTCGCGTCGATCCCGGCCCGGCTGCGCGAGGACCGGCCCTCGATCAGCTTCGAGTTCTTCCCGCCGAAGGACGACGACGCCGAGGCCCAGCTGTGGACGGCCATCCGCCAGCTCGAGCGGGTCCGACCCGCGTTCGTGTCGGTCACCTACGGCGCCGGCGGCACCACCCAGGACCGCACGGTGCGGGTCACCGGGCGGATCGCCGACGAGACCTCGCTGACCCCGCTGGCCCACCTCACCTGCGTCGGCGCCTCGGTGCGCCAGGTGCGGCAGGTCGTCGGCCAGTACGCGTCCTCCGGGGTGCGCAACATCCTCGCGCTGCGCGGAGACCCGCCCGGCAACGTGCGGGGGCAGTGGACGCCCCACCCCGAGGGGCTCGACCACGCCGACCAGCTCGTCCGCCTCATCAGCGGTCTCGGCGACTTCACCATCGGGGTCGCGGCCTTCCCCGACGTCCACCCCGACAGTCCCGACCTCGACCACGACGTCGAGGTGCTCATCGGCAAGGCCGACGCCGGCGCGAGCTTCGCCGTCACCCAGATGGTCTTCGACGCCGACACCTACCTGCGGCTGCGTGACCGCGTCGCCGCGCGGCGCGACCTGCCGATCACGCCGGGCCTCATGCCGGTGACGAGCGTCAAGCAGATCCAGCGGATGTCCGAGCTCATGGGCACGCCGTTGCCCCCGGCCGTCGTCGGGCGGCTCGAGGCCGTCAAGGACGACCCCGTGGCCGTGCGGTCCGTCGGCGTCCAGATCGCGACCGAGATCGGCCGGCGGATGCTCGACGAGGGCGCGCCGGGCCTGCACTTCATCACGATGAACCGCTCGACGGCGACGCTCGAGGTCTTCGACAACCTCGGCCTCTGAGCGCCGCCGCCGACCGCTCCCCGTCTCCTACTGGCCGGCGTCGGACCGCAGCAGCCGGGCCGAGCCGAGGAGCATGGACCCGACCGCCCACGCCGCGAGGACGAGCCTGGCCTTGCCGTCGCTGAGCACCTCGTTGCCCTCGTTGACGATGAGCGTGATGACGCTCGTCCCCGGCACGTACTCGGCGATGCGCTGGGCGAGCTCGAAGGGCAGGTTCCCGAAGACCAGCGGGACGACGATGACGAGGGCGATGACGGTGACGAGCCCGCCCGGGGTGCTGCGGAGGAACAGGCCCAGCCCGACGGCCATGAGGACGCAGGTGACGTAGCCGAACCCGACGTCGCCGAGGACGGCCAGCGTCCCGTCGGCGGGAAGGCCGAACCCCGGCACGAGCACGCGGACGAGGAGACTGGCCGCGGTGACGACGAGGAGCCCGTAGAGGGTGAACGTCGCCGTGACGACGGCCGTGCGGGCGCTGAGGAGGATGCCCCGGCGCGGCGTCCACTGCAGCGAGGGGACGATCCCGCCCGTCGCGTGGTCCCCGGTCGTCGCGACGACGGCGGTCGCGAGGAGACCGAAGAGGACGAACATCCCGGCGAACCTCCCTCCGGCGAAGGCGCCCTCGGCGGGAACCTCCATGTCGGGGCTGTCGGCGGCGTCGAGACCGAGCAGGAGGCCGATGCCGATGCCCGCGACCGCGGTGGCGAGGGCGAACCACCACGTCGAGCGCACCGTCCACAGCCGGCTCCACTCGGCGCGACAGGTGCGTAGGAACGCCTGCGGCACCCCGACGGCCGTGCGGGCGGGCGTCGCGACGGGGACCGTGGCGCTCATCGGGCACCACCCTCGGCCGCGGCACCGACCCGGTCGGACGCGTGTCCGTGGTGCTCGACGCTGTCCTCGGTGAGGCCGAGGTAGGCCTGCTCCAGCGACTGCTCGACCTCCGCGAGGCGGTGCAGCACGGCGCCGACCCGGTGCGCGACGACCCCGATCTCGGCGGCGGGGAGGCCGTCGACCTCCAGCTCGTCGGGACCGGTGCGCTCCAGCGAGGCGACGAGCGGGCGGAGGGCCCCGGCGAGGAGGTCGGCGTCGGGGGTGCGGACGCGCACGCGCTGCCCTCCCAGGCCGGTGAGCACCTCGTCGACCGTGGAGTCGGCGATGAGCCGGCCCTTCCCGATGATGACGACGCGGTCGGCGATGAGCTGCATCTCGCTCATGAGGTGGCTCGAGACGAGGACGGTGCGCCCCTCGTCGGCGAACCCGCGGAAGAGCGAGCGGATCCACCGCACGCCGTCGAGGTCGAGCCCGTTGACCGGCTCGTCGAAGAGCAGGACACCCGGGTCCCCGACGAGGGCCGCGGCGATGCCGAGCCGCTGGCGCATGCCCAGGGAGTAGGTCCTGATCCGGCGGCGGGAGGCACCGTCGAGGCCCACCTGCTCGATGACCTCCTCGACGCGCGTGGTGGGGATCCCGTTGCTGCGGGCGGCGATCCGCAGGTGCGAGCGGCCCGTCCGCCCGGGGTGCATGGCGCCCGCGTCGAGCAGCGCGCCGACCTCTCGCAGCGGCGCCGTGAGCCCGTCGTAGGCGCGCCCGTCGACGAGCGCGGTGCCCGAGGTCGGCCGGTCCAGGCCCATGACGACGCGCATCGTCGTCGACTTGCCGGCGCCGTTCGGCCCGAGGAAGCCGGTGACGGCCCCCGGCCGGGCGTCGAAGCTGAGGTCGTCGACGGCGGTGATGCTGCCGTGCTGCTTCGTCAGTGACTGGACGCTGATCACGTGCTCCCCCTCTGGGTCCCGGTGCGGTGCTCGGACGCTACAAGCGCGCGGGGGAGGGGCTGGTGTGGGACATGTGGAGGTCGTGTGAAGGTCTGGCGGCCGGGGACCCGGTGCCGGGCGCTGCACCGCGCCGGTCTCGGGTACGGACCCCCCTCAGCGCCCGTTCCCGCGACCGGCGCGGCGACCTCGAGCCTCCCGCCGAGGGGTGGCCCGCCACATCCGTACGGGTACTCAGACCGCCCGGGTCCCTCCGCGGTTCCGTATCAGCCCCGGCGGTGGGTCCTCCTCCTGGTGACACCCACCCGGGTGCCGTCATCCATGACGAGAGGAACCTCCCATGCCGTCCGACCTCAACCCCCAGCCGCTGCCGCCGCGCGCCACGAGGATCTACGCCTCGCGCGAGGTGATGTACGACCTCGACAAGTTCACCTCCGCACTCAAGAGCGTCCTCGACCGGGCCGGCCACACCGGCTGCACGTCCGGGCTCCAGCTCGACTGGCTCCAGTTCGAGCAGTTCGTCATCAACGACAAGTTCGAGGCCATGCCGATCCACGAGCGCGCGATCGGCTTCGGCGGCTGACGTGACACCACCGCCGTCCCACCTCGACCTCGGTGTCGGGCTCATCGTCACCGGAGGCGTCGACCTCCTCTGGCACGAGGTCGAGGACCTCGTCGACGTGCTCGAGGTCGAGCCCCAGACGTTGTGGGACGGCAACGACGGGCGGGGCCGCCGGATCGCGCGAGACGCCCTCCGGTGGCTGCGCTCGACGCAGCGACCGCTGCTCAGCCACGGCGTCGGGTACCCGGTGGGCGGGACCTGCCCCCCGGACCCCGACGGCGTGGCGGCGGCGGCGCTCTCGGCCCGCGAGGTCGAGGCGTCGCACTGGAGCGAGCACCTGTCCTTCAACCGGGTGGGCGCGCCGGGGTCCGAGCGGTACGCCGGCTACCTCCTCCCTCCGGTGCCGACGCCGGAGTCGGCCGCTGCCGCGGTCGGGCACGTCGGGCGCTACCAGGACCGGTGGGACGCGCCCTTCCTCGTCGAGACGCCGACGAGCTACGTGCGGGCCACCCCGGGGGACCTGACCGACGGCGAGTACGTCGCGACCGTGGCGCGGGGCGCCGACTGCGGCATCCTGCTCGACCTCCACAACATCTGGGCCAACGAGCTCAACGGGCGCCAGCGGGTCGAGGACTTCCTCGCGAGCATCCCGCTCGACCGGGTCCGCGAGGTCCACGTCGCGGGGGGCGACTCCCTCGGCGACGTCTACCTCGACTCCCACGTCGGGCCGGTGGCGCCCGAGGTCCTGGAGATCGCCCGCGGCGTCCTGCCGCGCCTGCCGAACGTGCGAGCGGTCCTCTTCGAGGCGGTGCCGCACTCGATCGCCACGCTCGGGGCCGCGGGGCTGCGCGGGGTGCTCGCCGACATCCACGAGGTCGTCGACGGCGCCCGGGCGGGGGGCGTCACGGTTCCCTCCGCGACCGCCGCCACGGGCCCGGGGAGCCCGCCGCCGCAGGGCCCCACCGGGGACGGCGGCGCCACGGCCCGCCGGGAGGCCGCCCTCCTCGACTACACGACCCGGGCCGCCGAGCGGCTCGACACCCCGGACCCCGGGGCCGACGCGCTGCGCCACCTCACCGACCAGGCCCGGCTCTCCCTCCTCGTCGGGACCCACCGCGCCGAGCTCGCGACCCTCGTGACCCGGCTCGGTCCCGACGGGGCCCGTGCGGCGCTCGGCCGCTTCCTCGCCCGGGCGCCGGCCACGGCGTGGAGCGGCGAGCAGGGGCCGGCGTTCGAGGCCTGGTACGCGGACCTCCTCGCCGCGGAGCCGGCGCTCACCGAGCCGGCGCCGGCCGCACGGTCCTGAAGGCTCAGGCCACGTCCATCGGGTGGCCGCCGGTGATCCGGATCAGCTCGTCGTAGCTCGTCGCGAACACCGAGTGGCTGTGGCCCGCCGCGGCCCACACCGTGGTGTACCGGCCGAGGGTGACGTCGACGACGGTGTCGATGTGGTGCGGGTGGCCGACCGGCGCGACGCCGCCGATGGCGAAGCCGGTGTGCTCGCGGACGAACTCGGGGTCGGCCTGGTCGAGCGAGGCGAGGTCGGCGAGCGCGGCGACCTTGTCGGTGTCGACCCGGTGGCCGCCGGAGGCGAGGACGAGGAAGGGCCGGGTCGCGCCCTCGTGGTCGGTGGCGACGAAGACGAGGCTGTTGGCGATCTCGGCCGGCGTGATCCCGAGGGCGTCGGCGGCCGCCCTCGCCGTGCGCACGGCGTCGGGCAGGTGCCGGATCTCGGGGACGACGTGGTGCAGGGCGAGCGTGTCGAGGACGGCACGCACGCCGGGGTGGCCGCTGAGGTCGCGCGCGGCGACCGGTTCGCCCGGTTCTGGACCCATGGCGGCAGCGTAGTGACGGCTGGGCCGCGGCCCCGGAGGGTCGACGCGACGCGCGGTCGGGCGGTGTGGAGCGACCCCTCGGCGTGTCGTCCGGCGAGTCTGCGGACGGGCTTGACGTGGTGTCGGGGGAGCGGTCTACAGTGGAGGAAGTCGAACAGGTGTTCGACATCCCGACTCGGGTCCGTCGAGCCGGCGGCCCTCCCGAGCGGCCTGCCGGCGGATCCGTCCTGCCCACCGGAGGTCACCGTGGCCCGTCGTCACCACGACCCCGTCGCCGTCCGGGGCGAGCACCCCGCGGCCGGTGCCGACGGCCCGCGCGACTTCGTGTGGCGCGGCCGCCGCTACACGGTGTGCGCCGTCCTCGCCTCGTGGCAGGAGCGCCGGGCCTGGTGGCGCGAGGTCGGCGACGACCCCTCCGGGCCCCCGCCGAACCCGCAGCGGCAGGTGTGGCGGGTCGAGGCGGCCCCGCCCTCCGGCACCGTCGGGGTCTTCGACCTCGGCCGCGATGACGACCACTGGCTCCTCCTGCGAGCCCACGACTGAGGAACGAGATCCCCCATGAGCCACGCCACGACCACCCTCGACCTCCTCGACCGCTCCCGTGAGGCCCTCGCCACCGCCTGCGCCGCCCCGGTGGCCTCCACCCGGCACGCCGACGCCTCCCTCGCCGCCCTGCGCGCCGGGGCCGCCCTCGTCGCCGCCGGGTCCGGCCGCCGTGGCCCCCGGCTGCCCGGCGAGGGCCCGCACGACGTCTGGTCGCTCGTCGTCGGCGTCGCCCCCGAGCTCGTCGAGTGGGCGCAGCGGTTCGCCGCCGCCACCGAGCGCCAGGCCCTCCTCGAGTCCGGGGCCCTGCGGGTCGGCGCCCGCGAGGCCGACGACCTCCTGCGCGACGCCGAGACCTTCCTCGACCTCGCCGCCCGCCGCCTCGGCGTGCCCAGCGCACCGGCCACCCACCGGCTCGTCCCCGTCCGCTCGGCCTGAGGGCGGGGGAGGACACCCACCGTGGACGGCTTCGCCCACCTCCACGTCGCCTCGGGCTTCTCGATGCGCTACGGCGCCTCGATGCCCGGCGACCTCGTCGAGCGCGCCGCCGCGCACGGACAGCCGGCCCTCGCCCTCACCGACCGCGACGGCCTCTACGGGGCGGTCCGCTTCGCGACGGCCTGCACCCGGGCCGGGATCGCGCCGGTCCTCGGGGTCGACCTCGCCGTCGAGCCGCTCCGGCTGCCCGAGGGCGACCGCCGCGGGCGGGGCGAGCGGGCCGACCCCGTCGACCGCGCCGACCTCACCGACCGTGTCGACCTCGCCGACCGTCCCGCCGGGGGTCCGCGGGCCCGGACCCCCGCCCGCGGCGGCGCCATCGTCGACCCCCGCCGCCCCCGGGTCACCGTCCTGGCCCGCGGCCGGCGCGGCGGCACCGCGCCGGGCGTCGGCTGGGCCGCCCTGTGCCGCCTCACCACCGCCACCCACCTGCGCGGCGAGCGCGGCGTCCCCGTCACCACCCCCGAGCTGCTGCGCACCTGGGCCCGCCCCGCCGCCGACCGGCCCGGCCCGAGCCGCCTGCTCGTCCTCCTCGGCCCCGACTCCGACGTCGGCCGGGCCGTCCTCGCCGGCCGCAGGGAGCGCGCCCGCCACCTCCTCGCGGGGTGGCGCGCCCTCCTCCCGCGTGACGGCCTCGCCCTCGAGGTCGTCCTCCACGGCGGTCCCGAGGGCACCCCGGGCTGCCGCTCCCACGCCGCCCACCTCCTCGGCCTCGCCGACGAGGCGGGGGTGCCCGCGGTCCTCACGGCGGCGGTCCGGCACGCCGAGCCCGAGCAGGTCCGCACCGTCGACGTCCTCGACGCCGCCCGCCGCCTCGTCGTCCTCGACTCCCGCCACCTCGACCGGGTCACCGACGCCGGCCACCTCGCGAGCACCGCGGCGATGCACGCCGCCGCCCTCGAGGTCACCTCCGGCGACCGCGCCCGCGCCGACCGGCTCCTCGCGATGACGACCCTCCTCGCCGGCGAGTGCACCCAGGACGACCGCCACGACCTCGGCATCGGCGCCGTGCACCTGCCCGAGGCCGAGATCCTCGGCATCCCCGCCGGGACCGACCCGATGCAGGTGCTGACGCAGCGCTGCCGGGCCGCCGTGGGCACGCGGTACCCCGGCGTCGACGAGGCGGGGCTGCGGGTCGTCGAGGCGCGCCTCGACGACGAGCTCGAGGTCGTCCGGGCGCTCGGCTACCCCACGTACTTCCTCACCGTCGCCGAGGTCACCGACCTCATCCGGGCCCGCGGGGTGCGGGTGGCGGCCCGGGGGTCGGGGGCCGGGAGCCTCGTCAACCACCTCCTCGGCATCAGCGGCGTCGACCCCATCCGGCACCGCCTCCTCATGGAGCGGTTCTGCTCGCCCCTGCGCGCCGAGCTGCCCGACATCGACGTCGACGTCGAGTCGGCCCGGCGCACCGAGATCTACGAGGCGGTCCTCGACCGCTTCGGCGGCGAGCGGGTCACGTGCGTGTCGATGATGGACACCTACAAGGTCCGCCACGCCGTGCGCGACGTCGGCGCCGCGCTCGGGATGCCCCCCGGCGAGGTCGACGAGATCGCCAAGGCGTTCCCGCACATCCGGGCCCGCGACGCCCGGCACGCCATCGCCGACCTGCCCGAGCTGCGCAGCCGCGGCCTCGACAGCCCGCGCCTGGCGACCTTCTTCGACCTCGTCGAGGGTCTCGACGGCCTTCCCCGCCACATCGCGCTGCACCCGTGCGGGGTCGTGCTGTCCAACGCCGGCCTCCTCGACCGCACGCCCGTCGAGGCGAGCTGGCTCGGCTTCCCGATGACCCAGTTCGACAAGGACGACGTCGAGACCCTGGGCTTCCTCAAGCTCGACGTCCTCGGCATCCGGATGCAGTCGGCGATGGCGCACGCGGTCGCCGAGGTCGCGCGCGTCACGGGGGAGCGGGTCGACCTCGACGACGAGGAGCAGGTCGCCCACGACGACGAGGCCACCTACGAGCTGATCCGCACCACCCGTACCCTCGGGATGTTCCAGATCGAGAGCCCCGGGCAGCGCGAGCTCGTCGGCAAGCTCGGCCCGAGCCGCTTCGACGACCTCATCGTCGACATCTCGCTCTTCCGGCCCGGGCCGGTGAAGTCCGACATGATCACGCCGTTCCTCGAGAGCCGGCACGGCTGGCGCGAGAAGCGCTTCCTCCACCCCACGCTCATCCCGGCGCTGGCCGAGACCGAGGGCGTCGTCGTCTTCCACGAGCAGGTGCTCCTCATCGTCGCCGAGACCACGGGGGTCTCCCTCGCCCAGGCCGACGAGGTGCGCCGCAGCATGGGCACCCCGAAGGGCCAGGAGGAGGTCGAGGCGTGGTGGCGCCCGGCGGCGACGGCCCGCGGCTACACCCCCGCCGAGCGCGACCGCATCTGGGAGGTCCTCAAGTCCTTCGCGAGCTTCGGGTTCTGCAAGGCGCACGCGGCGGCCTTCGCCCTGCCGACCTTCCACTCCGCGTGGCTGAAGACCCACCACCCGGCGGCCTTCCTCGCCGGGGTCCTCACCCACGACCCCGGGATGTACCCCAAGCGGCTCATCCTCGACGACGCGCGCACCTTCGGGATCCCCGTCCTCGGGCTCGACGTCAACGCCTGCGGCGACACCTACCGGGTCGAGCGGGTCGACGAGGTCTCGCCCGTCCCCGACGACGTCGACCCGCCCGCCGGGTCGGCCGCCGACGACGCCGAGGACGCCGCCACCGACCGCGCCGACGCCGCGCTCCCGGCGTGGCGGCGCACCCGCCAGCGGTTCGGCATCCGGCTCTCCCTCGCCGACGTCAAGGGGATCAGCGAGGCCGAGGTCGCCCGGGTCGTCGCCGGGCAGCCCTACACCGACCTCGGCGACTTCTGGGCCCGGGCGCGGGTCAGCCGGCCGGTCGTCGAGCGGCTCGTCCTCGCCGGGGCCTTCGACGCCCTCCACGGGACCGTCGGGACCGGGCTCGGGCGGCGCGGGCGGGTCACCCGCCGCGACCTCCTTCTCCACGTCGCCGAGCTCGAGCGGTGGGAGCGCTCGGGCGGGGCGCCGCCGCGCACGAGCCGGCGCCGGGCGGTCCCGGTGAGCCAACCCCGCGAGCTCGAGGCCGCGGGCCTCGACGTCCGCGACCGCGCCGCGGCCCAGTCGCAGGCCGCCCGGGCGGTCGTCCCGGCCGACCGGCAGCCCACCCAGCTCACCCTCGACCTCGGCGACCGGCCGCGGCTCGTCGCGGGGGCCGGGCTCCCCGAGATGACCGGTCCCGAGCGGGTCCGCGCCGAGCTCGACGTCCTCGGCCTCGACGTCTCGGCCCACGTCGTCGAGTTCTACGACCCGCTCCTGCGCGCGCTCGGGGTCACCCGCAGCCGCGACCTGCTCGGTGCCCGCAGCCGCAGCGAGGTGTGGGTCGCCGGGGTCAAGGTCGCCACCCAGACCCCACCGGTGCGCTCGGGGCGGCGGGTCGTCTTCCTCACCCTCGACGACGGCACCGGACCCTCCGACTGCACCTTCTTCGAGGACGTCCAGGGCCCCTACGCCGGGGTCGTCTTCCACTCGTGGCTGCTCCTCGTCCGCGGGGTGCTGCGCCGCACCGGCGAGCGCGGCGTCTCCATCCGGGCCACCGGGGCCTGGGAGCTCGCGGCGCTGTGGGACGCGTGGCAGCTCGGCGGGCTGCCGGCCGTGCACGCGGCGATCGCGGCGGGGGAGTCCGACGCCGTGGCCCGCGCCGAGGCCGCCGAGGAGGCGGCCCGCGCCTCCGACGAGCGCACCGGGCGCCGGGTGCTCGTCCACGCGTCGGGGTTCAGGCAGTCGCCGTACGCCGACATCAAGCCGCCGGGGGCCGACCCCCGCTCCGGCCGCGGGGTGCCCGTCCTCCCGGTCCTCGACCACCCGGGTGGGACACCACGCCGCACGGGTGGGGCTCCCGGGCAGGTCGTCGTGCCCGCGGCGGCGACGTCCCCGGCGCTGCCCTCGCGCAAGCTGTGGCACGCGAGCCCCGGCAGCTCCGGACACTAGGGTGGTGACGACACCAGACCGACCGTTCGAGGGAGCCGATCCGTGGCCGACGACCGTGGCCGAGCCCGCCGGGCCGGGGCCCAGCCGGGGCTGCGCACCGTCGCGGTCCAGGCAGCCCTCGACGCCGTGGCGACGCGCCGCCGCGCCGAGCTCGGCCGCCCGCTGCGGGTCCTCGACGTCGGCGGCGGCACCGGTGGCACGGCCGTCCCGCTCGCGGTGGCGGGCCACGACGTCACCGTCGTCGACCCCAGCCCCGACGCCCTCGCCTCGCTGCGCCGTCGCGCCGCCGAGACCGGCACCTCCGCGCGGGTCCACCCCGTCCAGGGCGACACCGACACCGTCGTCCACCCCGGTCCCGACGGCACGCGTGCCTCCTACGACCTCGTCTGCCTCCACGGCACCCTCGAGGTCGTCGACGACCCCGACACCGCCGTCGCCAACCTCGCCGCGGTCCTCGACCCCGGTGGCACCTTCTCGCTCGTCGTCGCCCAGCGGCTCCCGGCCGCGCTGGCCCGGGCCGTGGCCGGCGAGTTCGCCCGCGCCCAGGCCATCCTCGAGCGCCCCGACGGCCGCTGGGGCGACGACGACCCCGCGCCGCGCCGCTACGACGAGGCCGACGTCCTCGAGCTGCTGCGCACCCACGGCCTCACGCCCGTCGACAGCCACGGCGTGCGGATCTTCAGCGACCTCGTCCCCTCGGCCCTCGTCGACTCCGAGGCCGACCGCACCGCCCTGCTCTCCCTCGAGGACGTCGCGAGCCACCACCCCCGCCACGCCGCCCTCCTCGGGGCGCTCGGCAGCGTCCGGCACGTCCTCGCGACGCGGGACTGACGGCCGGGGGGTCCACGGATGAGCCGCCGCCAGTTCGCCCTCCCCGGCCGGGCCTCGAGCGAGCCGCCCGACGACACCGGCTGCACGATCCTCCACGTCGACATGGACGCCTTCTACGCGTCCGCGACGCTGCTCAGCCACCCCGAGCTCGTCGGGACGCCCGTCATCATCGGTGGCGGCAACCGCGGCGTCGTGCTGTCGGCGACCTACGAGGCCCGCCGCTACGGGGTCGCCTCGGCCATGCCGATGGCCCGCGCCCGCCGGCTCTGCCCCCAGGCGACCGTCCTGCCCCCCGAGCACGGCCTCTACGCGACGATCTCCGCCGCGGTGATGGAGGTCTTCCGCGCGGTGACCCCCGTCGTCGAGCCGCTCTCCCTCGACGAGGCCTTCCTCGACGTCTCCGGGGCGGTCCGGCGGCTCGGCAGCCCGGCGACGATCGGGCAGCAGGTCCGCGACACCGTCCACGACGAGCAGGGCATCACCTGCTCGGTCGGCGTCGCCCCGACGAAGTTCGTCGCCAAGCTCGCCTCGGGGCTGGCCAAGCCCGACGGCATGGTCGTCGTCCCGCGCGACGAGGTCGTCCCCTTCGTCCAGCAGCTGCCCGTCGGGGCCCTGTGGGGAGTCGGCGACCGCACCGAGGAGGCCCTGCTGCGCCTGGGCCTGCGGACCGTCGCCGACATCGCGCACACCCCGCTCGACACCCTCGTGCGCGGCCTCGGCGACGCCACGGGCCGCCACCTCCACGAGCTGTCGTGGGGCCGTGACCCCCGGGGCGTCGAGCGGGAGCAGCGCGAGAAGAGCGTCGGCAGCGACGAGACCTTCGACGCCGACATCGACGACGCGCGCGAGATCCACCGCCGCCTCCTCGGCCTCAGCGAGCGCACGGCCGCCCGGATGCGCGCCGCCGGCCTCACGGGCCGGACCGTGACCCTCAAGGTGAGGTTCAGCGACTTCACGACGATCACCCGGGCCCGGACCCTGCGCGAGCCCACCGACAGCGGCCGGGCCATCCACACCGCCGCGGTCTCGCTCTTCGACGCCCTCGGGCTCCAGCGGGCCCGCATCCGCCTCGTCGGGGTGCGGATGACCGGGCTCGTCGACGTCGCCGACACCCCCATCCAGGGGGTCATCGGCGAGCCAGAACACGGGTGGCGTGACGCCGACAGGGCCGTCGACCGGGCCCGTTCGCGGTTCGGTTCGGGGGCCGTTCGGCCGGCCAGTCTCGTCCAACGTGACGCATCCGCTTCCACAGGGCGACGTGGGGATTTATCCTGAGGGCTCAGCACCACCGTGGAACCGTCCGCCGGACGGTTCCGGGCCGACCGCGGGAGGTTCCGTGCCGCTCTCAGACCACGAGCAGAAGATGCTCGAGCAGATGGAGCACGCGCTCGCTGCCGAGGACCCCAAGTTCGCCTCGCAGATGCAGGGCAGCACCTTGGCCTCGGTCCAGCGACGCCGCTGGGTCCTGGGTGGGATCGGCGTGCTCGCAGGTCTGGGCCTCGTCCTCGTCGGGGTCAACACGACGATGTGGGTCGGGGCGATCGGGTTCGCCGTGATGGTCGCCTCCGCCGTCTTCGCCGCCACGCCGCCCCGCCGGGCCGCCCTCGGCGTCGTCCGTCCCGACGGCACCGCCGGGCCCGCCCCCAAGCGCGCCGCCCGCCGCAAGGGTGGCCAGAAGTCGTTCATGGACAAGCTCGACGAGCGCTGGGAGCGCCGCCAGAACAACTGGTGAGGCCGGGCCTCCCGCCGACACCGAGAAGGGCCCCGTCCACGGCGGACGGGGCCCTTCTCGGTGCGGGGGTCAGGAGGCGACGAGGCCGACGACGTAGAGGCCGGCGATGCCCAGGCCCGCGGCGAGCTCGATGCCGATGCTCTGCGCCACCGCGGCCATGGCGTGCTTGGTCCGCGTCCAGGCGACCGACCGGTCCCGGCTGCGGGCGTTCTCGACGAGGAAGATCGCGAGGACGAAGAAGAGGATCGCCCCGACGACCGGGACGACGAAGAAGCCGACGATCCCGGCGAGGACGGCCAGGGCGAGGGTCGACGTGCCGACCCCCCGCTCCTTCATCCGGCGTCCGGGCAGGAGGTACTGGAGGGCGTAGCCGACGACCGCCACGACGACGCAGGCGGCGAAGATGCCCCACGCCAGGCCCGTCCCGGTGAGGGCGGCCCAGAGCAGGACCCCGCCGAGGACGACGAGGAGACCCGGGAGGACCGGGACGACGATGCCGATGAGTCCGAGGACGACGAGGATCGGCGGGACGATGACGCGGACGTCATCGGTGAGCGCGCCCACCGTCAGGCGTTGTCGCCCGCGGAGCTCGGCTCGAGGAGGCGCTCGCTCTCGTCGAGGATGTCGGCGAGGCCGACGAGGGCGGGGATGTGCTCGCGCCCGTGGTGGGCGCAGAACAGGAGCTCGCCGCCGGCGTGGAGGGTGGCGCGGACGTACGCCTGGGCTCCACAGCGGTCACAGCGCTCCGCGGCGGTCAGGGCGGGTGCCAGTGCGGCGTTCACGTCGGCCTCCTCGGCTCGCTCGGGGGTCATGCAGGTGGTTCGGTGACCTCGACCCAGGTGGATCGGGCCCGTTGCAACAGTCAACCACGCGTTCCTCTTCCCACCCTGCAGGTGGTGTGGGGTGAGACACGCTCATGTCCGGATCGTGACCTTCCGGTGGACCCCCGCACCCCACCCGGTGGAGCCGGGTGGGCCGGACGGCCGATCGCGCTCCGGGCCCCCGCGGTGGGTGGCCCCCCGGCCGCCGGTGAGCCTGCGCGGGGCCGTCGGGGGCGGCGACTACCCTGCCTCACGTGCCTGCGACCGCTGCCAAGAAGACCGCGACGAGCAAGTCCGCGTCCGAGTACACCGCCCACCACCTCCAGGTCCTCGAGGGCCTCGAGGCCGTGCGCAAGCGTCCCGGCATGTACATCGGCTCCACCGACTCGCGCGGCCTCATGCACTGCCTCTGGGAGATCATCGACAACTCCGTCGACGAGGCCCTCGGTGGCCACTGCGACCGGGTCGAGGTCACCCTTCACCACGACGGGTCGGTCGAGGTCCGCGACAACGGGCGCGGTGTCCCCGTCGACATCGAGCCGCGCACCGGCCTCACCGGCGTCGAGCTCGTCTACACCCGCCTGCACGCCGGCGGGAAGTTCGGTGGCGGCTCCTACACCGCATCCGGCGGGCTCCACGGCGTCGGCGCCTCGGTCGTCAACGCGCTGTCCTCGCGCCTCGACGTCGAGGTCGACCGCGGGGGCAAGACCTACGCGATGAGCTTCCGCCGCGGCGAGCCCGGCACCTTCTCCGACGTCGCCGGCGCCAAGGGCACCAAGGACCCGGACCACGAGTTCACCCCGTACGTCGACAAGAGCGTCCTCGAGGTCATCGGCACGACGCGGCGCGGGGTCACGGGCACCCGGGTGCGGTACTGGTCCGACGCGCAGATCTTCCTCAAGGACGCCGGCTTCGACGTCGAGGGCCTGCTGTCCCGCGCGCGCCAGACCTCCTTCCTCGTCCCCGGCCTGACGATCGTCGTGCGCGACCAGCGCGGCGACGAGCCGGTCGAGGAGGTCTTCCTCCACGACGGCGGCATCTCCGAGTTCACCGAGTACCTCGCCCCCGACCCCGAGGTCACCGGCGTGTGGCGCCTCCAGGGCAGCGGCACCTTCACCGAGACCGTCCCGGTCCTCGACGCCAAGGGCCACATGACCCCCACCGAGGTCGAGCGCGAGTGCGGCGTCGACGTCGCCGTCCGGTGGGGCGCCGGGTACGAGACGCGGGTGTCCTCGTTCGTCAACATCATCGCCACGCCCAAGGGCGGCACCCACCTGGCCGGCTTCGAGCAGGCCCTGCTCAAGGTGTTCCGCCGCCAGCTCGAGCTCAACGCCCGCCGCCTCAAGGTCGGCTCCGACAAGGTCGAGAAGGACGACGTCCTCGCCGGGCTCACCGCCGTCGTCACCGTCCGTCTCTCCGAGCCGCAGTTCGAGGGCCAGACCAAGGAGGTCCTCGGCACCAACGCGGTGCGCGCCATCGTCGCCAAGGTCGTCGAGAAGGAGCTCACGGCGATCCTCACCTCCACCAAGCGCCCCGAGAAGCAGCACGCCGCGACCCTGCTCGAGAAGGTCACGGCCGAGATGAAGTCGCGGATCAGCGCGCGGCTGCACAAGGAGACCCAGCGCCGCAAGACGGCCCTCGAGTCCTCGTCGCTGCCGGCCAAGCTCGCCGACTGCCGCAGCTCCGACGTCGATCGCACCGAGCTGTTCATCGTCGAGGGCGACAGCGCCCTCGGCACCGCGAAGCTCGCCCGCAGCAGCGACCACCAGGCGCTGCTGCCGATCCGCGGCAAGATCCTCAACGTCCAGAAGGCCTCGGTCACCGACATGCTCGGCAACGCCGAGTGCGCCGCGATCATCCAGGTCATCGGCGCCGGGTCGGGTCGCACCTTCGACCTCGAGGCGGCCCGCTACGGCAAGGTCATCATCATGACCGACGCCGACGTCGACGGCGCCCACATCCGCACCCTGCTGCTCACCCTGTTCTTCCGCTACATGCGCCCGCTCGTCGAGGCCGGCCGGGTCTACGCCGCCGTGCCGCCGCTGCACCGCATCGAGGTCGTCAACGCGGGCTCGAAGGCCAACGAGGTCATCTACACCTACTCCGAGGCCGAGATGCGCCGGACCATGGCGTCGCTGACCAAGCGGGGCAAGAAGGTCAAGCCGATCCAGCGCTACAAGGGCCTCGGCGAGATGGACGCCGACCAGCTGGCCGAGACGACGATGGACCCCGCGCACCGGACCCTGCGCAAGGTCACCGCGGCCCACCTCGAGTCGGCCACCGCCGTCTTCGAGCTGCTCATGGGCGGCGACGTCGGCCCGCGCAAGGACTTCATCATCGACTCCGCCCACGCCCTCGACCGCGAGCGCATCGACGCCTGACCTGCGGCGCCACGCCGCGCGCTGTGGTTGCCGACACGCCCGTCCTCGGCCACAGTGAGGCGACGACGCAGTCCAGGCGGGCGCCACGGCGCCACGGAGGAGGGCACGATGAGCACGACGGTCGACCAGGGGAACGAGCCCGTCGCGGGTGAGGAGGAGACCCAGCTCAAGCGGGTCATGGGACCCAAGCTCCTCCTGCTCTTCATCGTCGGGGACATCCTCGGCACGGGGGTCTACGCGCTGACCGGCGAGGTCGCCTCGGAGGTCGGCGGGGCGGCGTGGGCGCCGTTCCTCGTCGCGTTCGGCATCGCGATGATCACGGCCTTCAGCTACCTCGAGCTCGTGACGAAGTACCCGCGGGCGGCGGGCGCGGCGCTGTACACGCACAAGGCGTTCGGCATCCACTTCGTGACGTTCATCGTGTGCTTCACGGTGATGTGCTCGGGCATCACGAGCGCGTCGACGGCCTCGCGGGCCTTCGCCTCGAACTTCGCCAAGGGTTTCGGCCTCGACAGCGACAACAGCAACCTCATCCTCCTCATCGCCCTGGCCTTCATGGCCCTCGTCGCGGCGGTGAACTTCCGCGGTGTCGGCGAGTCGGTGAAGGCGAACATCGTCCTCACCTGCGTCGAGCTCTCGGGGCTGCTGCTCGTCATCATGGTCGGGTTCTACGCGCTCTTCGCCGACAAGACCGACTTCAGCCGGACCATGGTCTTCCAGAGCCCGGGCGACAAGAACGCCTTCCTCGCCGTCACCGCCGCGACCTCGCTGGCCTTCTTCGCGATGGTCGGCTTCGAGGACTCGGTCAACATGGCCGAGGAGACCAAGGACCCGGTCCGCAACTTCCCGAAGATGATGCTCACCGGCCTCGGGATCACGGGCACGATCTACGTCCTCGTCGCGCTGTTCGCCGTCGCGATCGTCCCGGTGGGCGAGCTGGCGAGCAACGACACCCCACTCGTCACCGTCGTCGAGACCGCGGCGCCCGGTGTCCCCATCGACAAGCTGCTGCCGTTCATCTCGATGTTCGCCGTCGCCAACTCGGCGCTGATCAACATGCTCATGGCCAGCCGGCTCCTCTACGGGATGGCCCACCAGGAGGTCCTGCCCCCGTTCCTCGGCAAGGTCCACCCGCGCCGGCAGACGCCGTGGGCGGCCATCCTGTTCACCACGGCGATCGCGGTCGGGCTCATCACCATCGTGACGAAGAACGCCGAGGGAGAGGTCATCGGGGCGCTCGGAGGCACGACCGCGCTGCTCCTGCTCGGGGTGTTCACCATCGTCAACATCTGCGTCCTCGTCCTGCGCAAGGACCGGATCGACCGCGAGCACTTCGTCGCGCCGACCGTGCTGCCGCTCCTCGGTGCGGCCCTGTGCGCGTTCTTCGTCGGTCCGTGGACCGGTCGCGACCCGCTGCAGTACACGATCGCGGGCTGGCTGCTCGCCGGCGGCGTCGTCCTCTGGGCGATCACCTGGTTCGCCAACCGCAGCCTGCGCGCGAAGAAGACCTACCTGCGCGACGTCGACGAGCTGAGCGGCGACGGCCCCGTCAACTGACGGAGGGCGTCAGGCCGTGACGGGGACCGGACCGGTGGAGTCGCGCACGACGAGCTCGGTCGGCATGACGACCTCGTCGATGCTCTTCTCCCCGTCGAGGAGGGTGGCCAGGAGCATCTCGGCGGCACGGTGGCCCTGGCCGGCGACGTCCTGGCGCACGGTCGTGAGCCCGAGCACGCCGGACAGCACGTAGTCGTCGACACCGATGACCGACAGGTCCTCAGGGACGCCCAACCCGAGGCGACGGGCGCTCTCGCGCACCCCGATCGCCATCTCGTCGGACGCCGCGACGATCGCCGTGGGCCGGTTCGACCCGGAGAGCAGGGCGATGCTGTCGCGGGCCGCGGCCTCGGCGGTCCAGTCCGAGCCCAGGACCCACGCGTCCTCGCACACGAGCCCGCGCTCACGGACGGCCTCGCGGAAGGCCTCGAGCCGGTCCTGCGGGGTCTGGATGTGGGCGGCGTTCTGCGGGACCGCGCCGATGTAGCCGATGCGCGTGTGCCCGAGGCCGGCGAGGTGCTCGACGGCGATGCGCATGGTGGCGCGGTCGTCGATGCGCACGCAGGCCCGGCCGGGGACGGGGGAGCCGATCGCCACGAGCGGCAGCCCGAGCCGGTCGACGAGCTCGACCTCCTCGGGCGACATCGGCACGTTGAGGGTGATGACGCCGTCGACCCGCTTCCACAGCATGTTCTGCGAGAGGGGGAGGCGCTGGTCGTACGTGTCGTCCTCGAGGTCGAAGAGGATGACGTGGTGCTCCTTGGCCCGCAGCGACTTCTCGATCGCGCTCACGAGCGTGGCGAAGAACCAGCGGGTGAGGAACGGCGCGACGACCGCGACGACGCGGGTGCGCCCGGAGGCCAGGGAGGTCGCCGTGGGGGAGGCGACGTAGTCGAGGTCCTGCGCGACGCGCAGGACCCGTTCACGGGTCTCGGGGGAGACCCGGTCGAGTCCCCGAAGGGCGCGGGAGACCGTGGCGACCGACACCCCGGCCACCCGCGCCACATCGGTGATGGTGCTGATGAGCTTCGCTCCTTCGCAGCGTCCGCCGGCGTCAGCCCTTGAGCCCGCCCGCGAGCAGGCCGCGGACGAAGAACCGCTGGAGCGCGAGGAAGACCGCGACGGGGACGATCATCGAGATGAACGCACCGGCCGACAGCAGGTACCACGCACTTCCTCGGGAGCCGGAGAGCTCGGCGACGCGCACCGTGATGGGCGCGACGTCGGGCGTTCCACCGAGGAACACGAGGGAGACGAGCAGGTCGTTCCACACCCACAGGAACTGGAAGATCCCGAACGCGGCCAGGGCCGGGGTGAGGAGGGGCAGGAGGATTTTGAAGAAGATCGTCACGTGCCCCGCACCGTCGACGCGGGCCGCCTCCATGAGCTCGCCCGGGAGCTCGCGCATGAAGTTGTGGATGAGGAAGGTCGCCAGTGGTAGCGCGAAGATGGTGTGCGACAACCAGACCGACCAGTACGACGCCCCGAAGCCCAGCTTGTTGACGTAGATGTCGAGCAGCGGGATGAGGGCGACCTGGAGCGGCACGATCTGGAGGGCGAACACCGCGACGAACAGCGCGTCGCGACCCGGGAAGGGCATCCACGCGAAGGCGTACGCGGCGAGCGAGGCCAGGAAGATCGGCAGGAGCACCGCGGGGACGGTGATGACGATCGTGTTGATGAAGTACTGGCCGAGTCCCGCCGAGCTGCCGGGCGCGAGCGCCTGGCGGTAGTTGTCGAGGGTGAAGGCGCCCGGATCGCGCCAGGCGGTCCACCACCCCGTCGTGTTGATGTCGCGCTGGCCACGGAAGGAGGTGACGAGCAGACCGAGGGTCGGCGTCGTCCACAGCACCGCGATGATGATCGCGACGACCGAGGCCCACGGCGAGGTGACGGCGCGTGACGCGTCGCCCGCCTTGCCCTTGCGGCGGCGCTTGCCGCCACCCGCGACGTCGGTGGTGGCGTCCTCGGCGACGGACTCCGGCGTCGCTGCCGGCTGGAGGGTGCTCACGGCTCAGGCCTCCTTGCGCATCTGGATGATGTTGTAGACGACGATCGGGATGACGAGGATGAACAGCAGCACCGCGAGCGCGGCACCCAGACCGGGTGCGTTGTAGCGGAAGCTCTGGTTGTAGAACTCGTTGGCCACGACCGAGGTGTCGAACTGGCCCGCGGTCATCGTGCGGACGATGTCGAAGACCTTGAGCGTGCCGATGCCGATCGTCGTGAGGACGACGACGAGTGCTGCCCGGATGCTCGGCAGGGTGATGAAGCGGAACATCTTCACGCCCTGGACGCCGTCGAGGCGCGCGGCCTCGATGATCTCGTCGGGGATCGCCTTGATGGCGGCGGAGAGCACCGTCATCGCGAAGCCCGCCTGGATCCACACCATGACGACGATGAGCATCAGGGTGTTGAGCGGGGCGTCGAGGAGGAACTGCTGGGTGTCCAGGCCCAGGGCCTTGAGGATCCCGTTGAGCAGGCCGATCTGCGGCCGCGAGCTCTGCTTGTACTGGTAGACGAACTTCCAGATGATGCCGGCGCCGACCATGGAGATCGCCATCGGGAGGAAGATCAGGGCCTTGGCGAAGGCCTCGCCCTTGGCGCGGTCGATGAGGATCGCGTAGAGCAGGCCGATGGCCGTCGCGAGGAACGGCACGAGGATGACCCAGAGGGCCGTGTTGCGCAGCACGAGCAGCAGCTCGGGCTGGGTGAACATCGCCGAGTAGTTCTCGAGGGAGAAGCCGCCCTCACCCGTCTTGCCGCGCAGCGACTGGATGATGGTGAGGATCGCGGGGTACATCAGGCCGACCGCGAGGAGCAGGACGGCCGGGCCGACGAAGATCGCGCCCTGGGCCTGCTCGCCACGACGCCCCTTGAACAGCGAGGCGAGGAAGAGCACGAGACCGAAGACGGCCGCGAAGAACGCGACCGCGAAGAACATGAGGAAGAACTTGCCGCCGACGCTTTCAGCGCGCAGGAAGGGCTCGGGGATGACCCCGGTCCCGACCGCACCGAGGACGTTGGTCGTCATTGACGCCACCTCCGGGTCGAGTCACGAAGAAGGAGAGCCGGGGTGGGGGCGAAGGCTGTTCGCCCCCACCCCGGCTCGGGTGGACCGTGGTGCTTCAGACCAGGGTCACTTCGGCCACGACTGCTCGATGAAGTCGAGCGTGGCCTTGTCGTCCTGACCGGTGATCCAGTTGGTCATGCCCTTCCAGAACGTGCCCGAACCGACGGCGCCCGGCATGAGGTCCGAGGCGTCGAAGCGGAAGGTCGCGCTCTTGTCGGTCAGCTGCTCCGCGGAGAGCTTGTCGACCGGGTTCTTCAGGAGGCTGGCGTCGGCGTTCTTGTTCGCCGTCACGCAACCGCCACCACCACAGGTCTTCGCGCGCTCGTTGGCCCACTCGGTCGAGGCCAGGTAGGTCTGGAAGGCCTTGACCTCGGGACGGTCGGCGAAGGCGGCGACGAACTCGCCACCACCGAGGACCGGCTTGGTGGACGCGTCCTTGGCCGGGAGGTAGAAGGCCCAGACGTCGCCGTCCTCGGCGACCTTGGTGCCCTCGGGCCAGTTGGCCGCGTAGAACGACGCCTGGCGGTGCATGTAGCACGAGCCGTCGAGGATCGGCTGGCCGCCGTCCTGGAACGAGGTCGAGGCGATCGTCTTGACGTCGCCGTACCCGCCGTTGACGTACTTGGGGTTCTTGAGGATCTTGCCGACCTCCGCGAGAGCGGTGGCGACGGCCGGGTCGTTGAAGGGGATCTCGTGCTTGACCCACTTGTCGTACGTCTCGGCGCCCGCGGTGCGGAGCATGACGTCCTCGACCCAGTCGGTGGCGGTCCACCCGGTGGCGTCACCGGACTCGATGCCGGCGCACCAGGGCTTGACGTCGTCACCGGGGTTGTCGGTGGCGATCTTCTCGGAGAGGGTCAGCAGCTCGTCCCACGTCTTCGGGATCTGGTAGCCCTTGTCGGCGAAGGCCGAGGGGGAGTACCAGACGAACGACTTGACGTTCGCGCCGAGCGCGGCGCCGTAGAACTTGCCGTCGACGGTGCCGTACTCCTTGAAGTCGGGCATGTTCGCGTCGACGTTGGCGACGACCTCGGGCGGGGCCTCCTTCACCTGACCGGTCGCGACCATGGTCTGGAGCAGACCCGGCTGCGGCAGGTACGCGATGTCGGGGGCGTTGCCGCCCTTGACGCGCACGGGGAGCTGCGCCTCGAACTCCTTGGAGCCTTCGTACTTGATGGTGACGCCGGTGCAGGACTCGAACGGCTTGTACGAGGCCTGGTGGGGGGCGTCCTCCGGCGCGGTGATCGAGGTGTAGACCGTGACGGTCTTGCCCTTGAGGTCACCGAACTTGGTGTAGGGGGCGCAGTCGATCGTGCTGGCGGAACCGCCGTCACCGGTGTCACCGGGGTCGTCCGATCCGCCACCGCCACAGGCGGTCGCGGTGAGTGCCACCGCGACGATGCCGGACAGCGCTGCATAGCGCCGCTTTGAGCTGAGGGCCATAGCCCGCCTCCATTTCACTGGTCGCACCGAGACGGGTAGGGCCTCGGCGATGAGGGGAACCGCGACCAAACGTAAAAGCGTTTACGCATCCGCGCAACGGTCGCCGTGCCGCACGGCGGTAACGATTCCGTAACACGGGAACTGGCGCGACGGCACGCCTCGGGCGGACGGTCCCGCCGAGGGCGTCAGCGGACGGGGGCGCCGACGCCGGCGACGACGGCCGGGAAGGTCGTGCCGGACCCGTCGCGCCGGCCCAGGGCCTCGGGCAGCTCGAGGGGCACGCCGTTCGCGCCGGAAGCCCGGGCCGGCTGCGCCCCGACCCACGCGACGACGAGGGCGTCCTCACCGCGCAGGAACCGGTGGGCCCGAACGCCGCCCGTCCCGCGGCCCTTGGCCGGGTACTCGCCGAAGGGGGTGACCTTCATCGAGCCCGGCTGGGTGCCGGGCAGGGCGTCGGAGGACCCGGCCGACGTGACGACGACGTTGTCGGCGGCGGGGTCGACGGCGCCGAAGAAGGTGACGGTGGCGCCGGGGGAGAGGCGCACCCCGGCCATGCCGCCGGCCGCCCGGCCCTGCGGGCGCACGGCGGACGCGGGGAAGCGCAGCAGCTGGGCGTCGGAGGTGACGAAGACGAGGTCCTCGGCCCCGTCGCGCAGGGCGACGGCGCCGACGACGCGGTCGCCGTCCTTGAGCGAGACGACCTCCCAGTCGCCGCGCGCGGGGTGGTCGGGGGTGACCCGCTTGACGACGCCCTGGGCCGTGCCGAGCGCGATGCCCGGGCCCTCGGCGTCGAGGGGGACGATGGTCAGCGGCTCCTCGCCGGCCGGGAGGTCGACGAAGACGGCGACTGGCGCGCCGCCCGACAGGCTCGGTGCCCCGCCGAGCGGGGGCAGGGTCGGCAGCTCGAGGGCCGACATCCGCACCATCCGGCCGGCGGAGGTGACGAGGCCGAACTCGCCCCTGGCCGTGGTGCGCACGGCGCCGACGATCGCGTCGTGCTTCGCCCGGCCGCCCTCGGCGGGCACGGGCTCGGCGTCGGACGTCCGGGCGAGCAGGCCGGTGGAGGAGAGCAGGACCCAGCAGGGGTCGTCGGTGACCTCGAGCGGGGTGGCCGACGTCGCGGGCGTCCCGGCCGACTCGAGGAGGACGGTGCGCCGCGGGGTGCCGTGGGCCTTGGCGACGTCGGCGAGCTCGTCGGAGACGAGCTTCCGCAGGACCTTCTCGTCGGCGAGGATCGCCTCGAGGGCCTCGATCTGGCGCTGGAGCTCGTCGCGCTCGGTCTCGAGCTCGATCCGCGAGAACCGGGTGAGGCGACGCAGCTGGAGCTCGAGGATGTACTCGGCCTGGAGGTCGGAGAGGTCGAACACCGAGATGAGCCGGGCCTTGGCGGCCGCGGTGTCGTCGGAGCCGCGGATCAGCTGGATGACCTCGTCGATGTCGAGGATGGCGACGATGAGGCCCTCGACGAGGTGGAGGCGGTCACGGCGCCGGCCGAGGCGGAACGCCGTGCGGCGGCGCACGACGTCGATGCGGAAGTCGACGTAGGTGCGCAGCAGCTCCTTGAGGCCCAGGGTGCGCGGCTGCCCGTCGACGAGCGCGACGGCGTTGATGCCGAAGGAGTCCTCCATCGGGGTCAGCTTGTAGAGCTGCTCGAGGACGGCGTCGGGGTTGAAGCCGTTCTTGACCTCGAAGACCAGGCGCATCCCGTTCTTGCGGTCGGTGAGGTCCTTGACGTCGCTGACGCCCTGGAGCTTCTTGGACTGCACGAGGGTCTTGACCCGCTCGATGACCTTCTCGACCCCGACGAGGTAGGGCAGCTCGGTGACGGTGATGCCCATCCGGCGCGGGGTGAGCTTCTCGACCCGGGCGGTCGCCCGGGTGCGGAAGGGGCCGCGGCCGGTGAGGTAGGCGTCGCGGATGCCCTCGAGCCCGATGATCCGGCCGCCGCCGGGCAGGTCCGGGCCGGGGACGAACTTCATCAGGTCGTCGAGGGAGCAGTCGGGGTGGGTGATGAGGTGGCGGGCGGCGCCGATGACCTCGACGAGGTTGTGCGGGGCCATGTTCGTGGCCATGCCGACGGCGATGCCGCTGGCCCCGTTGACGAGCAGGTTGGGGCAGGCCGCGGGCATGACGCCGGGCTGGGTCAGCGAGTCGTCGTAGTTGGGGACGTAGTCGACGGTGTCCTCGTCGAGCCCGGCGACCATGAGCAGGGCGGCGGGCGCCATCCGCGCCTCGGTGTAGCGCGAGGCGGCGGGGCCGTCGTCGAGGGAGCCGAAGTTGCCGTGGCCGTCGACGAGCGGCAGGCGCATCGTGAACGGCTGGGCCATGCGGACCAGGGCGTCGTAGATCGCCGTGTCGCCGTGCGGGTGGTACTTGCCCATGACCTCGCCGACGACCCGGCTGGACTTCACGTGCGGCCGGTCGGGGCGCAGCCCCAGCTCGCTCATCCCGAACAGGATCCGGCGCTGCACGGGCTTGAGGCCGTCGCGGGCGTCGGGCAGGGCGCGCGAGTAGATGACGCTGTAGGAGTACTCGAGGAACGCCGAGCGCATCTCGTCCTCGACGTCGATGTCGACGATGTGCTCGACGATGTCCTCGGGGGGAGGGGTGTCGCTGCGCCTGGCCATGAGGTGGGGCTTCGCTCCGGGTCGGTCAGGGTCGTGGCGGCGCCACGACGGGGGTCGGCCCCATCCTCACAAACGCCGCTCCGGCGGCCGAGCCGACACTCCGAACCGGCCGACGTGGAGGACGTCCTCGAGCGGCCGCCGGGCCCGGGTCCGGGGGGACCCGCCGACCCGCTCGGCCTCGTGGCCCAGCGCGACGACCCCGACGACCCGGCGGTCGGTGGGGATGCCGAGCGCCGCGTGCACCGCGTCGTGGCGCTCACCCGGCACCCCGAAGAACAGCGCGCCGAGCCCGGCGTCCTCGGCCCCGAGGAGCAGGACCATCGCGGCCATCGCCGTGTCGGTGTCCCAATACGGCACGGGCCACCGGTCGGGGGAGCGGTCGGTCCAGCCCTTGTCGGGCAGCGCGTAGCGGTCGAGGTAGGCCTCCGGGTGCGACAGGCACAGGACGAGGGCGGGCGCCTCCGAGACGCCGCGACGCCACGAGTCGGAGGGGCGTCCGTCGTCGGTGGCGCCCCAGAAGGCGGCCCGGTCGGCGGGGTCGAGGAGGACGAGGAAGTCCCAGCCCTGGCTGAACCCGGCGCTCGGGGCCCGCACGGCGAGGCCGACGAGGTCGCGGACGACCGCCTCGGCCACCGGTCGGTCGGGGTCGAAGCGGCGCACCATGCGCCGTCGTCGGACGGCGTCACGCAGCTCCACGGGGCCAGTCTGCCCGTCGGACGGCGCGGTGGGGCGGGTGGCACGATGGGGCCATGAGCGACGAGGAGCTCCCTCCGGGCTACCGCGCCGACTGGGAGGCCGACGTCGTCCTCCGGGACGGCACCGTCGCGAGCGTGCGACCGATCCGGCCCTCCGACACCGCCGGGGTCCACCGCTTCCACGCCGCCCAGTCCGACGAGTCGATCTACCTGCGGTTCTTCGCGCCGCTGCGCCGGCTCAGCGACTCCGACGTCCACCGCTTCACCCACGTCGACTACGTCGACCGCGTCGCCCTCGTCGTGACGCTGCGCGAGGAGATCGTCGGGATCGGCCGCTACGACCGGATCGACGCCCGCAGCGCCGAGGTCGCCTTCAACATCAGCGACCACTACCAGGGCAAGGGGATCGGCTCGGTCCTCCTCGAGCACCTCGCCGCCATCGCCCGCGACCTCGGGATCAGCCGCTTCACGGCGGAGGTGCTGCCGCAGAACCGCAAGATGCTCGCGGTCTTCGCCGACGCGGGGTACGAGGTCGCCCGCCACGTCGAGGACGGCGTCGTCGAGGTCTGGTTCGACATCGAGCCCACCGACCGGTCGCGGGCCGTCGAGATGTCGCGCGAGCACCGCGCCGAGGCCCAGAGCCTGCGGGCCCTGCTCAACCCGTCGGTCGTCGCGGTCGTGGGGGCGAGCCGGCGCAAGGACGCGATGGGGACCCACGTCCTCGAGCGCATCGTCTCGTCGGGCTTCACCGGGAAGGTCCACCCGGTCAACCCCAACGTGCGGACACTGCGCCGGCGCCGGGCCTACCCGTCGGTGGGTGCCATCCCCGAGCCGGTCGACCTCGCCGTCATCGCCGTCCCGGCCCACGCCGTCCTCGAGGTCGTCGACGAGTGCGCCGAGGCCGGCGTCAAGGCGCTGCTCGTCGTCTCGTCGGGCTTCGCCGAGGAGGGGCGCGACGGCGCGCGGCTCCAGGCCGAGCTCGTCCGCCGGGCCCGTGGGGCGGGGATGCGGGTCGTCGGGCCGAACTCCTTCGGGATCATCAACACCGACGCCGCGGTCAACCTCAACGCCTCCCTCGCGCCGGTGGTGCCGCCCCGCGGCCGGTTCGGGCTCTTCGCCCAGTCCGGCGCCCTCGGCATCGCGGTCCTCGCGTCGGCGGCGCGGCGCAACCTGGGCATCTCGTCGTTCGGCTCCGCGGGGAACCGGGTCGACGTGTCGGGCAACGACTTCATGCAGTACTGGATCGACGACGACTCCACCGACGCGGTCGGCCTCTACCTCGAGTCGATGGGCAACCCGCGCAAGTTCTCGCGGATCGCCCGGAACCTGGCCCTCATCAAGCCGGTCATCGTCGTGAAGTCCGGCGTCAGCCGGTTCGGCGTCCCGCCGGGCCACCGCGTGCGGGCCACCAAGGCGCGGCCCGAGGTGTTCTCGGCGATGCTCAAGCAGGCCGGCGTCATCCGGGTCGAGAACGTCCACCAGCTCTTCGACGTCGCCCAGCTCGTCACCCACCAGCCCCTCCCGACGGGCGACCGGGTGGCCGTCGTCGCCAACTCCGCGGCCCTGGGCACCCTCGCGGCCGACGCCTGCACCGGGTGGGGCCTCACCGTCACGCACGGACCCGCCGACCTGCGCAGCGAGTCGACCGCGGCGGAGTTCCGCACCGCCCTGCGCGCCGCGTTCGACGACCCCCGGGTCGACTCGGTCCTCGCCTGCTTCATCCCCCCGCTCGTCACCGGCGACGAGGACGTCGCGGCCGCCGTGCGCGAGGCGGCCGAGGACGCCACCAAGCCGGTCGCGGCCGTCTTCCTCGGGATGCGGGGGGTCGACGACGGCCACTCGAGCGTCACGGGCACCGGGGGGTCGGCCCGGGCCATCCCCGTCTACTCGATGCCCGAGGACGCCGTGCGCGCCCTCGCCGCCGCCACCCGGTACGGCCAGTGGCGGGCCAAGGACCGCGGCACGCCGCTCGCCCCGCCCGGGATCAACCGCCGCATCGCCGAGGACGTCGTCGAGACGGTGCTGTCGGTCGAGCCCAAGGGGCGGCGGCTCTCCGAGGACGAGGCGCGGGCCCTGCTCACCGCCTACGGGATCGACGTGTGGACCAAGCGCGAGGCACGCTCGCCCGACGAGGCGGTCGCGGCGGCCGAGGAGGTCGGCTACCCCGTCGTCCTCAAGTCGACGGCGCCGATGCTGCGCCACCAGGGCGGGGTCGGCGGGCTGCGGATCGACCTGCGCGACGAGGCCGCCCTGCGCGCGGGGTGGGACTCGCTCACCGACCGGCTCGCCCCGCTCGACGCCGACCGGCTCGTCGTCCAGCGGATGGCGACCCCCGGCGTCCCCGTCGTCGTCACCTCCGACGAGGACCCGCTCTTCGGGCCGGTCATCGGGTTCTCGGTGGCGGGCCTGCCGACCGAGCTCCTCGGCGACATCGCCTACCGCATCCCGCCCCTCACCGACGTCACGGTGTCCGAGCTCATCTCGTCGGTGAAGGCGTCGCCGGTGCTCCACGGGCACCGCGGGTCGGCGCCGATCCACCGCGCCGCGCTCGCCGACCTCATCGCCCGGGTCTCGGTGCTCGCCGACGACCTGCCGGAGGTCGCCTCCCTCGTGCTCAACCCGGTCAACGCCCACCCGGGCGGGGTCGAGGTCCTCGGGGCCGAGATCGTCCTGGCGCCGGCTCCCCGCCGCACCGACCCGGGGCGCCGCTCCCTCACCTGAGCGCTTCCCTTCTCCCGCCCTCCGTGCCGTGGCGAGCGCCGAGGGCGGGTGGTGGGTGGGGACGGCGCGCCATGAGGGCCGCGCGGGCGGGGCAGAATGGGGGGATGAGCAGTCCCTCCGACGCCCCCACCCTGCCGGTCGAGCTGACCGACGCCATCGTCCGTGCCGGCTACTACCCGGCGCTCGTCGCCGACGTCGTCGCCGCCGCGCTCGTGGGGGAGCCGATCGCCAACCACCTGGTCCACCTCGAGACGACCTTCGACCGCGACGTCGTGCGCCGCCACATCACCGTGCTCGTCCTCACGCCCTCGCGCCTGCTCATCGCGCACGCCGACGACCACGCCGACGAGCCCCCGGCCCCGCAGGACGTCGCCACCGCGACGACCGAGTCGATCCCGCTGTCGGCGGTGCGGGGCGTCATGCTCACCCACGTCGTCGAGAGCCCGTCGACCTACGTGCCGGGCAGCCTGGGCCGCGAGGTCACGCTGACCCTCGGCTGGGGCACCGTGGCCCGGCTCGACCTCGTCCCGGCCTCGTGTGCCGACCCCGACTGCGACGCCGACCACGGCTACGAGGGCACGATCACCGGCGACGACATCGCCCTGCGGATCTCCGCCGCGGCCGACGGCGAGGACGCCCTCGTGCGGGCGCTGTCGTTCGCCCGCGAGCTCTCGGCCGCCATCGGCCAGGGCTGAGGGTGACCGCCGCCGAGGCCGGTCTCCCGCTCGACGCCGACGGACCCGGGCTCGCCGACGTCCTGCCCGCGGTCGCGGTGTCGCTGGGCGTCCCCACGCCCGGTGACCGCCCGACCCCGCGCCTCGAGCTCGCCCCCTCGCGACGCTCGGTCACGGTCCTCGTCGACGGGCTCGGCCACGACCTCCTCGTCCGCCGCGCCGGGCACGCCCCGTTCCTGCGCTCGCTGCTGCCCACGACCCGCCGGGTCCCGGCGGGCTTCCCGTCGACGACGGCGACCTCGATGGGCACGTTCGGCACCGGGCTCGCGGCGGGGGCGCACGGCCTCGTCGGCTACGAGGTGCTCGTGCCGGGGGAGGACCGCCTCCTCAACGAGCTGTCGTGGGAGGACGGCCCCGACCCGCTGCGCTGGCAGCCACACGAGACCGTCTTCGAGCGGGTCCACCGGTCCGGGGTGCCCGTGACGAGGGTCGGCCCGGCGTACTTCGACGGCTCGGGCCTGACCAACGCCGCGCTGCGCGGGGGCCGGTTCGCCGCCGCCGACACGCTGGCCGCCCGGGTCGACGCCACGCTCGCCGCGGTGCGCGCCACGCCCCGCGCCCTCGTCCACCTCTACTGGGGCGAGCTCGACAAGGTCGGCCACGTCTTCGGGTGCGACGCGTGGCAGTGGGGTGACGAGCTCGAGGCGGTCGACCGCGAGCTGGCCCGGCTCGCGGCCTCCCTGCCCCGCGACTGCTCGCTCACGGTGACGGCCGACCACGGGATGGTCGACGTCCCCCTCCACCAGCGCGTCGACGTCGCCGACGACCCGCGACTGGCGGCGGGGGCGCGGCACGTGTCGGCCGAGTTCCGCGCGCCGCAGGTGTGGACCGAGCCCGGCGCGGCCGACGACGTCCGAGCGGCGTGGAGCGAGGTGCTGGGGGAGCGTGCCCAGGTCCTGGGTCGTGAGGAGGCCGTGGCGGCAGGGTGGTTCGGCGTGGTCGACCCCACGAACCTGCCGCGGATCGGGGACCTCGTCGTCGTGACCCACGGGCCGTTCGCCGTCGTCGACTCGCGCCGTGCGCGCCCCGAGCTGCTCGCCCTCATCGGCCTCCACGGCTCGCTCAGCGCGGACGAGGTGGCGGTGCCGGTCGCGCACGTCCCGGCCGCCGACGTCGCCTAGGCTCTCCCCTCGTGGCGGACCTGATCTTCTTCTCGGGCACGATGGACTGCGGCAAGTCGACCCTCGCGCTCCAGATGGACCACAACAACAGCACGCGTGGTCGTCAGGGGCTGATCTTCACCAAGCTCGACCGGATGGGCGACTCGGTGCTGTCCTCGCGGCTCGGGCTCTCGACACCGGCGATCGAGGTCCACGACGACCTCGACTTCTGGGACGAGATCGTCGAGCGCCTCACCTCCGGCGCGCGGATCGACTACCTCATCTGCGACGAGGCCCAGTTCTACACGCCGCTGCAGGTCGAGCAGCTGGCCCGGGTCGTCGACGAGATGGGCATCGACGTCACGGCGTTCGGCATCACCGCGGACTTCCGCACCGAGCTCTTCCCCGGCTCGCGCCGTCTCATCGAGCTCGCCGACCGGGTCCAGCTCCTCCAGGTCGAGGCGCTGTGCTGGTGCGGGCGCAAGGCCACCCACAACGCGCGCATCGTCGACGGCGTCATGGTCGTCGAGGGCGAGCAGGTCGTCGTCGGCGACACCGCCGCCGCGAGCGCGGGGCTCGTCGAGTACGAGGTGCTCTGCCGCCGCCACTACATGCGGCGGATGAACAGCCACGCGGCCCGGGCCGCGGCGGTCTCGCCCGACGTGCTGCCCTTCGACCTCGACGTCTGCCCCGTCCCGCCGCCCGCCTGACGCCGCCCCGGCACGGCGCAAGTTCGGGGTCACCCCGAACTTGTGCGCTTCACCCCGGATGAGAACCGGGGTGAAGCGCACCGAAGCCGGGTGGAGCCGTGGCGGCACGCCCCGGCCGCAGGACCGCGGTGGTCAGGAGCCCTTGGTGCCGAAGACGATGTCGTCCCAGCTCGGGACGCTCGGCCGGCCCTTGCGGGAGGCGGCCGGTCGACGGATGGGCGCCTCGGCGGCGGCCGGCTCGTCGTCCTCGGGCGCCGCGTCGGCCGCGGCCTCGGGAGCCGGTGCGGTGGCGGAGTCGTCCTCCGGCGCGCGGGTCTCGGCGGCCACCGCCCCCGGCTCGTCGGCCGCGTCGTCGGGGAAGCCGCCGACCAGCTCGTCGGCGGTGGCGTCGTCGGGCACCTCGTCGAGGTGGGCCGACAGCGGGTTGCGCCCCCGGGCCGCGGGCGGCGGGGGGACCGACGCGGGGTCGGTGGCCAGCTCGTCGAGGGGGAGCGCGTCGTGGCGGGGGTCGTGGTCGCCGGGGGTCGACGTGGGGGAGGGGCGCCGGCTGCGACCGCGCCGGCCGCGGGTGCTGTGCTCGCGCATCGCGGCCATGAGGTCGATGGGCTCGTGGGCGGCGCGCTGCGCCCGGGTGCGCCCGAGCCCGCCGTCGGCGTCGACGTCGTAGACGTCGTGGTCGGCGGAGGACGCGGTGTGCGGCGTCGGGATGCTCCCGGCCGCGGCCTCCTCGCTGAGCCAGCGCGCCTCGTCGTTGCCGGGGGTCACCGACCCGCCGAGCGGCTCGTAGCGCCAGGTCGCCGTGCGCTGGCGCCCGCCGGCGGCGAAGGTCATCGTCAGGGCCCAGTGACCCTCCTCGTCGCGCGAGGAGTCCCACTCGATGTCGTCGCGGTCGACCCCGCGGTCCTTGAGCCGGTCGGAGACCCGCTCGGCGAGCGTCACCGGGCCGCCGCCGCGGCTGCCGACGGCGCACTGCTGGGCGACGCGGGCGACGTGCTCGCGCTCGGCGAGGACGGGTCCCTCGAAGCGCCGGACCTTCTCGACGGTCCAGCCGGCCCGGTCGGCGACCTCCTCGGCGGACAGGCCGCGCCGGATGAGGGCCTGGACCTCGCGGGGTCGCAGCCCGCCCTCGATCTCGATCTGCAGCTGCCCCAGCCGGGGACGGTCGCGACGTGCCGCCGCCCGCAGCGCCTCGTCGAGGGGGAGGCGGAACCGCCCGCCCTCGGCGTCGGCGAGCAGGAGGTGCTGGCCGTCCTCGTGGACGCCGATCAGGCGAAGGTCCTGCATCTCGGGCTCCCGGTGTTGCTCGTCGTGGGGACGACAATGCCACCCCGTCGAGCCCGGATCGCGGATCCCACGCCGGACCCCTCGGGATTGCCCTTCTAGGCTGGGCCCATGACAGACGCGGCGGCAGCGCTCGAGCCCTACGACGTCGTGCTCCTCGGCTCCTTCGGGGGACCCGAGGCCACCGACGAGGTGATGCCGTTCCTCCGCCGGGTCACCGCGGGCCGGAACGTCCCGGACGAGCGCCTCGCCGTCGTCGCCGAGCACTACCTCGCCCGCGGGGGCCGCAGCCCGATCAACGACCTCAACCGCGCCCTCCTCGAGCGGCTGCGCGCCGAGCTGGCCCGCCGCGGCCTCGACGTCCCCGTCGTCTGGGGCAACCGCAACAGCGAGCCGTACTTCGCCGACGCCGTGCAGGAGGCGCTCGACCTCGGCGCCACCCGGGTCGTCACCCTCCTCACGAGCGCCTACTCCTGCTACTCCTCGTGCCGGCAGTACCGCGAGGACCTCGCGGCCGCCGTCGACGAGGTCGGTCCCGCCGCCGACGGCCTCGTCGTCGACAAGGTCCGGCCCTACGCCGTCCACCCCGGGCTCGGCACCGCGTGGCGTCGCGCCCTCCTCGCCGCGATGGCCGACCTGCCCGACCGCGACCGCGCACGCGTCCTCTACGTCACCCACTCGGTCCCGGAGGCGATGGACGACACGTCCGGACCCGGTGACGGCGAGGGCAACCTCTACGCCGACCAGCACGTGCGCCTCGCCCGCCGGCTCACCGACGAGGTCAACGAGGCGCTCGGCCTCGCGGTGACGGGCGAGCTCGTATTCTGCTCGCGCTCCGGTCCCCCGAACCAGCCGTGGCTCGAGCCCGACGTCAACGACCGGATCGAGGAGCTCGCCGCCGACGACCCCACGGGGCCCGTCGTCGTCGTGCCCATCGGCTTCGTGTCCGACCACATGGAGGTCGTCCACGACCTCGACACCGAGGCCGCCGAGACGGCCGAGCGGGTCGGCGTGCCGTTCGTGCGGGTCGCGACGCCCGACACCGACGACGTCTTCGTCGAGGGGCTCGTCGACCTCCTCCTCGAGCGCGCGGCCGAGGCCCGCGGCGAGGTCGTCGTCCCCGAGACGTGGCTGCCCGGCGACGTCCGGCCCTCGGTCTGTGCGCCCGGCTGCTGCCCCAACCTTCGTGCCGCGAAGCCCGCCCTGTGCGGCAGCGACTGATGCCCGACGAGCCACGCGACCTCGACCCCGCCGCCCTCGAGGACGTCGCGTGCCGGGTCGTGCGCGCCGCCGGTCGCCTCGTCGTCGACGAGCGCCCCACCGAGCTCGGCGTCTCCTCGAAGTCGTCCGAGACCGACCCGGTGACCGAGATGGACCAGCGCAGCCAGGAGCTCGTCCTCCGGCTGCTCGCCGAGCTGCGGCCCGACGATGCCGTCCTCGGTGAGGAGGAGGGCGGCCGGCCCGGCACGAGCGGGGTCACCTGGGTCGTCGACCCCATCGACGGCACGGTCAACTACCTCTACGGGATCCCCGCGTACGCCGTGTCCCTCGCCGCGGTCGTCGGCGACCCCTCGACACCCGGGGCCTGGGAGGCGGTGGCCGGAGCGGTGCTCGGACCGGTCACCGACGAGCTCTTCCACGCCCACCGCGGCGGCGGGGCGCGGCTGACGACTCCCGCCGGCACCCGCACCCTGCGGGCCACCGGCGCCACCGACCTCTCGATGGCACTCGTCGGCACCGGTTTCTCGTACGCCTCCGACGTGCGGGCCCGCCAGGCGGCGCTCCTGGCCGAGCTGCTGCCGCGGGTGCGCGACATCCGGCGGCACGGCAGCGCCGCCCTCGACCTGTGCAGCGTGGGGGCCGGCCGGCTCGACGCGTACTACGAGACGTCCCTCAACGCGTGGGATCGGGCGGCCGGCGAGCTCGTCGCCCGGGAGGCCGGCGCGGTCATCGGCGGTCCGGTGGGCGACGTCGCCGACCCCGACCTCACCTGGGCCTCGGCCCCGGGTCTCGCCGACACCTTCGGACCCCTGGTGCGCGACCTCACCGCCCGGCACGTCACACCCGCGACCTGACCCCGGTCCCTTCCCCGGGCGACCGCTCACCGGGTGCTCGCGAGGCCCCGGATCCGCCACCCGACGGGCTGCTCCGCGACCACGGCGGGTCACGCGCTGGACCCGGCGTGGCGGAGCCCGGCCCGATGGTGCACAATCGCGGCGCCACGGCTTCGGACCCGGGGCACAAACTCGGGCATCCGTGCGTTGTCAGGAGCCGAGTGACACGACGAAGGGTGGAACACCGCAATGGCGACCGACTACGACGCGCCGCGCAAGACCGACGACGAGCTGTCCGAGGACTCCATCGAGGAGCTCAAGAACCGCCGGGTCGACAAGCGCGCCTCCAGCGTCGACGTCGACGAGACCGAGCAGGCCGAGGGCTTCGAGCTGCCCGGGGCCGACCTGTCCGGTGAGGAGCTCTCGGTGAGGGTCCTCCCGCGCCAGGCCGACGAGTTCACCTGCTCGAGGTGCTTCCTCGTGCACCACCGCAGCCAGCTCGCCAGCGAGAAGGGCGGCGTCCTCGTCTGCACGGAGTGCGCCGCCTGACGGCGTCGCCCCTGCACCCCGAGGCCGTCCCTGCACCCGTGAGCGCGCCCGACCACGTCCCGGTCACCGTCCGGCTGCTCCACGCGGCGGCCTCGCTGCCCCGGTACAGCACCGACGGTGACGCGGGAGCCGACCTCACGAGCGTCGCGGACCTGACGATCGAGCCGGGGGAGCGCGCGCTCGTCCCCACCGGGGTGGCCCTCGCGCTGCCGCCGGGCACCGTCGGCCTCGTCCACCCCCGGTCGGGCCTCGCGGCCCGCCACGGCGTGACCATCGTCAACGCCCCGGGAACCGTCGACTCGGGCTACCGCGGCGAGGTGCTCGTCAACCTCGTCAACCTCGACCCCCGCGAGCCGTTCACGGTGCGCGTCGGCGACCGCATCGCCCAGCTCGTGGTCCAGCACTACCTCCACGCCGACTTCGACGTCGCGGATTCGCTTCCGGACAGCGCCCGGGGGGAGACTGGTCACGGGTCCACCGGCGGCTTCGGCCCGGGTGACCCGCGGTGACGACCCGCCGCACCCCCAGACCCCACCCGAGGACGACAGCGCCGTGAGCATCTTCAGACGGAACAAGGACACCGACCCCGCCGAGGCCACCGAGCCGACGGGTGCGGAGCCCGGTGCCGGCTCCTCCTCCGACGCCGGCGTCGACGCGACCGGCGGCGCCGGCGGTGCCGCCACCGCGCTGCGCGGCGACGGTCCCTGGGACGTCGCCGAGGTCGACGGCCGCGACGGCCGGGTCGACCTGGGCGCCCTGTGGGTGCGCGGCGTCGACGGGATGGAGCTGCGCCTCGAGCTCGACCAGCAGACCCAGCAGGTCAACGCCGCGACCGCCGTCCTCGGCGACTCCGCCCTCCAGCTCCAGGCCTTCGCCGCGCCTCGCTCGAGCGGCCTGTGGGACGAGATCCGCGGCGAGATCGCCGCGGCCGTCGAGTCGCAGGGCGGCACCGTCGAGGAGCACCCCGGCGGGCTCGGCACCGAGCTGCGCACCCGGATGCCCTCGGCCGGCCCCGACGGCCGCACCGTCTTCGCCCCCGCGACCTTCGTCGGCGTCGACGGCCCCCGCTGGTTCCTGCGCGGGGTCCTCTCCGGCCGGGCCGCCATCGACGAGGCCGCCGCCGGCCCCCTCCTCGACGTCCTGCGCGCCGCGGTCGTCGTCCGCGGGACCGAGCCGATGGCGCCGCGCGAGCTGCTGCCGCTGAGCCTGCCCACCGACGCCGCGGCCGACGGAGCCGACGACGAGTCCGACGAGGACGACGCCACCCCCTCGCTCGACCCGTTCGAGCGCGGCCCCGAGATCACCGAGGTGCGGTGATGGGCCTGCGCGAGCGGCTGCGCGACTACACGATGACCTCGGCCGAGCACGAGGCCGAGGTGCTCCAGGAGCAGTCGCTGACCGAGGGGGGCGACGACCTCACCGCCCTCGCGCCCCGCCACCCCGCCTGTGTCTGCGGGACCGTGCGCACCGTGACCCTCCCGCCGCGCCGCAGCGTCCCGGCCCTCGTCGCCGAGGTCTGGGACGGCAAGGGCTCGGTCAACCTCGTGTGGATCGGCCGCCGGAGCATCGCCGGCATCGAGCCCGGCACGTTCGTGCGGGCCCGCGGCCGCGTCGCCGAGGTCCGAGGCGTCCCGACGATCTTCAACCCCGCCTACGAGATCGTGCCGACCGCGTGACGCAGCCGGGCGCCACCGTCCCCGCCGGGCCCACGGCCGAGACGGTCGAGGCCCTCATCCGGCACCGGCTGTCCACCGCGCTCGGCGGCTGGCGCGGGTCGGTCGAGACGGCGCTGCCGACGATCGCCTTCGTCGCGTTGTACAGCTGGCGCCGCGACGTCACGCTGGCCGCGGGGGCAGCCCTCGTCATCGCCCTCGTCCTCGCGGGAATCCGTGTGGCACAGCGCTCCTCGCTCCAGCACGTGCTCGGGGCCGTCTTCGCCACCGCGATCGCCGCGTTCTTCGCCGTGCGGTCCGGACGGGCCGAGGACGCCTTCCTCCCGGGCATCCTCACCAACGCCGCCTTCCTCGTCGCCACCCTCGTCTCCATCGCCACGCGCTGGCCCGCCGTCGGCTTCCTCGTCGGCGCCGGAGACCCCCGCGCCGCCGAGGACCCGTTCGGCTGGCGGCGCGACCGCGGGATGGTCCGCGTGTGCACCCGCCTCACCTGGGTGCTCGTGGCCACCTACGCCGTGCGGATCGCCATCATGGTGCCGCTCTACCTCGCGGCCGAGGTCGCCTGGCTCGGCGCCGCGAAGATCACCCTGGGCTGGCCGCTGTGGGTCGGAGCGGTGGCCGTCATGGGCTGGATGCTCCTCGCCGGGCACACGCCGCTCGAGCCCGGCCGCGGTCCGGGGGCGCACGACGAGGCGGACGCCGCCGACGTCGCGGCGCGGCGCGACGACCCCGTCCGCGACTGACCCAGCCGGCCGGTGACCCGCCGGCCGGGTCGAGGCCAGCAGGCCTCAGAGGTCGTCGTCGTCGTCGCCGCCCTCGGTCTCGCGCTTGTGGCGCTGACCGGGGGAGAGGAGCGACTCGAGCTCGGCCTCGACGTCGGGCGTCGTGATGAAGAGCAGCTCGTCGAGCGGCTCGAGGGCGTCGTCGCGGCTCGGGGCGATGGGGTGGCCCTCGCGGATGATGCCGGTGAGCACCGTGTTCCCGGGGAGCGGCACGTCGCCGACCCGGGCGCCGGCGTAGGGGCTGCCGACGGGCAGGGTCATCTCGACCATCATCGCCTTGCCCTGCTGGAACTCGAAGATCCGCACGAGGTCGCCGACGCTGACGGCCTCCTCGACGAGCGCGGTCATGAGCCGCGGGGTCGAGACGGCGACGTCGACCCCCCACGCCTCGTCGAACATCCACTCGTTCCTCGGGTTGTTGACGCGGGCGACGGTGCGCGGCACGCCGAACTCGGTCTTGGCGAGCAGGGACAGCACGAGGTTGACCTTGTCGTCACCGGTGGCCGCGACGACGACGTCGCAGTCGGCGAGACCGGCCTCCGAGAGCGAGTCGATCTCGCACGCGTCGGCCTGCAGCCAGCTCGCGTCGGGCACCTTGGCCACCCGCTCGGCGTCGGCGTCGCGGTCGATGAGCAGCACGTGGTGGCCGTTGCGCAGCAGCTCGCGGGCGATCGAGCGCCCGACGCTCCCGGCTCCGGCGATGACGACGCGCATGGGTGTGGGGCCTTCCGTTCAGTCGGTCGAGGGGGGAGCGCTGTCGAGGACGCGCTCGGCGGTGGCGAGGTCCTCGCGGCGGAGCGCGATGTGGAGCAGGTCGCCCTCCTGGTACACGGTCTCCGACCCGGGCAGGATCCCGTCCCCGAGCCGGGTCACGTAGGCGATGCGGCCGTGCGTCGCCGCCTCGACCTCGGACAGCCGTCGGCCGACCCAGGTGCGCGACACCGGCATCTCGGCGATGACGACCTTGCCCGACGGGTCGCTGAACTCGGGGACGTGGCCCTGCGGGAGCAGCCGGCGCAGCATCTGGTCGCTCGTCCACTTCACGGTGGCGACGGTGGGGATGCCGAGGCGCTGGTAGATCTCGGCGCGGCCCGGGTCGTAGATGCGCGCGACGACGTTCTCGACGCCGTACTTCTCGCGGGCGACGCGGGCGGCGAGGATGTTGGAGTTGTCGCCGCTCGACACCGCGGCGAAGGCGTAGGCCTGGTCGATGCCGGCGGCCCGAAGGGTGTTGCGGTCGAAGCCGACCCCCGTGACGGTGCGGCCCTCGAAGCCCGTCCCGAGACGGCGGAAGGCCGACTCGTCCTGGTCGATGACGGCGACCTCGTGGCCGGCGCGCTCGATGGCGCGGGCGAGGGACGCGCCGACACGGCCGCAGCCCATGATGACGAAGTGCACGGTCCCGACGGTACACGGGCCGACCGCACGCTGAGAGCGTGTCCGGGACAGGGACGAACGGGCGACCCGCGCGGCCTACAGTGTCTGTCGTGTCATCTCCCGGACGTCTCGTCAAACGGGTCCTGCTCGGGCGCGCCATGCGCAGCGACCGGCTCCACGAGACCCTCCTCCCCAAGCGCGTCGCGCTCCCCGTCTTCGCCAGTGACGCCCTCTCGTCGGTCGCCTACGCGCCCGACGAGATCCTGCTGACCCTCGGCCTCGCCGGGGGAGCGCTGGCCGTGACGAACTCGTGGAAGATCGCGCTGGCCGTCGTCGCGGTGATGGTCGTCGTCATCCTCAGCTACCGCCAGAACGTCCACGCGTACCCCTCCGGCGGTGGTGACTACGAGGTCGCGAGCGTCAACCTCGGCCCGAAGGCGGGCCTCACCGTCGGCAGCGCGCTCCTCGTCGACTACGTCCTCACCGTCGCGGTGTCGGTGTCGGCGGGGGTGCAGAACGCCGCGTCGGCGTTCGGCTTCGTGCGCGGCCGGGAGGCGCTCATCGGCGTCCTCATCATCGTGGCGCTCACCGCGATGAACCTGCGTGGCGTCCGGGAGTCGGGCGTCGCGTTCGCCGTCCCCACGTACCTCTTCATGGTCACCGTCATCGGCATGGCCCTCTTCGGGTTCTACCGTGAGGTGACGGGCACCCTGCCCGCCGCCGAGAGCGCGGGCCTCGAGCTCGCGCCGGAACCCGGCTACGGGACGATCGGCGGCATCGCGCTCGTCTTCCTCCTCCTGCGCGCGTTCTCGTCGGGCTGTGCCGCGCTCACCGGCGTCGAGGCGATCAGCAACGGCGTCCCGGCCTTCCGGAAGCCCAAGAGCCGCAACGCCGCCACGACGCTGCTCCTCATGGGCGTCGTGTCGATCACGATGCTCATGTCGATGGTGACCCTGGCCCGCTGGACGCACATCCAGTACGCCGAGGACCCCGCGACCCAGCTGCTGCGCGACGGCGTCCCCGTCGGCGACACCTACGTCCAGGACACCGTGATGGGCCAGGTGTCCAAGGCGGTGTTCAGCGGCTTCCACCCCGGTGTCGTCCTCGTGTCGATCGTCACCGGTCTCATCCTCGTCCTCGCCGCGAACACGGCGTTCAACGGCTTCCCCGTCCTCGGCTCGATCCTCGCCCGGGACGGCTTCCTCCCGCGCCAGCTGCACACGCGCGGTGACCGGCTCGCCTACTCCAACGGCATCATCATCCTCGCGGCCGCGGCAGCCGGTCTCGTCGTGCTGTACGACGCGGAGGTGACCCGGCTCATCCAGCTGTACATCGTCGGGGTCTTCGTCTCGTTCACGCTGAGCCAGATCGGCATGGTCCGGCACTGGAACCGCCACCTCCGGCTCGAGAAGTCGGCGGCCGCCCGGGCACGGATGATCCGCAGCCGCGCCATCAACGCCGTCGGGGCGACGATGTCGGGGACGGTCCTGCTCGTCGTCCTCATCACGAAGTTCACCCACGGCGCTGGCTACGCCATCGCCGCGATGGCGGTCCTGTTCGTCCTCATGATGCGCATCCGCAAGCACTACGACCGGGTCCGCGACGAGCTTCGGGTCGACGAGGGCGACACCAAGCAGCAGCTGCTCCCGTCCCGGGTGCACGCCATCGTCCTGGTGTCGAAGGTGCACAAGCCCACGCTGCGGGCCCTGGCCTACGCCCGCGCGACCCGCCCCTCGATCCTCGAGGCGCTGACCGTCGACGTCGACCCCGAGGAGACCAAGGCCCTGCAGGCCGAGTGGGACCGGCGCGACATCCCCGTGCCGCTCAAGGCGCTCGACAGCCCCTACCGCGAGATCACCCGGCCGATCGTCGACTACGTCAAGTCGATCCGCTCGGGCAACCCGCGCGACCTCGTCGTCGTCTACATCCCCGAGTACGTCCTCGGCCACTGGTGGGAGCAGGTGCTGCACAACCAGAGCGCCCTGCGCCTCAAGGGCCGACTGCTGTTCACGCCCGGCGTCATGGTCTCGTCGGTGCCCTGGCAGCTGGCCTCGGCGGAGGGCTTCGAGGACCGGCTCGACGGGCCCGTCGTCGGCGACGTCCGCCGCGGCGACCACTGATGGCCGGACCCACCGGAGGGCTCGAGGTCGGCGCCGAGGTCGAGGTCGACGTCACGGCGTTCGCGCACGGCGGCCACGCCATCGCGCGCCACGAGGGCCAGGTCCTCTTCGTGCGCCACACCCTGCCGGGGGAGCGGGTGCGCGCCGTCGTCACGTCCTCGGGCGCGGGCGAGCGCTTCGTGCGCGCCGACGCGGTGGAAGTCGTCACCGCGGCACCCGAACGGGTCGAACCGCCCTGTCCGTGGGCCGGACCGGGCCGCTGCGGCGGCTGCGACCTCCAGCACGTCTCGCTCGAGGGGCAGCGGGCGCTCAAGGCCGGGGTGGTCCGCGAGCAGCTGTCCCGGCTCGCCCACCTCGAGGTCGACGTCGAGGTCGAGCCCGTCCCGGGCGACGACGCCGGCCTCGACTGGCGCACGCGGGTGGAGTTCGCCGTCGACGCCGGGGGACGTGCCGGGCTGCGGCGGCACCGCTCGCACGACGTCGTGCCCGTCGACCACTGCCGCATCGCCGCGCCCGGCGTCGACCGGCTCCGCGTCACCGAGCGCACCTGGCCCGGTCTCGACGCCGTCGACGCCGTCGCACCCGCGGAGGCCGAGCCGGTGGCCGTCCGGGTGCCCGATGACGGTCCCGGTCCCGTGGTCCACGAGCGCGTCACGGCGTCCTGGCCCGGGTCCGACGGGTCGACCACCTCCTTCGAGCGCACCTTCGCCGTCGACGCCCGCGGGTTCTGGCAGGTCCACCCCGGTGCGGCCGGGACCTTCCTGGCCACCGTCATGGCCGAGGTCGACGCGCGGCCGGGGGAGCGCGCGCTCGACCTCTACTGCGGGGTCGGCCTCTTCGCGTCGGCCCTCGCCGAGGCCGTCGGCCCCACCGGCCAGGTCGTCGCCGTCGAGTCGGATGCCGCGGCGACCGAGCACGCCCGCGCCAATCTCGCCGACCAGCCCCAGGTGGCCGTCGTCACCGCCCGCGTCGACGACGCCTTCGGAGTGCCGCGGCCGGCGCGCAAGGGCCCCGGCCGCCGCGGGGCTCGGCCGCACCGGACGGCGCGCTCACCCCTGCTCCCGCCCTCGGCCGACGTCGTCGTGCTCGACCCGCCGCGAACGGGAGCCGGCCGCGGGATCTGCGCCGAGGTGACCCGGCTGCGACCGCGCGTCGTCGTCTACGTCGCCTGCGACCCCGCCGCCCTAGCACGCGACACCGCCCTGCTCGCCGAGGGCGGTTACCGCCTCGACGCGCTGCGCGCGTTCGACGCCTTCCCGATGACGCACCACGTCGAGTGCGTGGCGACGTTCCTCCCCGACCCGGACGGCCGATGAGCGGGTGGTCGCGGGTCGACCGGGGGACACGGGTCTTCTGGAAGGCCGTGGGCCGGCCCGTCGACCTCGACGCCGACCCCTGGCTGCGCGCGCCGGTCCACACGGCCGGGCCCGTGGGCGACGGCTGGCTCGAGGAGGCCGCGGCCTCGGTCGGTGGCACGGTGGTGCGCGACGACCCCGGAGCCGGGCTCCTGCCCGACCTCGCCGTCCTCGACGGGCCCTCGTTCTCCGCGGCGGCCCTGCACCCGCTCGTCCGCGACTTCTACGAGCACACGGCGACGTGGCGGATGGACGCCTGGTCGCAGTGGTCGCCCCTCGCCGCGCCCGGCGGCTCCCTCGTCGCGTGGGCCTTCGGCCGTCGCGTCCAGCAGCTGGCGATCCCCGTGCGACCGCTCGACGTCTCCCGCGGGATCGACAGCCGGGTCCTCCCGGTCCGCGACGCGGCGGGGGAGCAGGTCTGGGCGGGGTGGCTGCGGCGGCTGCGGGCGACCGACGACGTGCTCTTCAGCGGCGCCTACCGCAGCACCGGCGTCCCGGGACGCGAGGGCGCCTGCGTCCACGTGGCGTTCCCCCTCGAGCAGGGCAACGTCCAGGTCTTCCTCGCACCCACCGCGCGGGCCGACGGCGCCCTCGTCCTGGACTCGGGACCCGGGCGGTTCGGGGACCCCGGCGCCTACGTCCTCGTCCTCGACGACGCGGCCGCACCCCACGCCGCCCGGGTCCCGGTGCACGAGCGCTTCGCCGTCTTCGTCGACGAGGAGGGCGTCCTGCGCACCGACCACGACCTGCGCGTCGGACCGGTGCGCTCGTTGCGCCTGCACTACCGGATGACGCGCGCCTGACCCGTCGGACCGGTCGGCACGGGGGTGCGAGGTCACCGGGCCTCGCGGCGCGCCACCCTCCGGCATAGGCTCGACGGGACCGGCGTCGTGTGGTTAGATATCTTGACGTCAAGATAAATCAGTGGGTACCGCGCGACGACGCACGACCCTGAAGGGAGCCCCGGTGGCCAGCACGAACAGCTTCGACGCCCATGGCACGCTCGAGGTGGGAGACCAGTCCTACGAGATCTACCGGCTCGCGGCGGTCGAGGGCAGCGAGACCCTCCCGTACAGCCTCAAGGTGCTGCTCGAGAACCTGCTGCGCACCGAGGACGGCGCGAACATCACCGCCGACCAGATCCGCGCCGTCGGCGCCTGGGACGCCGACGCCGAGCCGGACACCGAGATCCAGTTCACGCCGGCGCGCGTCATCATGCAGGACTTCACCGGCGTGCCCTGCGTCGTCGACCTGGCCACGATGCGCGAGGCCGTCGCCGAGCTCGGTGGCGACGCGAGCCAGATCAACCCGCTCGCGCCCGCGGAGCTCGTCATCGACCACTCGGTGATCATCGACGTCTTCGGTCGCGCCGACGCCTTCGAGCGCAACGTCGCCATCGAGTACGAGCGCAACGAGGAGCGCTACAAGTTCCTGCGCTGGGGCCAGACCGCGTTCGACGACTTCAAGGTCGTCCCCCCGGGCACCGGGATCGTCCACCAGGTCAACCTCGAGCACCTCGCGCGCACCGTCATGGTCCGCGACGGCGTCGCCTACCCCGACACCTGCGTCGGCACCGACTCGCACACGACGATGGTCAACGGTCTCGGCGTCCTCGGGTGGGGCGTCGGCGGCATCGAGGCCGAGGCCGCCATGCTCGGCCAGCCCGTGTCGATGCTCATCCCGCGCGTCGTCGGCTTCCGGCTGTCGGGCGCGATCCCCGCCGGGGCCACCGCGACCGACGTCGTCCTCACGATCACCGAGATGCTGCGCAAGCACGGCGTCGTCGGCAAGTTCGTCGAGTTCTACGGCGAGGGCGTCTCCGCGGTGCCCCTCGCCAACCGGGCGACGATCGGCAACATGAGCCCCGAGTTCGGTTCCACCGCAGCGATCTTCCCGATCGACGACGTCACCCTCGAGTACCTGCGGCTCACCGGCCGCTCGGCCGAGTCCGTCGCCCTCGTCGAGGCGTACGCCAAGGAGCAGGGCATGTGGCTCCAGGCCGGGCCCGACCAGCCGGAGGCCCGCTACAGCGAGTACCTCGAGCTCGACCTGTCGACCGTCGTGCCCTCCATCGCCGGGCCGAAGCGCCCGCAGGACCGCATCGTCGTCGCCGAGGCCAAGAGCCAGTTCGCCCTCGACGTGAAGAACTACGGCGTCGACGGCGACCTGCGCGAGGTCGAGGTCTCCCGCGACGGCCAGACCTTCGGGCTCAAGGACGGTGCCGTCGTCATCGCCTCGATCACCTCGTGCACGAACACGTCGAACCCCTCGGTGATGATGGCGGCGGCCATGCTCGCGAAGAACGCCGTCGAGAAGGGCCTGTCGGTGGCCCCGTGGGTCAAGACGTCGATGGCTCCCGGGTCGAAGGTCGTCACCGGCTACTACGAGAAGGCCGGGATGTGGCCCTACCTCGAGAAGCTGGGCTTCCACCTCGTCGGCTACGGCTGCACGACCTGCATCGGCAACTCGGGCCCTCTCCAGGAGGACGTCTCGGCGGCGGTCAACGAGCACGACCTCTCGGTCGTCTCGGTGCTCTCGGGCAACCGCAACTTCGAGGGCCGGATCAACCCCGACGTCAAGATGAACTACCTCGCGAGCCCTCCGCTCGTCATCGCGTACGCCCTGGCCGGGACGATGAACTTCGACTTCGACCTCGAACCCCTCGGGCAGGACCAGGCCGGCAACGACGTCTTCCTCAAGGACATCTGGCCGGCGCCCAACGACGTCGAGGCGACGATCACGGGGTCGATCAGCAAGGAGCTGTTCACCACCGACTACGCCGACGTCTTCGCGGGCGACGAGCGCTGGCAGTCGCTGCCCACCCCCGAGGGCGACACCTTCGATTGGGACGCCGACTCCACCTACGTGCGCAAGCCCCCGTACTTCGACGGGATGCAGCTCGAGCCCTCGCCGGTGACGGACATCGGCGACGCCCGGGTGCTCGCCAAGCTCGGCGACTCCGTGACGACCGACCACATCAGCCCGGCGGGCTCCATCAAGGCCGACAGCCCGGCCGGCCGGTACCTCGCCGACCACGGCGTCGAGCGCAAGGACTTCAACTCCTACGGGTCGCGACGCGGCAACCACGAGGTGATGATCCGCGGCACCTTCGGGAACATCCGCCTGAAGAACCTCCTCCTCGACGGCGTCGAGGGTGGGTTCACCCGCAACTTCCTCACCGGCGGTGAGCAGACCACGATCTACGACGCGTCGGCCGCGTACCAGGAGGCGGGCATCCCGCTCGTCATCCTCGCCGGCAAGGAGTACGGCTCGGGCAGCTCGCGCGACTGGGCGGCGAAGGGCACCGCCCTCCTCGGCGTCCGCGCCGTCATCGCCGAGTCGTACGAGCGCATCCACCGCTCGAACCTCATCGGGATGGGGGTGCTGCCGCTGCAGTACCCCAAGGGCCAGAACGCCGAGTCGCTCGGGCTCTCGGGCACCGAGACGTTCTCGTTCACCGGGATCGAGGCCCTCAACGAGGGCGCGACGCCCAAGACGGTGTCGGTGTCGGTGGCGCGTGAGGACGGGTCGAGGTCGCAGTTCGACGCGGTCGTCCGGATCGACACCCCCGGCGAGGCCGACTACTACCGCAACGGCGGCATCCTCCAGTACGTCCTGAGGTCGCTCGTGGCCTGACCGACGTCCGCCGACGCGGCCGCACCCGTTCCGGGTGCGGCCGCGTCGTCGTTCCCGCTGGTCAGAGTGCCGTGAGGGTTGGGTTTCCCTGCAGCGCAGGGGAACTCGTGCAGACCCGCAGGTCAGGGTGTCCCCGGAGGCAAACGTGTGCGTCGTCGGGTCCAGTCCTCCGGGGTTGCCAAACTCCCCGAAGAGGAGTCCACTGGAGTGAACTCGACTGCAACCGAGTTCCCATGATCGGGGGATCGACATGTCGGCGACGCCGTCCAGCAGGAGCCTCCTGAGGCTCGTGCTCGGTGCTGCCTTCGTCCTCCTCGGCTGGGCCCTCGCGTCGTCCACGTCGGCCCTGGCCGACGACCGCGGGGTCCTCGGCTCCGACATGGCCGGGCTCGGGTCGACGCTCGACGCGACCCTGCAGCCCGTGACCGTGACCGCGACCGCGCCGGCGCCCGTCCCGGTGCGCCCCGCGGTGGAGCGGGTGGCGACGACCGCGGCGAGCTCGGTCGGGACCGCGACGACGACCGTCGACCGTGTGGTCGAGGCGGTGCCCGTCGCCGCCCTGAGGACTCCCGTCGCGGAGGTCGCCGAGGTCGTGCGAGCCACGACGCGGTCCGCGACCACGAAGGTCGTCGTGCCGACCGTCGACCTCGTCGTCGACGCCGTCGACGCGGTGACCGGCAGCGTCGGCTCGCTCCCCGTCCCCGGGGCGGGGGTCCCCGGCACCGCAGGGCCGCTCGTCCCCGGCCTCGACCCCGGGAACGGCGGCACCACCCGCCCCCTCGCGTCCGGTGATGGCGTGCTCCCCGAGCGCACCGCCGTCCCCGACCTGAGCAGCACCATCCGGTCCGCACCCGTGGCGACCGGCTCGAGAGTCGCGCCCCTGTCCGGCAGGTCGACGGTGTCCGGGTCGCCCGCGACGCCGGCGGAGCTGCCGAGCGACCCCGGGCCGGTCGTCCCCCGGCTCGACCTCAG